>CAJUQB010000003.1:71383-93049 GCA_910588285.1 uncultured Lachnospiraceae bacterium
TGGATGCGTTCTGCGGGATGTGGGATGCCCATTTGCAGTAGAAGGAAAAAGAATTTGTAAGAAAAGGGAAACGTCTGGGATGATTCGGGCGTTTCCCTTTGTATTGTCTCATTTTACAGGGAAGAGGAATTCAGATACTCCACCTGAGCGTCTGTCAGCATGTCGATCTGCTTGCCAAGGAAGGAGAGCTTCCTTCTGGCTACCTCCAGGTCCACCTCCCGGGGTACATTGATGAGCTTCTCGGTAAGCTGTCCCTTGTGCTCCACCAGATACTTGGCGCTCAAAGCCTGGATGGCAAAGCTCATGTCCATGATCTCGGCGGGATGGCCGTCCCCGGCAGCCAGGTTCACCAGGCGTCCCTCTGCCAGCACGTAGATCCACTGATCCTTGGAGATCTGGTAGCCTACGATATTCTTCCGCTGGTCGATGGTGTCAAGGGCGATCTCCCGGAGACGCTTCATGTCGATCTCCACGTCAAAATGGCCTGCATTGCAGAGGATGGCGCCGTTCTTCATTACCTTGAAATCCTCCTCGTCGATGACGCCGGCGCAGCCTGTCACGGTGATGAAGAAATCGCCTACCTTGGCAGCCTCGTTCATGGGCATCACGTCAAAGCCGTCCATGACAGCCTCAATGGCCTTGATGGGGTCAATCTCTGTGACGATGACCCGGGCTCCCAGGCCCTTGGCCCGCATGGCAACGCCCTTGCCGCACCAGCCGTAGCCGGCCACAACTACATATTTCCCTGCCACGATCAGGTTGGTGGTGCGGTTGATGCCGTCGAAAACCGACTGGCCGGTGCCGTAGCGGTTGTCAAACAGATGCTTGCAGTCCGCATTGTTCACCAGTACCATGGGGAACTGCAATTCGCCCTTGTTGGCCATGGCAATCAGGCGGATAATACCGGTGGTGGTCTCCTCACAGCCGCCGATCACATGGGCAATCTTGTCCGGATATTTGGTGTGGAGGGTGTTCACCAGGTCCCCGCCGTCATCAATGATGATGTTGCAGTCATTCTCCAGCACACGGCTGATATGGTGCTCGTATTCCTCCGGGGTGGAATCATACCAGGCAAATACATTGAGCCCGGCAGCCACCAGAGCTGCGGCTACATCGTCCTGGGTGGAGAGGGGGTTGCTTCCGGTGATGAACATCTCTGCGCCTCCCGCAGCCAGAACCTTGCACAGATATGCGGTCTTGGCCTCTAAGTGGATGGAGAGGGCGATACGGATGCCGGAAAAGGGCTTTGCCGCAGCAAACTCCTCCTCCAGGCTGCGGAGCAGCGGGCAGTTCTTCTTCACCCAGTCAATCTTGTGTTCCCCGGACTCGGCCAGGTTGATATCTCTGATTTCGCTTATCATAAAAATGCCTCCTGTTGGGTTATACTATAAATTGCGATGATTCTTTTCCATTATAAACAAAAAGAAAGCGGTTGACAAGGGAAATCGGACTTGGTAAGATGATTTCAGACGGAGGAAGGTGTATGGAGGAAAGTCAGAAAATATTAAAATTGGCGGTATCCATCGGAGAGCTGATGCTCAAAAGCGGCGGGGAGATCTACCGCGTCCAGGATACCATCAGCCTGGTTCTGCAGGCCTATGGGATTGAGGATCATCACGTGTTTGTGGTGTCCAATGGCATTTTTGCCACCATACATGAGGAACGCGCCGACCGGGGAAGCATGGTGCGCAACGTTCCTCTGGGAAGCGTGCATTTAGAGCAGATCACAGAGCTGAATCAGCTGTCCCGGGAGATTCATGAAGGGCAGCTGTCCCTTTCAGAGGCTTATGAGCGGCTGGAATACTGCAGGAGGCTGTCCCAGGGCAAGACCTGGAGCAGGCTTTTGGCCGGCGGGATGGGCTGTGTGGGATTCGGCTATCTCTATGGCTGCCGCTGGCAGGAATGCCTGATGGCCTTTGTGCTGGGTGTGATTCTGCAGTGCTTTTTGATGGTAGCGTCAAGAGCAAAGCTGTCAAAATTTATAGTTAATATCCTGGGGAGCGCCCTGGTGTCCGTCATAAGCTTTGGACTGGCAGCTCTGGGGCTGGTATTTTTGCAGGACAAGGTGATCATTGGAGTTATAATCCTGCTGGTGCCGGGAGTGGCCCTGACCACCTCAATTCGGGAGCTTTTTAACGGCGACTATCTGTCGGGCTGTATCCATCTGGCAGATGCCCTGATGACAGCTGCCTGCATTGCGGTGGGCGTAGGCGGGGCGGTACGTGTATTTCAGATGTTTGGAGGTGCGGGCTTATGATACTGCAGGTGATTGCATCCATGGTGGGAACCCTGGCCTTTGCCATCCTGTTCAATGCGCCGCGGAAGGAATATTTCTTCTGCGGGGTGAACGGAGGCCTGGCCTGGCTGGCCTATCTGCTCTTTATCCGGGCGGGCGTAGGCGTGGCCCTGGCATCCATGGGGGCTACAGTGATCCTGACCCTGGCAGCCCGCGGTTTTTCATCCTGGCGGAAATGTCCGGTGACCGTGTTTTTGATCACCGGTATCTTTGTGCTGGTGCCGGGGGCCGGTATTTATTATACAGCGTATTATCTTTTGATGAATGACCTGGCCCAGTTTTCGGCAAAGGGTCTGGAAACCTTTAAAATTGCGGGAGCAATTGCTCTGGGAATTGTGTTTGGATTTGCAATTCCTCAACGAGTGTTCAATAAAATAGGAAAGAGGTAGTAGTATGTGGGCAAATGAAAGCGTGTTTTATCAAATTTATCCCCTGGGGTTCTGCGGAGCGCCATTTGAGAATGACGGGGTGTTGGAGCACCGGATCCGCAAGGTGATGGACTGGATTGGGCATATCAAAGAGCTGGGGGCAAACGCCATTTATTTTTCGCCGGTATTTGAGTCGGATACCCATGGATACAATACCAGAGACTATAAGAAAATCGATGTGCGCCTGGGAACCAATGAGGATTTCAAGGAGGTCTGCGACGCCCTTCACGAGGCGGGGATCCGGGTGGTCTTAGACGGTGTATTCAACCACGCGGGCCGGGGCTTCTGGGCCTTTGAGGATGTCAGGAAGAACCGGGAGAGCTCCCCCTACAAGGACTGGTTCCACATTAATTTTGGCGGCAATTCCAACTATAACGACGGCCTGTGGTATGAGGGCTGGGAGGGAAACTACGACCTGGTGAAGCTGAATCTGAAGAATCCCCAGGTGGTGGACCATATTCTGGAGGCAGTGGATTTTTGGATTGAGGAATTTGGCATTGACGGCCTGCGGCTGGATGTGGCCTACTGCCTGGATCATGATTTTGTCCGGCGGCTTCGGAGCCATTGCGACAGCAAAAAGGAGGACTTTTTCCTTCTTGGGGAAATGCTTCACGGAGATTACAAGATGCTGGTCAACGATGAAATGCTGCATTCCGCTACCAATTATGAGTGCTACAAGGGGCTGCACTCCAGCTTCAACAGCATGAACATGTTTGAGATCACCCATTCCCTGCTCCGGCAGTTTGGGCCGGAGAACTGGACCTTGTACCGCGGCAAGCATCTGTTGTCCTTTGTGGATAACCATGATGTGACTAGGGTGGCCAGTATTCTGCAGAACGAAAAGCATCTGCCCTTAATCTATGCATTGTGCTTTGGTATGCCTGGGATCCCCTGCGTCTACTACGGCAGCGAGTGGGGAGCCAAGGGTGATAAGAGTGAGGGCGACCCGGCCCTGCGCCCCTGCTTTGAGGAGCCTGTGGAAAATGAGCTGACCGCATGGATCAGCAAGCTGGCAGCGGCAAAGAGGAACAGCGACGGGCTGAATTACGGGGGATTCCGCTCCATCCTGCTGACCAACCGTCAATGTATTTTTGAGCGGCGTTCGGACAAGGAGCGGGTATGCGTGGCCATCAATGCGGACGAGGAGCCCTTCATTGCTCATTTTGATGCTGGCTGCGGAACGGCGGTAGACCTGATCAGCGGCGAGATGGTGGACTTTGGAGGAGGCACGGAGCTTGCACCCTATTCGGCTGCCTTTTGGAAGATGGAGCGTTAAGGGGGAGCCTGGATTTTAAAAACAGGAACCCATGATAGGAAAATGCATATGCTATGAATAAGACACCTGGAGGTCGATTCATGGAATATGCATTTTTAATTTTATTGTTTTATATTTTGCTGACAATCCTGGGGGTGATGCTGTATGAGCATTTAGAGCAGCGCAGGATGGCCAGAATCCCGGTTCAGCTGCCGGTGCTTAACGACAGGGAGAAGCAGGCAAAGCTGAATGAGCTGATCGAGCTCTTTGGCTTTGCCTATGACGGGAGGCAGAATATATTTTATTCCCGTATGGACAGCTGGCAGAGGAAATACGGCTATGGGCGTATGTTCGATGAGGCGGCTGCCCCGCTGAATATGATCATTGACTGCGAGCCTGTTTATTTTGAGTACAAGGACAAAAGGTGGCTGATCGAATTCTGGAAGGGCCAGTACGGAATCGCCACCGGGGCGGAGGTAGGGGTCTATTACCTGCCAAAGGAGAAGCTGTGGGATACGATGCTGCTGCCGGAGCTGTTCTATCAGAGCGTATCAGATGAGGACACCCTGGCCGTGCAGTTTGTGCTCTGGAAAAAGGGACGGGGCATGTTCCTTCGGCGGGGCTACCATTGGTGGCTGACGGGATTCTCCCTGGGGGAATATTCCAATCCCAAGGATCTGGTGATGGACATTGAGATAACGCTGCCGGAGGCACAGATGCGGGATGCCTTCCTCATGGGGCTTCAGGAGGCCGGCTACACCAACGAGGAGATCAGTATTGTGCGCAATACGGTGTGGATTCATTTTACAAAGCCCCATACACGTCAGCCTATTACAAGAGGGAGATTGTTTTCCAGGGTCAAGCAGTGGGAAAACCGCCGCAACTGCCGCCTGTTTGCAATGGTTACCGCAGACTACACCCATGCCTACGATAAGCTGATGGCTTTAAAGGCACGGATGCCCCTTCTGTACCATAAGCTGGAGGGCCTGGGACGGAACCGATTTGCATCGGGGGATCAGTAGATGGGGCTCTATGAACGGCGGCTGGAAAAGGCGCGGCAGAGGGCAGTCTGCGTTCCCTTTTCCGTCCACCGGCCCTATGTGATGATGAGTGACTGCCATCGGGGCTGCGGCGGCTGGAACGATAATTTTGCCCACAACAAGACGATATACCTGGCAGCGCTGGAGGAGTATTATGACAGGGGATTTACTTATCTGGAACTGGGGGACGGGGATGAACTGTGGGAGAATAAGCGGATCAGCGAGATTGCAGAGATTCACCGGGATGTCTTTGAACTGCTGGCATGCTTCTTAAGGCAGAACCGCCTGTATATGCTCTATGGGAACCATGACCGGAAAAAATGCTGCGGCCTGAAGCTGCCGGGAGGGATTGAGGCTCCGGTCTGTGAAAGCGTGGTGCTGAAGGATTGCCAGAGCGGCAGGGATCTGTTTCTGATCCATGGCCACCAGGGGGATCTGATGAACGATTACCTCTGGGGGCTGACCCGGTTCCTGGTGCGGTATCTGTGGCGGCCTTTGGAGCAGCTTGGAATCCGCGATCCCACCAGCGCGGCCAAGAACTACCGGAAGAAGGAGCGGGTGGAGAAGCGGATGGCCAATTGGGCCAGGGAGCATCAGCAGATGCTGGCAGCAGGCCATACCCACAGGCCCCATTTTCCCCAGGAAGGGGAGAAGGGGTGGTATTTCAATACCGGCAGCGGCATCCATCCCTACAGCGTGGCGGCTATTGAGATTGTACAGGGGCGGATTTCCCTGGTGAACTGGCGGCAGGCCCCGGACGAGCGGCAGTATGTCCGGGTGGTGAAGGAGGTGCTGGGAGGGCCGGTTGGGCTGTTTTCGTAATTATGGGCATAATGATAGGCATGAAAAAAGTATTTGCCAGCCATTGCCGGATATGCTATACTTTTTCCAAAGCATTTTTTCATATTCGGTATGGCCTTGGATGCTGCATACCTGTCACAATTCATGGAGTTAATTCATTTATCACGAAAATTCATGCTTTTACAATCAATCATCAAATTATTTTAGAAGCAGGAATTTTGGGAGGGTGAATTACCATAGGATTCCTGCAGGAGAGAAGGAGGAATTTCTATGGTAGGAAACAGGGAATATAAAAGTGATGTATTTGGTATGCTGCTGGAGGATCCAAGATACGCGCTGGAGGTCTATAATGCGTTAAACGATTCCGGCTATCAGAATCCGGGCATGGTGGAAATCTGTACACTGGAGCGGGGGATTTCACTGTCAGTGCGAAACGACGCGTCCTTTTTCCTTGGTATGGATCTCAATATATATGAGCACGAATCCACGGTATGCCCCAACATGCCATTGCGGGAGCTGATCTATGTTACAAATATTCTGGAGCAATGGGTCAGGAATCAGAATATCTATGGGCGAAAGCTGGTAAGGATTCCGAGACCGCGGTTTGTGGTATTCTATAATGGCTTGGAGGATCAGCCGGAGCAGTATGAGTTAAGGCTGTCGGAAGCATTTTCTAATTTGACGGAGGAGCCAGAGCTGGAGCTGAAGTGCAAGGTCTATAATATTAATCAGGGAAAGAACCAGAAGCTGCTGGCCAGATGTCCTGTGCTTGGGGAGTATATGGCCTTTGTGGATTATGTGCGTGGATTCCGGAAGGAATACAGGGAGCTGGAGCTTGGCCAGATCATTGAGATGGCCATAGACCGCTGCATTGAGGAAAATATTTTACGGGATTTTTTAAAGAGACGTCGTTGGGAGGTGGCGAAGATGACACAGTTGGATTATACATTTGAAAGACAGCTGGAGCTGGAACGGGAAGAGGCTCGCGCAGAAGAGCGGATCAACACGGAACGGGAGAGGAAGGCAAAGGAACAAGAGAGGAAGGCAAAGGAACAAGAGAGGCAACGGGCTGACCTGGCAGAGGAAGAGAACCGGAGGCTTCGGGCAGAGCTGGAACGCTATCAGAAGCAAGGGTGAGTTGTGTGAAAGTGAGTGTGTGAAATGGTAATTGCTGTAACCATGTGTAAGCTCCTGGCAGCCTTGCTGCTGGGGTATTATCTGAATAAAAGGGGGATCCTGGACGAAGGCACCAGCAAGCGCCTGTCCACGATGATCGTCAATTATGTGCTGCCCTTTCTGATCATCAGCTCTGTGGCAGGGATTGAGGGGAATCAGGGGGAAGTATTGGTGCTGTTTCTGGCTGGACTGTTGTGCTACTGCATCTTCCCGCTGATCGCCTGGGTGCTGGTGCGTTTTTTGCGGGTTCCGGTGACGCTGCGGGGCACCTATATGTGCATGCTGATTTTTTCCAACAATTCCTTTATGGGCTATCCGGTGGTGTCTGCGCTGTTTGGAAACCAGGCAATTTTCTATACAACGATTTTCCATATGGCCTTCAACCTGATGTTTTTCTCCCTGGGGATGATTTTGATCCGCCGGGATGCCCAGGTGGACGAGTATAAGCCGGACAGGCCCTTAAGGCCCAGAGAACGGCTGGCCGTAGTGCGCCAGGTGGCCAACAACGGGGTGATTGCTTCCATCCTGGCATTGGTGATCTATTTTTGCAGGATTCCGCTGCCTGGCATTGTATCAGAGACCTGCAGTTTTATTGGGAATGTCTGCATGCCCCTGTCTATGATGGTGATTGGCTGCAGCATTGCAGGATATCCTCTTCGGGAGCTTTTTACGGAGAAGCGTGTTTATTTTGTGGCCGCATTCCGGCTGATTCTGCTGCCGCTGCTGACTTATTTTGGTGTGGGGCTTCTGATCCCCAACAATGAGATTGTTAAAATTGCAACTATCACAGTGGGGATGCCCATTGCTTCCCTGGTGGCTATGGGCTCCGCACCCTTTCGGGAGCAGGGAAAGGCGGCCTCCATTGCAGTGGTATTTTCTACCCTGTGCTCCATGGCTACGATCCCGGTGATGTGTATGCTGCTGGGAGCATGAAATCAGAAAAGCCTTATTTGCCATGCACAAAATGCAAATGCCCTCTTTGTCGGGCAGTTCATATTATGATGTTGGGGTCAAAAGGTATTTTGACCCCTATGATACCACGGATTGCTCCGCATTTCATGCTCCCGCAATCCTAAAACACCTCAAATCCGCTCATTTTTCTACGAAAAATGGCTACTTTTCGGTGTTTTGCGGGTCCCAAGTTCAAAAATCCTCTTGCAAGCCAGCTTGCATCGGATTTATTGACCTTTTGACCCTGGTATCATATTATATATCATGCCTGCATATACTGTACCAACAATGGGCAGGAGGGATTTTCATGAAATCCACCTGGAAAAAGATGCTTTTTGTTGACGGTATTTTTGTATATATGATTGCAGCTGTCCTGTCAGTCTCCTATTACCGGGAACAGACTGCCCGGACCAGAGAAGGGATGCCTGCTTTTGGAGGGGCAACAGAAGCAGAAGCGGGGGCGGCGGCAGATCCCTACCGGGAGATGGGGAAGCGTGTGGCCCTGACCTTTGATGACGGGCCAAACCCTTACTATACGGAACCGCTGCTGGCGGGCCTGTCGGAACGTGGTGTGAAAGCCACGTTTTTTCTGCTGGGGAAGGAAGTGGAGAAGCATCCGGAGATTGTGGAGGAAATCCAGAAGCAGGGGCATATCATCGGGAATCATTCCTACCAGCATGAGCAGCTGAGCCGCCTCAGCGATGAGGCAGCCTGCGGGCAGGTGGAGCGCACCAATGAGCTGATTCATGGAATTACCGGGGAGTATCCCCTGTATTTGCGGCCGCCCTATGGGGACTGGAAGGATGGCCTGGACTGCGAAACCATTATGATAGAGGTATTGTGGGATGTGGATCCCCGGGACTGGGCTACCAGCGATACTGCCGCTGTGGTGAAACGTGTGACAGGCAAGGTGCAGGACGGGGACATTATTCTGATGCATGATGCCTCGGAGTCCTCCGTAAAGGCAGCTCTGGAGGTGGTTGACCGCCTGAAGGCGGAGGGGTATCAGTTTGTGACAGTGGAGGAGCTTTTGCTGGAGTGAGCTATGGGCGGCTGTCCGAATGCAATGAATTTTAACAGGAATTGGCGCAGTGTGTTAACATCAGATGCTGGACAATCGTACAGAGTACCGCTATAATTCAAGATATCCTACTTGAAATAGAGGGAGTGAAAAGTATGATTGCACGAAATATTCTGAATCTGCGGAAGGCCGCCAATCTGACCCAGGAGCAAATAGCAGAGCGCATCGGCGTCGCCCGCCAGACCATCGCAAAGTGGGAAAACGGAGACAGTGTGCCGGACATTGATAGCTGCAGCCGAATCGCAGATATATTCAATGTGAGCCTGGACGACCTGGTGAATTATTCCGGCGGTGAGACACCGGCAGGGCCGCTGCCACCCAAGGGGAAATATGTGTTTGGAGCCGTGACGGTGGGGGAACGGGGACAGATTGTGATTCCCAGCCGGGCCAGGAGGATATTTGATATTCAGGCTGGAGATACCCTGGTGATGCTTGGGGATATTAACCAGGGCCTGGCCATGGTGAAGGAGGATGGACTGCTGGAAATGCTGGGCTATTCCAAAAAACCAGGGGATCCGGAGCAGAGCGGTGAGAGGGGAGGACGCCTATGAAGGTCATTGAGGTAAGGGGGCTGACGATTCTTTTTTCCACCCATATTATCTCGGATCTGGAAAAATGTGCGGACGATATCATTTACATCCAGGAGGGGCGGATCCACAGCGCCTTAAGCCTGCAGGAGTTTGCGGCTGCCTATCCCCAGGACAGCCTGGAGGAGATCATGATCGGGCTGGAGCAGGAAGCGCGGAAAAGTAGATGGGAGGGCAGCTATGAAAAAATTGATTTATAAAGAAATTATGCTTGCAATGCACCCAACGGCGCCGATCTTTCTGCTGCTGTCCGCCATGCTCCTGATTCCCAATTATCCCTATGGGGTAATTTTTTTCTATACCAGCCTGGCAGTGTTTTTTACTTGTCTCACAGGGCGGGAAAATCAGGACGTGTCATTTACCATGCTCCTTCCGGTGCGAAAACGGGATGTTGTGAAGGCTCGGTTTGCCCTGGTGGTGGGGCTGGAGCTGTGCCAGATGGCAGTGGCAGTTCCATTTGCAGCAGTGCGGCAGCATATGGGGCTGCCGGGGAATCAGGTGGGGATGGATGCCAATATCCCGCTGTTCGGGCTTGCTTTTGTGATGCTGGGCCTGTTCCATCTTGTATTTTTCGGAATTTATTATCAAGATGTCCGTAAGGTTGGGAAGGCATTTGTTGTATCCTCAGCAGTGATCTTTTTGTATATCGGGGCAGCGGAGACGCTGACGCACATCCTGCCTTTTCTGCGGGACCATATGGATACTTCGGATCCCCGGTATTTGGGCGAGAAGCTGATTTTTCTGCTGGCCGGGGCAGCGTTGTACCTTGTGATGACGCTGGCAGCCTTTTACAAGGCGGTACGGGATTTTGAAGGGCAGGATCTGTAAGCTTGAATCCTTGCGGTCAAACAGGGGAAAGCCGTGCATTAGAATCATATCAAATACAGTATAAAGGCGTATGGAACAGAAATAGAAACCATGCGTCTTTTTTTATGATATCGGAAATTCCTCCGGATTTCCGATATCACAAAAAGCCCTCCGGGCGGGATGCGCACCTCGCGGAGATAAAATTAGCCGTGAACGGCACCGCTCGGGCGCGAAGAATGCGCAGAGCGCATTCATTGTTTTGCCCAAAACGAAAGGGACAGGACAAAGCAAGAAAAAGTATTTTTTTGTTGACAAATAATATTATATGGTATATAGTATTAATCATAAAATAGTAATATGCATAAAATAATATTATACAAGGAGTGGTGGCATGGTATTTAACACAGGTGCAGCCCTCCTGGATGCCATTGTGCTGGCAGTTGTATGCAAGGAGGAGGACGGAACCTATGGGTACAAAATTACCCAGGATGTGCGCAGAGCCATTGAGATTTCGGAATCTACCCTGTATCCAGTATTGCGGAGGCTGCAGAAGGATGGCTGCCTGGAGGTCTACGATCAGGAATGCGGTGGAAGAAACCGCAGGTATTACAAGATTACAGCCAGAGGCGGCGAACAGCTGGCCGATTATAGAAGGGAATGGGAAGATTACGCTTCCAAAATATCATTGCTGTTTTCGGGAGAGGAGTCAATATGAGCAGAAAAGAATTTATGGCACGGCTGGAGAAGCTGTTGATGGATATTCCCACGGAAGAGCGGGTGGAGGCCATGGCCTTCTACCACAGCTATTTTGAGGATGCGGGGGAGGAGAATGAGGAACGTGTGATCCGTGAACTGGAGTCCCCGGAGAAGGTGGCGGCCAGCATCAAGGCGGAGATGAATCTGGAGGCCGGCCGGGAGGAAGAAAGCAGAAGAGAGGCAGAGGAAGCAGCCCCAAATGTGGCTGTGCCGGTGAAATATGAGGGCACAGGAAGGGAATATACCCAGTCAGAGAGTGGATATACCCAGGCGGGCAATGGATATGGCCAGTCAGAGAACGGATACACCCAGGCGGGTAATGGATATGGCCAGTCAGAGAACGGATACACCCAGGCTGACAAGGGCGGTAAGGCGAAGGAGGATAATACCTTCAAGATTGTAATGATCGTAATTGTGGCGGTTCTGACCTGCCCCATTTGGCTGGGCTTGCTTGGGGGCCTGCTGGGACTGCTCCTGGGAGTATTGGGTGGAATATTTGGCATTGTGGTAGCGGCTGTGGCGATTGCATTTTCTCTGTATCTGGCGGGCTTTGCACTGGTGGTGACAGCTTTAGTGGCATTTGGCGGCGGCGCTGGCGCCGTTGGCGCAGTGCTTCTGGGAGCAGGTCTTCTGGTACTGGCCTTTGCCCTTCTTAGTACAGTGATCTGCGTTTGGCTCTTTGGGGCTTTTGCACCCTGGGCGGTGCGGGGGATCCGTTCCCTGTGTAAGAGATTGGTTCAGAGAATTCGGAAGGGAGGATGTACAGTATGAAAAATTTTACAAAAATCTGTCTGATTATTTGCGGGATTCTGATAGGAGTTGGGCTTCTGTGCTTTGTGACGGCCGCCTGTCTGGGGTTCAGCCGCGGGCAGTTGTGGGGGATGGTAGAGGACGGAAGGCTCTCTGTCGGATCCTGGGATATTGGCCGGTTTATCGGCTGGGATTGGGATGACTGGTATGATGATTGGAATTGGGAGGCAGACGAGGATATGGACTGGGGAATGAAGAATTGGACGATAGACAGCGATAAGCTGGAAGCAGGCTGGAAGGAGGATGCGTATACCTTTGATCCGGCAGAGATACGCGAGCTTGATATCGAATATAAGTTTGGGACCGTGCAGATTGAGAAGTCTGAAAGCGGGAAGATCGAGATTGAGAGCAATTATCGGAATATCTGGGGAAATTATGACCGGGATGTGAAATGCAGCCAGGAGGGGCCTGTGCTCAAGATCCGGGACCGGGTAGACAAAAAGATTCTCCGTATGAAGCACGGAATATCGGATGCTGCCCTGATTATCCGCCTTCCCGAGGATTACAGATTTACAGAAATGGAGATGGGATTTGGCGGTGCGGATGTTATGCTGGATACCCTGCTTCTGGCAGATCAGGTCCAGCTTGTGATTGGCGCCGGGAGGCTGGAAGGGAATGGGGCAAAACGGCTCATTGACGCCAAGGAGATTGAACTGGGGGTTGGCGCCGGGGAGATGGAGGTATCCGGCCTGCGGACTGAGAAGCTGACGGGAGAGTGCGGCGTGGGCAACCTAAGGATTGGCGATGTAACTGCCGAGGACTGCAGCCTGGAATGCGGCATCGGCCATCTGAGCCTTACGGTCAACGGAAAAGAGGAGGACTATGATTATGAGATCCAATGCGGCATCGGAAATGTGCAGCTGGGAGGCAGCACATACGGAGGCCTTGGCGCCAGCAAACGGATCGATCATCATGCGGATCGGAAAATGGATATTGACTGCGGCATCGGAGAGGTGGTAGTATCATTTCAACAGGAGTGATCCTACTACAAAAAGGAGTGATTTTATGCCAAAGATCATTGACACCCATTGCCACTTTCTTACCCAAGACTATGTAGCTGCGCTGAAAAGGCATGGCCGCATCCAGGAGGATGGCTTTCCGATTCCGGAATGGAGCCTGGATATGCAGCTGGAATACATGGAAACCTGCGGGATCAGCCATGCGCTGCTGTCCCTGTCCACGCCCCATCCGCATTTTGGGGACGACAGCTTTTCGGCAGAGCTGTGCCGAAGCATCAATGAGGAGGCGGCAGACCTTTGCCGGAAATACCCCGGACAGCTTTCCTTTGCCGCCTGCCTGCCCCTGCCCAATGTGGAGCTGGCAATTCAGGAAATGCGGTATGGATTTGACAAGCTGGGAGCCAGGGCTGTGAAGGTGCCAAGCCAGGCCAACGGGCTGTACCTGGGGGATGAGACCTTAAGGCCCCTGATGGCAGAGCTGGATGCAAGGGCGGCTGTCATGATCATCCACCCCTCTAAGCCGCCGGTGGTGCCGGAGGGATGCTTTACCAGCGGGCCCCTGCCCCTGTTGGAATTTATCAATGATACCACCCGGGCAGTGGTGAATCTGATTGCCACAGGAGCATTGGAGGAATATCCGCATGTGCGGGTGGTGGTGCCCCACTGCGGCTCCTTTTTACCCAATATCATTGACCGGCTCACCGGAATCACACGGCTTTTGGCCTCCAAGGGCATGGGGCGGGCCGTGGATGTGACAAAGAGCCTGAATTCTCTGTATTTTGACCTGGCCGGAGATATTTATCCCAGAGGCATTTCGATTGTGCAAACCCTGGCGGACGAGAAACACCTTCTGTTTGGCGGGGATTTTCCCTATACTCCGATTCCCATGATTGGGGAGAAGGTGAAGAAGCTTTTGGCAGATGAGAAGCTTGCTGATATCAGGGAGAAGCTTCTTACGGAAAATGCAGAGGGATTGCTGGGGATTGAAGCCCCCCATTGCTGAAAGCGACATTCTGGCCTGCTCCATACTATGGGCTGACAGCATAGCAGATCTGTTGTCAGCGTTTATGAAAAATAAAAATCTGTTTTTAAATATGCTGGCCTTGGGACTTTCTTTCAGCCATTCTTATCATGACACGATTGAGATTGTAGAGAATTATAATGAATGGTTTGAACAGGAAAAAGGTGCAGGAAGAACAGAGGGTGAGATTCGGAAAAGTCTTAGTATCCTCCATATTATACAGGAAAATTATGATCTGGGATGCAGCACACTGGAACGGTGCAGGCTTCTTCTGAGTAGTCCCCTGTTCCTGTTTATCGTGTTATTGGTGATTCGTTTCCTGGTGGAGGCTTTTGTTTTAAATGATACGTGGTATGGATGGAATTTTGGAGTGGTTGTTATGCTTGCCAATATTGTGTTTCCTGTTCTGGAATATTTTGTGGTTAGAAAATGCGGTTTAGACAGTATAGACGATTCGAAACAAGGCCATACAAAGATTTTAATGGGAGTGTGCGCTGCCTTTTTTACAGGGGCCTTATTCCTTGCAGTGTTATCTTTTTATCCGGGCTATATTTCCCAGGGCAGATATTGTGTCGCATATCTGTGGGCAAGTGCGTTCCTTTTTCTAATAATAAGCAGCTATATATCACTGTATTCCATTTTGAATCTAAGAAGGATTCTACCAATAATTATTTTTTTACAAGGGATAACATCACTGATCTTTTTTATGATCAGCCGATTCCATATACTTGGGGCAGACCGGGTACAGTTTCAGATATATTTTATGATTTCTGTAATAGAAATATCAGCTGTTGTTGCGATACTCTGGTTTCGCTGCTTTGCCAGAAACAAATATTTACTGATAAACAAATGATGAGATCCTACCGATCTGTTACATGAAAAGCTTCCGCTGAAAAATACCTCAGGAAAATCCCGGGGTATTTTTCTTGTATTTATTGGGAAAATCTCATATAATATAGGGAAACGCAATTTTGACTTTATTGGGAAGGACAACCATTTATGAAACGGACGATATCAGCGCTGGCCGTCCTGCTGCTCTGGAGCCTGCTTCTTCGGGGCGGGGAGGTGCCGGTGATGCAGGAAACGGAAGAGCAGCAGGAGCAGCAGGAGACCCTGGCAGAGCCGGTTTCATCGGGGCTGCGGGCAGGCGGCGGGGAGACGGCAGCCTGCCTTGGCAGCCCCCAGGAGCTGAGCAGCTGGAACGATTATCTTACATTGAGCGAGGATGAGGTGTACACCTTTTCCCAGGGGCCAAGGGCCTGGAAGGAGGGACATGCCTGGGGCGGCGAGTGGTGTGAGTACTATGTCAAGGGACGCTCCTTCGGGGGCTTTGGCTGCGGGCTGGTGTGCATGGCCAATATTTATTCCACCCTGACCCCCTATGAGTGCTCCCCTCTGGACATGTACCATTTTGCCACAGAGGCTACAGGGTATTATCCCACCAAGCAGTCCGGCGCCATTGACTGGGGGTGTATGAAGAGCGGGCTGAAGGAGCTGGGCTTTACCTGCGACCTGTTTTATAAGCCGGACACCTATGAGGCCTTCCAGGAGCACATCAGGCGGGTGGATACAGCCATTGTGCTGGTGTGCAGCTCAGATGATGATACCTACTGGGAGGACACGCCGGGCCATTATGTGAACATCTGGCTGTACGACGAGGAGACGGACCAGGTATTCCTGGGGGAGCCGGGGGCTCTGGAAAAGAACCGCGCCTGGGTTCCGCTGCAGTATGTGTATGATGCCCTGAAAACCTCCAGCAAGTTTCAGTATCTGGCAGTCTGGAATTATGAGGAGGAGAAAAATACCTGGAAGTGGGATGGAATCAATGACAACTGGAACAAGCCTTAAATATCTAGTTCTGGATCTTGAGGGCCTAAGGCAGAAGCAGCTGGTGAGTCCGGCCCTAAAGCAGCAGCTGCGGGAAGGGCTTTTGGGGATTTCCGTGGTGGACCGTAAGGATTTGCCAAAGGATTTTCGGCCAGAGGAGTGCCTGTGCCTGGTGGATGGCCCAAAGACCCTGGAATGGGCCAGGGGCCGGGGGATGGCAGTGCTGGGCTATGGGCCGTCCGGTGCAGGGGGGCAGGAGATGGAGTGGCTGCCCATGGTGGTGGAGGATTTTGACGAGGTGGATGCCGGCTTTCTGCTGCGGGTCTATCAGCGTCACCATCAGCTTCCCTGGACAATCCTCAATACCCAGCGCTGTGTGATCCGGGAGGTGATGCCGGAGGATGTGGACGCCCTGTACGAGCTGTATGGGCCGAAGGAGATCACCTGCTATATGGAAGGGCTTAAGGAGGACAGGAGCAGCGAGGAAGCATATATCAGAGCGTATATTGCCAATGTGTACCGTTTTTACGGATATGGGATGTGGGTGGTGACGGACAAGGCCACAGGCAGGCTGATGGGACGGGCCGGCCTCTCCCACCTGGAGGTGGAGGGGGAGGTACAGCTGGAGCTTGGATATGTCATTGCCCGGGAGTATCAGCGCCAGGGCTATGGCTATGAGGTCTGCCGGGGGATCCTTCGCTATGCAGAGGAGGAGCTCTCCTTTGGGAGCATCCATTGCCTGATCCAGGCTGCAAACCGGCCTTCCATTGGACTGGCGGAAAAATTGGGGTTTGTATATGACAAAAATGTACTTTGCAATGGAAAAGAGATGCAAAGATACTCGAAAATATTGCATTTTTCTTAAAAGTTTTTTATAATAATAGGAATAGCCATAAAAGAATAGCCGAAGTCGTGATGCCGTGTGAGGGATATGAAGAGAAATGGGTGATCATTTATGATGGACAAAGAGCAGTTCGAGAGAGAAGAAGCAGAAGAGAGAGCGTTGCAATCGGCACATATCAAGCCGACTAAGGAGTTTGCCAGCCCGGAGAGTCTGTATGAGGAGCTGATAACCAGCATCAAGCGGTATCATCCTTCCGCAGATATTTCCCTGGTGGAGAAGGCATACCATGTGGCGGAGGCGGCACATCAGGGACAGGTGCGCAAATCCGGCGAGGCCTATATCATCCACCCTCTCTGCGTTGGTATTATCCTAGCAGAGCTGGAGCTGGACAAGGAGACCATAGTGGCTGGGATCCTCCATGATGTGGTGGAGGATACGGTTATGACAGAGGAGGAGATCTGCACCGAGTTCTCCGACGAGATTGCCCTTTTGGTGGACGGGGTCACCAAGCTGGGACAGCTGTCCTATGAGGCGGACAAGGTGGAGGTCCAGGCGGAGAACCTGCGGAAAATGTTTCTGGCAATGGCCAAGGATATCCGGGTGATCCTGATCAAGCTGGCGGACCGCCTCCACAATATGCGGACGCTGAAATACATGAAGCCGGAGAAGCAGAAGGAGAAGGCCAGGGAGACTATGGATATCTATGCACCCATTGCCCAGCGCCTTGGGATTTCCAAGATCAAGATTGAGCTGGACGACCTTTCCCTGAAATATCTGCAGCCGGAGGTGTACTACGACCTGGTGGAGAAGGTGGTAGTGACCAAGAGCGCCCGGGAGGAATATATCAAGAACCTGATGGAGGAGGTGCGGGAGCACATCCAGAAGGCTGGAATCCATGCGGATATCAGCGGCCGGGCCAAGCATTTTTTCAGTATCTACAAGAAGATGGTGAATCAGGAGAAGGATTTGGACCAGATCTATGACCTGTTTGCCATCCGCATCATTGTGGACAGCGTCAAGGACTGCTATGCGGCCCTGGGGGTGATCCATGAGCAGTATAAGCCCATCCCCGGGCGGTTCAAGGATTACATTGCCATGCCAAAGCCCAACATGTACCAGTCCCTGCATACCACGCTGATCGGCCCCTCCGGCCAGCCCTTTGAGATCCAGATCCGCACCTATGAGATGCACCGTACCTCAGAGTACGGAATCGCTGCCCACTGGAAGTACAAGGAAGCAGGCAGTGACGAGAAGGCCGGCAAGAACCAGGAGGAGGCCAAGCTCAGCTGGCTCCGCCAGATCCTGGAGTGGCAGCGTGACATGTCCGACAACCGGGAATTTATGAGCCTTCTGAAAAATGATCTGGATCTGTACGCGGATACGGTGTTCTGCTTTACCCCCACCGGGGATGTGAAGAACCTGCCCAATGGCTCCAATCCCATTGATTTTGCCTATGCCATCCACTCTGCTGTGGGCAACAAGATGATCGGTGCCAAGGTCAACGGGAAGCTGGTGAACATTGACTATATTATCCAGAACGGCGACCGGATTGAGATCCTCACCTCCCAGAATTCCAAGGGGCCCAGCCGGGACTGGCTGAACATTGTCAAAAGCACCCAGGCGAAGAGCAAAATCAACCAGTGGTTCCGCAGCCAGTTCAAGGAGGAGAATATTTCCCGGGGCAGGGAGCTTTTGATGCAATACTGCAAGACCAAGAGTATCAACTGGCCGGAGCTGAATAAGCTGGAATACCAGCAGAAGATCATGCGCAAGTACGGCTTCCGGGACTGGGATTCTACCCTGGCGGCTGTGGGGCACGGAGGATTAAAAGAGGGCCAGATCATCAATAAGATGTGTGAATATTACCAGAAGGATCATCAGGCGTTGATTACCGACGAGGACATCCTTCAGGGAGCCGGCAAGATTCTTGCTTCTGCAGGTGCAGGCGGGAAGAGCCGGCACGAGAGGGAAAAACGCTCCAGAAGCGGGATTATGGTTAAGGGGCTTTCCGGTGTAGCGGTTCGTATTTCCAGGTGCTGCTCCCCTGTGCCGGGGGATGAGATTGTGGGCTTTGTCACCAGAGGGCGGGGGGTATCCGTCCACCGGACGGACTGTACCAATATCCTGAACCTGTCGGAGCTTGACAAGGCGCGCCTCTTAGAGGCGGATTGGGCCGGGGAAGAGGGCGAGACAGGGCTGTTTATGGCTGAGATCGTGATTTATGCCAACAACCGCACCGGGCTGCTGGTGGATATTACCAGGCTCCTGACCGAGCGGTCCGTGGATATCAGCGCGATCCATTCCAACATCAGCAAGCAGGGGATTGCCACCATGACCCTGTCCTTCAATATTAAGGGCAAGGAGGAGCTTTCCGGCCTTGTGGACAAGCTCCGCCAGGTGGAGAGCGTGCTGGACATCGAGAGAACGAGAGGTTAGAATATGTCAAATATTACCATCGAGACTTACTGTGTGGGAGAGGTGCAGACCAACTGCTATCTGGCAGTCAATGACACCACAAAAGAGGTATTGATTGTAGATCCGGGAGCCAGTGCAGGGGCGCTGCATCAGCGGATCCGGGAAAAGGAATATCAGCCGGCAGCCATCCTGCTGACCCATGGGCATTTTGACCACGCCATGGCGGCAAAGGAGCTGGCAGAGCTGTGCCAGGTGAAGATCTATGCCCATGAGGCGGAGAAGGAGACACTGGAGGATCCCAGGCTGAACGTGTCGGGAATGATCGGCCGCAGGGAGGTATACCATGCGGATGTGTATGTGAAGGACGAGGAGGTCTTAAAGCTGGCGGGCTTTTCCATCCGCGTATTTCACACGCCGGGCCATACTGCGGGAGGCTGCTGCTACTACATTCCCATGGAGGACGTGTTGTTTTCCGGGGATACCCTTTTCTGCCAGTCTGTGGGCAGGACGGATTTCCCGGGAGGCAGCATGAGCCAGCTGGTGCGGGGGATCCGGGAGAAATTAATGGTACTGCCGGAGCGCACCCAGGTGTATCCGGGGCACATGGATAGGACCACCATCGAACAGGAGCGACAATGGAATCCATACTTGTAAGATTAAATGAACCAAACTTTGAATATGACATTCACTCGCTGGTGAAGGCATTTTTCCCAAAACGGAATGTGACAGTCACCGCAGAGCACAAGGAGCCGGAGGAAATGCCGGCTTTTGTCCTGCAGGTGGATTATCTGCCGGAGGGCATCCGGCTGTCCCTCAATGGGGAGGAGAAGGCCCTTGTCCCGGCTTGCTTTTCCCAGCGGACAGATACCAAGAACCGGTTGAAGCAGGCCTTATATCAATGCTTATCAGAGTATACCGGGCAGCAGCTTCCCTGGGGGACCCTCACTGGCATCCGGCCCACCAAGATCCCCATGGCCTTCCTGGAGGAGGGCAGGGACGAGGCGTGGATCCGTTCCTATATGAAGGACACCTATTTTACCAGCCCTGCCAAGACAGAATTGAGTATTGAGATCGCAAAGCGGGAGAGGCAGCTTTTGGCAAGGCTGGATTATGAGGAGGGCTACAGCCTCTATATCGGGATTCCCTTCTGCCCCAGCACCTGCCTGTACTGCTCCTTTACCTCCTACCCCCTGGGAAGGTGGGCGCCGCGGATGGGAGAATATCTCACTGCCCTGGAGGGAGAGCTTCAAGCAGTGGCAGAGCTGTATGGCCATAAAAAGCTGAATACCATTTACATCGGAGGCGGGACGCCCACCACCCTGGAGCCGGAGCAGCTGGACCGTCTCCTGACCAGGGTGGAGCAGACCTTTGACCTGTCCCATCTGCTGGAATATACCGTGGAGGCAGGGCGGCCGGACAGTATCACAGAGGATAAGCTGGCTGTTATGCGAATGCATAATATTACCCGGATCTCCATCAATCCCCAGACCATGAAACAGGCTACCCTGGAGCTCATCGGGCGGCGCCATACGGCGGAGCAGACGGTGGAGAGCTTTTACCTGGCCAGGCGGCTGGGCTTTGCCAACATTAACATGGATCTGATTGTAGGGCTGCCGGAGGAGACCCTGGAGGATGTGAGGGCTACCATGGAGCAGCTTAAGCAGCTGGCTCCGGACAATGTGACGGTACATTCTCTGGCGCTGAAGCGGGCGGCAAGGCTGTCCATGTATCAGGAGGACTATGAGGACCTGCACATGGAGAATACCTGGGAGACCATTGAGCTGACGGCCCGGTATGCCCGGGAGATGGGGCTTCTGCCCTATTATCTCTACCGCCAGAAGAATATGGCCGGGAATTTTGAAAATGTGGGGTACGCCAGGGAGGGCTGTGAGGGGCTGTATAATATCCTGATTATGGAGGAGAAACAGACCATTGTGGCCTGCGGAGCCGGAAGCATTACAAAGCGTGTCTACGAAAACGGGCGGATTGAGCGGTGCGACAATGTGAAGGATGTTTCCCAATATATCGAGAGAATCGGGGAAATGATAGAAAGAAAACGTGTATTATTAGAAGATTAATATTTCAAAATTCAGAGTAAAATTGCCCCGTGTGATGCGGATTTTCGGTACAACAAAAATACCAGAATGCCAACAAAATCAGTGTAAATTCACGGATTCCTAAGGAGCGTTTCGGAACATAGTCGAAGCGCTCTTTTTTGTGATATCGGAAATCCTTCCGGATTTCCGATATAAAGTCCGGGTGTGTCAAAATAGAGTGTCTGCATCAGTTTTCACTTATTTAGTGAATAGAAAAAGACCTCTATCTATGGTAAAATTTAGGTGTCCAATCCAAATCAAAACCAATGATACCGCATGGTTTTGCGTCCATAAGGATGATACGAATCTGAGGCAGGTTATTTATCAGTTCCTACTTTGAGGATGACTGTGGAGACGAACTGACAAACAAACCTGTTATGACAGCTATGGGGAGTGAGTAACTAAGTTGTAACATTTCTCTGGTATCATAAAAATAAAAAAGGTGGTTTTATTGAAAATAATCGAATTATTTTATGCTGAGGATGACGCTCATATTGCAGGTGTTGTAAAAAAATA
>CAJUQB010000004.1:0-66462 GCA_910588285.1 uncultured Lachnospiraceae bacterium
TAACGCATCCAGCCCATTGAAAAGTCGCCTGACGGCGAGGGGCTGGATGCACGCAGCCGCTATTTTACTGGCCGGATGCCTTGCAGCAGGGTGCAAGGCACCGTGAATAGTAACCGTATAATTGTATATTAGAACCTGATACCGCATTCCGAAATATACCAGAAAGAGAGAATCTGACATGGAAGACCAGAAAAAAATACAGCTGTTCGAGCATACGCCGGTGCCAAAGGCCGTCCTGACCATGGCTATCCCCACAATCCTAAGCTCCCTGGTGATGGTGATCTACAATCTGGCAGACACCTATTTTGTGGGTATTCTAAACGATCCCATCCAAAATGCTGCCGTCACACTGGCAGCCCCGGTACTGTTAGCCTTTAACGCTGTCAACAACCTGTTCGGCGTGGGAACCTCCAGCATGATGAGCCGTGCCCTGGGGCGCAGAGAGCATGACACCGTACGGCACAGCTCTGCCCTTGGGTTTTACTGCGCCCTTCTGTGCGGCGTCCTGTTTGGCCTGGGGTATACCATATTCCGCCAGCCCCTTCTGGTGCTTCTGGGTGCCCTTCCCGAGACATCGGGCGCCACTGCCGCCTACCTGATGTGGACCGTGTCCTGCGGGGCGGTCCCTGCCATCCTCAATGTCGTCCTGGCCTATCTGGTGCGCTCCGAGGGAGCCACCCTTCACGCCAGCATCGGCACCATGAGCGGATGCCTGCTGAACATTGTGCTGGATCCCATCTTTATCCTCCCCCAAGGGCTGAATATGGGGGCTGCGGGAGCCGGGCTTGCCACCTTCCTTGCCAACTGCATTGCCTGCCTGTATTTTTTTATCCTGCTGTTTGTGCGGCGCAGGCAGACCTATGTGTGTGTCAACCCTGCCATGCTCCGCTGGAACCCGGCCATTCTCCTGGGGATCTGCGGCGTGGGCATCCCGGCTGCCATCCAGAACCTTCTGAATGTGACCGGCATGACAGTGCTGAACAATTTTACTGCCTCCTATGGCTCCGACGCGGTGGCCGCCATGGGCATCAGCCAGAAAATCAGCATGATCCCCATGTATATTGCCATGGGCCTCTCCCAGGGGTTGATGCCCCTGGTCAGCTACAACTATGGCAGCGGCAACAGGGCCCGCATGAAAAAGGCGGTCTTTTTCTCCGCCAAGCTATCCATGGCCTTTATGGTGGCCGCAACTGTGGGCTATTATCTGGGAGCCGTTCCGCTGGTGCGGCTGTTTATGGACAATGAGACCATCGTGGCCTACGGCAGCCGTTTCCTCCGGGGACTCTGCCTGGCCCAGCCCTTCCTCTGTATGGATTTCCTGGCAGTGGGCGTATTCCAGGCCTGCGGCATGGGGCGCAAGGCCCTGGTGTTTGCCATTCTGCGCAAAATTGTGCTGGAAATCCCTGCCCTGTATCTGTGGAACTGGCTGATTCCCCTCTACGGTCTTGCCTATGCCCAGCCCACGGCGGAGCTGGTTCTGGCAATTGCTGCAGTCCTTGTGCTGATCCGGCTGTTTGCCCGGCTGGAAGCTGTGCCTCAATCAGCGGAATGTACTATTGAAAATACTATGGAATCCTGAATTCACGCATTGACAAAGCACGCTGCAACAGCTAGAATATCATATAGATGGATTTTGTATCCAATTAGCTGTGCCACGACATCTTTACGCAGCACACCAGGAGGAAAGTCATATGTACCATTGTCATATACAATTTTATTTCGTCGGATCCCCTCATATGGCATTTGACCAAATAAAAGGGATGCCGCCTCTGGATCATTTTTCCCATTCCTTTTCAGAGAGTATACAGCCGGAGGAGACGCTGGCTGCCCAGGCTGATGTGATCCTGATGCACCTCACCGGCCAGGATCCGGAGCGTGATGTGCGAACACTGATTTCCGCTATGCCGGACAAGGCAGAGCTGATCCTGCTGGCAGACAAGGCACAGATCGCACCTTTGTCCGGCTGCCTGGAGGCAGTTGCCGATATCTGGACCCTTCCTCTATCGAAGGATGAGCTTCGCTTCCGTCTGAACCGCTGGCAGCAGGCCTGCCGCCGGGAAAAGGAGGCCTGGCAGACCAGCCAGTATCTGGAGGCCACCATCAACAGCGTTCCCAACCTGGTCTGGTATAAGGATAAGAACGGAATCCATGAAAAGGTAAACGACAGCTTTTGTGCGACGGTCAACAAGACGAAGCAGCAGGTGGAGGGACAGGGCCATGCCTATATCTGGGATGTGGAGCAGGATGATCCGGCCTGTATCGAATCGGAAAACCGTGTCATGGAGAGCAGGCAGACCTACATATCAGAGGAGATGGTCCAGACCGGGGCGGACACCCGGCTGCTGACCACCTACAAATCCCCGCTGTATGATCTGGACGGCAGCGTAATGGGCACGGTGGGCGTAGCCATCGACATTACCCGGGAACGCTCCTACGAAAAGGAGCTCCTGCAGAAGAACCGTATTCTGGAGACTATTTTTACCACCATGGACTGCGGCATTATGTGTCATTCCCTGGATGGTTCCCAGGTACTCAGTATCAATCAGGCTGCCCTCAACATATTGGGATACGATTCCCTGGAAAACATGATGGCAGACGGCTTTGACACAGTAGCTGCCTCTGTGCTGGAGGAGGACCGGGAACGGCTTCAGGATACCATTTTGACTCTTCAGAAGCCCGGTGACAGCGTGGGGGTTACCTACCGTGTGCTGCACAGGGACGGATCCATTTTACATATCATCGGCAATGTCAAGCTGATGGAGGAGGACGGCGAACTGTATTACCAGCGTTTTCTGCTGGATTACACCGCCCAGCGGCTGCGGGAGCAGCAGGAGCGCACGGAAAGCGAGCGCCGGCAGCTGGAGCTGATCCACGCCTTGAGCATTGACTACAGCTTTGTCTGCTATTTTGACCTGAACACCGGCTTTGGCATCCCCCTACGGAATGCCGACACCATTGACCACACCTTTGCCTCAGTTTTCCATGAGGAGCTGTCCTTCTATGAGAATGTGGCAGAATACATAGAACGGTATGTCTATGCTGAGGACCGGGAGCCTCTCCTTGAGGCTGTTTCCCCGCAGCAGCTGGAGTTGGAGCTTACCAATAAAAAGACATTCTACCGGAACTACCGCACCTGCCTGAAGGGCAAGATCCAATATTATCAGATCAAGGCAGTGCGGGCCGGCTCCTGGGACGACCGCCACAGCATCGTGCTGGGCTTCCGGAACGTGGATGACGAGACCCGCATTGAGATGGAGAAGAAGACGCTTTTGGAGGATGCCCTGCTTGCTGCCAACCGCGCCAGCAAGGCCAAGAGCGTATTCCTGTCCAATATGTCCCACGATATCCGCACCCCCATGAATGCCATTGTGGGCTTCACATCGCTGGCCATCACCCACATTGACCGGAAGGAACAGGTGACAGAGTATCTCAAGAAGATTCTCACCTCCGGGAACCATCTGGTGAGCCTGATCAATGACGTGCTGGATATGAGCCGCATTGAGAGCGGCAAGATGCATCTGGATGAGACCCTGTGCAGTCTGCCGGATATCCTCCACGGCCTTCGGAATATCATACAGGGGGACATTCACGCCAAGCAGCTGGAGCTGTATATCGATACGGTGGATATTTTGGATGAGGATATCTACTGTGATAAGCTCAGGCTGAACCAGGTGCTGCTGAACCTCCTTGGCAACAGCATCAAATACACCGGGGCAGGCGGAATCGTCAGCATGCGGATCCAGGAGACCACCAACGCTCCGGCCGGCTATGCCAACTATGAGTTCCATATCAAGGATACCGGAATCGGCATGAGCGAGGAATTTGTCTCCCACATTTTTGAGCCCTTTGAACGGGAGCAGAATTCCACCATCAGCGGCATTCAGGGCACGGGCCTTGGTATGGCCATCACCAAGAATATCGTGGATATGATGCATGGCTCCATTGATGTACAGAGCCGTCTGGGAGAGGGCACGGAGTTCACACTGAAGCTCACCTTCCGCCTCAGTGCAGAGCCTCAGAAGATTCAGACCATTTCCAGGCTGAAGGACTGCAGGGCTCTTGTAGTAGATGATGATTTCAACACCTGCGACAGCGTCAGCTATATGCTCCAGCAGTTCGGACTGCGGGCAGAATGGACCCTTTCCGGCCGTGAGGCTGTACTGCGTACCCGCCAGGCCATTATGAGAGACGACATCTACAGCGTCTATATCATTGACTGGCTGATGCCTGACATGAACGGCATTGAGGTGGCCCGCAGGATCCGCAAGGAGACCGGGGAGGAGGTTCCCATCATTGTCCTGACTGCCTACGACTGGTCTGATATTGAAGATGAAGCCCGGGAGGCAGGCGTAACAGCCTTCTGCGCCAAGCCCCTCTTCCTCTCCGAGCTTAGAAGCTGCCTGTGCTCTGTGGTAAATACCGACACAGATACCGACACCCAGGTTGAGCCCATACAGCCCCAGCAGATCCACACGGGCCGCATCCTGCTGGCAGAGGACAATGAGCTGAATCAGGAAATCGCAGCAGCCATTCTGGAGGAAGCCGGCTTTTCCACCGAGATTGCTGGAAACGGCCAGATTGCCCTGGAAATGCTGGAGCGTTCCCAGCCCGGCTACTACCAGCTGATTCTCATGGATGTACAGATGCCGGTGATGGACGGCTACAGCGCCACCAGAAAGATCCGTGCACTGCCCAACCAGGAGCTGGCCTCCATCCCGATCGTCGCTATGACGGCCAATGCCTTTGAGGAGGATAAGCGGGATGCCCTGGGCTGCGGAATGAACGGCCATATCGCCAAGCCGATTGATATTGAGAAATTATTCGAAGCCCTGAATGAAATCTTACATTCCTGACAACAATGCATATTAGAAGGGGAAGCAGACATCACTGCTTCCCCTTTAGATATTCCATATCCTTTTTTAAATCACTCCGGACAGATGCCTGCCAGAAAAATTCCCCTAGAAACAGCAGCCGCTCAATTCCCCGCTTTCTTACCAGGGCCTGCATCAGCCGGCGGAAGGAATAGATCCTCCTGCTGGCAATGATAATCTCCTGCTGCAGCTGGGCAGGCGTCATATTCCTGGGCCTGTGCACAACCTTCCCCACGCACCGCTCCCAGCCCTGTTCCTCCAAAAGCACTTCTCTGTGGGTATCATAGACCGGTGTTCCAGGAATAAAATACATGGACTGGATCAAAACGCCTGCAATATCATGTTCTATCACAAACTCAGCCAGCCGCTCTCCCACTCCCGGTTCCTGGTTATCTGCTCCCACAATAAACAGCCCCCGCACCCGCAGGCCATGTCTTTGGATATTTTTGACGGAGCGCAGGATCTCCTGGTATGTACTCTTCTTATGGTACTGTGCAAAGGCTTCATCCTCCAAAAACTCAATCCCCATGGCAAGTTCGATAAAACCGGCTGCCTTCAAAAGCTCCAGCAGCTCATCGTCAAATCCCACCTCATATCTGGCCTGTATGGTAAATTGATAGCGGATGCCGCTGTCTATGATCGCCTGAAGCACAGACACGGCCCACGCCCGGTTGGCAAAGAAATTGTCGTCCGTAAGCCAGAGCATTTTGGCAAGGCGGATATGGCCCCGGTCAAAAAAGTCAATGGCCTGGCGGATATCCTCCACCACGGCCTGGGGAGAGCGCACCCGCACTCCCTGGCCAAAGGCTGCCACCAGGGCACAGTAATCGCATTTGTGGGGACAGCCCCTGGAGGCATGCACCTGGGCCCAGATGGTATTGTGGCCTGTCATCTTCCGAAACCGGTACATCAGGCTGCGGTCAGGAATCGTATCAATGCTGGTGGGCACAATGGGCTCCCCGGTCTGCACCAGGCGGCCCTCCCTCCAGTACACCACCCCCGGCACGGTGATCTCCTGCTTCCGCTCAATCTGCCGAACCAATGGCAGGATGGATTCGTCTCCCTCCCCCAGCAGCACATAATCCCCATGCTCCGCAGCCTCCCCGCTGGCCAGCGTTGCATGGAGCCCTCCGAACACAATCACCGCTCTGCTGTTCTTCCGAATATAGTCTGCCAGCTCATAGCCCCGTTTGGCGGCAAAGGTAAAGATACTGATCACTATGAGATCAGCATCCAGAACATCCTTCCAGACAATCCTTGCAATGGATTCACTGTAGCAGAACACGTCGTCATACTCCCTCTTCAGGATTGTGGCAAGGGTCAGTATTCCATTGGAGGGCGTCCGGATATACCGCTCATAGACAAACAGATTCAGCGGGCTTCTCCGGTACGGCCGATTCCCCGGCTCCAAAAAGCGGATCTTCATACTACTCCTCTCCCATCTTCCCTTTGACATACTCCAGGTTCCGAAGGATGTGGATCCTGCTCCATTCCCGATGCTCATCCAATCCGTCGCATACCTTGGCAAAGTCATTCTCCAGCACTGCCTGGTGAATCTTCTCAAAATACATAATCCCGGAATGGTACTTGTGGTCCTCTCCCGGCGTCTGCATGGTAAACAACGTGTGCAGAATATCATCCACGCCGCTTAAGGACGTACTCTTGCTGGCCAGCCGCTGATTCCTGGCATTGCGGTAAAATACGTCCTTGATCCTGCGGATGCAGGTACAGCTGTCCTTCAGATTGTCTGTAATGCGGTAATCCTCAATGTGCTTCTGAATCTCCTCCGCCATACTCTGATGATCGCCTTTCTGCATGGCATAGCGCACTGCTGCCATCTCATAGGCTGCCTCCAGCTCCTGAACCTCAATCACATCCGTCTCCGTAATATTCACCACGCTGGCTCCCACATTATTCTCAAACTCGATCAGTCCCTCATTCAACAGCCGGTTCAAGGCCTCCCGCACCGGCGTAGAGCTGACGCCGTACTCCTCCTGCAGCTTGCTGACATTGAGCTTGCTGCCAAAGGGCACCTCCAAAGCAATAATCCGCTTGCGGATCTTATCATATACCTGGTCCACCAGGGAAACACGCTTTATGACTGGCATAATACAAATCCTCCTATCTGCCATTGATCTGTCATTTTATATCTTGCAAAAAAACAGATATTTTCTTCATTATGCCATAATTTTCGGAATCTGTAAATAGGCTGGCGAAAAGTAATGTGGACTGCCCATCCTGAATTTGGCTGATCTGTACTTGCATCTGTTTTTTCGAATGGCTATACTATAAGAAGATAAGAAGAAATGAAATATTTCCTGTCACACAGGCCCGGAAGGATTGTCTAATTAAGTAGGAGGTAAAATCTATGAAGAAAAAAACCAATGAAGAATTACAGGCTTTGGTAAAAGAAGCCACAGCAGGGGACAAAAAAGCCCTGGAAGCCCTTGTCGCAGATGTGCAGGACCTTGTATTCAATCTGTCCCTGCGGATGCTGGGCACCTTTGCGGACGCGGAGGACGCCGCCCAGGACATCCTGCTGAAAATGATTACCCATCTGTCCTCCTTCCGGGGCGACAGCGCCTTTACAACCTGGGTATTCCGCATTGCGGTGAACCATCTGAAAAATTACAAAAAACATATGTTCGCCCACGTTCCCTTAAGCTTTGAGTATTATGGGGATGACATTGAGAACGGAAACATACAGGATGTGCCGGATCTGACCCAGAATGTGGATCAGAACCTTCTGGCAGAGGAGCTGAAGGCTTCCTGTACCAACGTGATGCTGCAGTGCCTGGATACGGAGAGCCGGTGCATTTTCATCCTGGGAACCATGTTTCACCTTGACAGCCGCATTGCAGGGGAGCTTCTGGAAATGACCCCGGAGGCCTACCGCCAGCGTCTTTCCCGCATACGCAAGAAAATGGCGGACTTTCTTGGACAGTATTGCGGCGCATATGGAAACGGCAGCTGCAGCTGTAAGGACCGGGTAAATTATGCCATACAAAGCCACCGCATCTCCCCCCAGCAGCTGGATTATACATCCGCCGCGGAAATCCCCTTAGAGACCATGCTGGATGTGAAGCACGCCATGGAAGAGATTGACGACTTATCCCAGGATTTTTCGTTCTGCAAGCCCTACCAGTCGCCTGAGCGCACCCGGCATCTGATACAGGAATTTTTAGAATCCACCCAGCTTTCTATTATCAAGAATTCATAAAGGAGACGACAGCAAATGAATACACAGTTTATGATGGATTATTTATCATCGCTGAGCGAGAATAACAACCGTGAATGGTATCATGCCAACAAGGATGATTGCAAGAAGGCAACTGCTGAATTTGAAGCATTCTTGGAAGCATTGATGATGGAAATCGGAAAGTTTGACAGCAGTATTTTACATAATAACCCCAAAGACCTGACCTTTAAGATGATGCGGGATACCCGCTTCAGCCATGACAAATCGCCATACAATCCTGCCTTCCGCGCCCATATTTCCTCCAAGGGCAAGCTGCCGGTGCCTGTGGGATATTATCTGATGATAAAGCCCGGCGGCCAGTCCTTTTTAGGCGGAGGCCTGTTTGCAGATATGTTTAAGGACGCAACGGCCATGGTGCGGGATTACATTGTCAAGAACGGCGGGGAATGGGAACAGATCATCCATGCGCCCGAGTTCGAGAAATATTTCACAGTACAGGGAACAGCATTAAAAAATGTCCCTGCAGGCTATGACAAGGAGCATCCCCAGGCAGAATACCTGAAATTCAAGAGCTGGTATCTGGAATATCCCCTGACAGACGAGGAGCTGGTCGATGCAGAAGCCCTCCTGGCAAAGGCAGCAGAGCTCTTCCGGATCATGAAGCCCTTTAACGATTATCTAAACAAAGCGCTGGCAGATTTCCAGATGCCCTCCAGATAGGCTATCCGGCTTTTGCGGTATTTCTCCATTCATGAATTTCTTCATTCATAACAAAAAGCGCCGGCTGCGGCGCTTTTTGTTATGGAAAGCCATGGCTCTATCAGTTTCTGCGATCCATATCCAGCCTGCCATCCGGCAATAACTATCCTGCTCAATCATTTCCACGATCTGGTCCAGCTTCGACGAAATCTCTGCCATATAATGCTTTTCTGGAATACAGGTTCCCGTCACATGAAAACGCTTCATGATGCCACCTCCTCTGCCTATGGTTTCATCTTATCACGGATACTTTGGCATTGCAACAGTCTTCTTCACAATCGAATCTGATATAATACAGCCTCATCCGTTTCCCTGTTTGCAGAAAGAAGGTATGCCTCCCCATGGTTGTAAAAACCGGTATACATTTGCAGAGCCGCAGCCCCGGTCCAGTATCTGTGCCTGAAACTGCCTGCTAAGCTGATCCCAGGAAAACAGCAAAAGATTCCGTTCCCCCTCCCGGTGTCCAATCACCACTGCCGGCTTCTCCCCAATCATGCCGCCGAAGATGGCGTGGGAAAATTCTGCCGGCTTTTCATATTCATATACTTTACGCATCCTGCCATTCTCCTGGCGGTAAATGGAGATGGCATCTCCGTGAAAAGGAGAGATTACGGCCATTTCCTCTGCCCCTTCACTTAAATCCATCGTATGGAGCACCTCATACTGTGAACGAAGCAATTCCGCAATATGGTGCTGCTGAAAAAGGGATAGGACATCTTTTACCGGCATATGATAACGTAATCCATATTCCTCTGCTGCAGCCACGATCATAAGATTCTCTTCTCTTTCCTGTCTACTCATTTTTGCTACGCCTCCCTTTCGGCTCCAATCTCCTACAAAGCGTTGTAACGCACAGCTGCCAGAAAGCAATTTTCAGGCACGCTCTGGTTTCATCTTATCACAGGCACTTCTTCCATGCAACAGGTTTCCGGAATCTGCCACCCCCTCTCTGTCACAGGGAAAACGTAAGCTCAATCCCAAACCCTTCCTCAAAGGGGAGCTCCCGGGCCAGTACGGCCTCCACACACATCCGTTTGGCATACTTCCCCACCAGATACAGCCCCATGCCGGTAGCCTTCTGGCGGTTGGGGCTGCTTCCGGTAAAGCCCTTGTCAAAGACAAAGGGGGCGTCCTGGGGCGGCACCCCAGGGCCATTGTTGTAGATCCCAAGGCGTACCTGATCCTGACCCTTCTCCATGGTAAGGAGGAGCCTGCCTGCGCTGCTGTCGGCATATTTTACCGCATTGCCAAGAAGCTGGGACAGCAGAAAGCGCACCACCCTGCGGTCCGAGATTACTGCCAGGGGCAGCAGCCGCGCCTCCGCTGTGATCCCTTTCTCCTCCAGGAAGGGACTGTATTCCTCCAGCATCTCCTCCACGCACTCTTTTAGAGAAAATTCCTCAAAGCTGTCATCCGCATGGTCTGCCAGGAGCCTTGCGTAATACAGGATCCGCTCCACCGCCTCCTCCAGCTGGTGCTGAATATAGCGCATCCGCCTGTAGACATAGGGGGACATCTCCTCCTTATGATTCTCCAGCACCAGTGTGGACAGGGACAGGGGCGTCTTTGCCTCATGGACCCAGGCCTCAATATACTCCCGGTACTGGGTCAGCTCCACCGTTTTCTCATTGGTTAGAGCTCTCTGCTCCAGCAGCTGATCCGCCAGGCTCTCAATGTCTGTCTGGCATCCCAGCTGCCCCAGCATTTCCCCCTTACCCCTGTCGTCCGGCAGCTCCAGAAAATGGGCCAGGGCCTCCCCCGCCTTTTTCTGCCGGCGGTACTCCATCCAAATCCCGGCCAGACAGGCCAGCAGGGTAAACAAAACCAAAAACAGGGCCATGTACTTGAGCGCCTCCCTGCGGATGATCCAGGTCGCAAACAAATACACCCCGTCCGTCAATATCAGCAGTCCAATCCAATGGCATGCGCCTTTTACAATTGCTTTCATAAGCTCTCTGCCTCCAACACATAGCCCTGCCCCCGGATATTGCGGACTGCATTCCCCAGGCCTATGCCTGCAAGGCTCTTCCTGAGCCGGCTCATATTTACCTGAAGGATATTTTCATCTACAAACTCCTGGGTTCCCCATACATCGGAAAACAGCTGCCCCTTGCTGACAACCGAAGGGTAACGATCCATCAGCGCCTTCAGGATCTTTCCCTCCGTCTCCGCCAGAACCAGATAATGCCCCTGCCAGGTCAGCTTATAGGTATCCGGGTCCAGAGACAGAGGCCCTGCCTGGACAAGGCCCTGCATCCTTTCATAGGTTGCAAGCAGACGCTCTGCCCTTGCAACCAGCCGGTCCGGATGGCAGGGCTTTGTGAGAAAATCGTCGGCGCCAAGCCCCAGAGCCGTCAGCTCATCGGAAAGAGTATCCCGGGCCGTCAGAATCAGGATCGGGAAGGAGGCCCGCTGCTTGAGGCATTTGCACAGCTCATATCCCGACTGTCCGGGCAGATTCACGTCCAGCACCGCCAGATCCGGCTTTTCCTCCATCAGGTCCTGCTCCACATGTCCGAACTCTGAGACCCCCAGGGCCGTATAACCGGCCCTCTGAAAAGTCTGTATCAATTCCTCCCGCAAATATATATCATCCTCCACAATAGCGATCCTTATCACAAAAACACTCCTCCCTGCCCTTTCAGCTGATGGATCTCACGGGCTGCCATCCGCTTGACCACACCGATATAAATAACCTCTATCAACAGGAAGCATACCAGCGCCACTGCCGCAAGAGCTGCAACGGCTGCCATGGAAGCCCCTGCCGGCAGCTTTGCAAAGGTCGTAAACATTGTAACAATGGCAGCTGCACTGCTGACCGCCGATACTGCCAGCACCAGCAGAAAATAAGTCTGTATCTGCTTTCTCACGGAACGGCACATGCCTCCGATATCTGCCCCCAGCATGGAAAGGGTCACATACCGGCCCTTTGTCTGGCGCTGCTGGATCAGAAATTTCAGCCCGATCACCGTGTTGGCAATCAACAGGAACAGCACGCCCAGATATACCGTCAGGTAGCTTGATGCCACAGTATAAAACAGGTTCCGCCCAATCCCGCCCAGAAAGCTGTCATAGTGGATTCCTGTGGCGGACAGCCGGTTGTCAAGCTCCAGCACTGCCTGCATCAGCCCCAGCTCCTCAATCACTTCATCGGACAGGTGCAGGTTCCGGCAGTAGGGCTCCGGTTCCCGCGCAAGCTCTGCATACAGCTCATCCGGCACCACCAGCGCCAGATAGAGCGTAATCGCCCGGTCTGCCACAATATTATCATAACACAGCTGTGGGTCAATTGCATAGTCATTTCCGTCAATGCCAATGGACGCCCCGTTCTGAACTGCCTGGGTTAAAATAGAATAAAACCATTCCGCGCTCCGGTCCACGGCAGTAAACAGCGCCACCTTATTTTCCCCCAGGTGAAGCTTCTCCTTCCCCATGGCCTCCAGCATACGGTTGTAGGAGCTCTCGGCAATCACCCGCTCCAGATGCATGCTCTCCCGAATATTCTCCGAGCCTTCGATCCCCTCCAGCGTCTCCATAAGACTTGCGGTATCCAGAGCATGCGCCTCTCCCGGCCAGTAGTCCTCTTTGATCAGGGACAGATACAGCGGATAGGAAGCCTTGGTAAGACTTTTGATTTCCTCCTGTGCAAGGATTCGGTCAAGCTCCTCCTCCTCTCCGAACAGGGAAAAATCTGTAGACCGGCTGCTGACCGCCCGTCCCATCCCCAGGGAGATCCCATAGGAAATACAGGAGAGTGCCAGCACCAGCAGCAGTGCGGACACTGCCAGGGATTTGTGCTGGGACAGTACATTCTCCTGCACCTGCCTGGCTGTAAAGATATCAAGCCCAAGGGCCTGGGATGACCTGCGCTTAATCCGCTGCCCAAGAAAGCCCCCCAGCCCCCGGTACAGCCAAAAGGTGCCAAGGATCCCTGCCGTTATCAGTACCAGCATCACCAATGGATTTAAGGACCGCATCCCAAACACGCCCAGTACATATGCCAGCAGCAGTAAAATCACACCCAGCAGAAAATACAGCCTGCTCTTTGCCCCGGATATGGGCGCCTGGCCGGAGGTATCTGTCCGAAGAAGCTCCGCAGGCTCCAGGGTTCCAAGCCTGATGCAGAGGAACATCATGGACAGCAGCTGAACAAGGACAAATCCCAGCACAGTCCCCAGCACTGCTTCCGGGGAAAAGGAAAAATGATGCCCGATAATCCCAAGGCCCACGGCCTTTGCCGTGGCCAGGCTGATACCCTCTGTCAGGAACAGGGCTGACGGAATGCCAAGGAGCAGGGAGATCAGGCTGCTCCACAGGGTTTCGGCAAACAGCATCAGAAACATGCGGCTGCGCTTCATCCCAAGCATCTGGTACATGCCCAGCTCCCGCCTGCGGCTGTCGATCTGATACCTGCATGCAAAATAGACAAGAAAAAACAGGAAAAACAGGGATACCAGATAAACAAGCTTCAAAAGGGCCAGAAGCTTTTTCACCGCATCGCTCTCAATGACAGCCAGAAAACGCATCACATCCTGCTCTCCCAGGGAAAGCAGCGTATAAAAGGCCACAATGGCAATGATCAGGGAGCCGTAAAACAATCCGTTTCCTTTTCTGCTTTTGGCGCTATTGCGCCTTACCTGCTTAAAGAACATTTGCACTGCCTCCTCCCAGCTGGGCCATCACCGTAACGATCCGCCCATAAAAATCAGCTGTAGTCTCCGTTTCGCTCCGCCGAAGCTCATGGAAAATACCGCCGTCCTGGATAAACAGGATGCGGGAGCAATAGCTTGCGGCATTGGCGTCATGGGTCACCAGTAAAATGGTCTTCCGGCGGCGTTTGTTAATGTCACCAAGCCGGTCCATGAGGATCTTGGAATTTCTGGAATCCAGGGCGCCGGTGGGCTCGTCGCACAGCAGGATATCCGGGTCGGAAATCAGGGCCCTTGCGGCCGCAATCCGCTGTTTCTGTCCTCCTGACATCTGGGACGGAAATTTATCCAGAACCGGAGCAATATCCAGAAGCTCAGCCAGGGCTCTGACCTCTTCCTGTGCCTTCCCGGCTGCCACACCGTGGAGGCACAGGGGAAGCAGGATATTTTCCCGGGCTGTCAGATTGTCCAGAAGCTCAAATTCCTGGAACAAGTAGCCGATCTTTCTTCCCCGGTAATCCGCCAGGCTCCCTCCACGGAACCCGGAGATATCCTGGCCTGTAAGGATGATCCTGCCGGAGGTAGGGCGCAGCATGGTGGCAATGCAGTTTAAGAGTGTGGTCTTTCCGGAACCGCTGGCGCCCATGATCCCTAAGAATTCCCCTTCCAGCACATCGAAGGTAATGCCCTTTAAGGCCTCTGTTTTGCTGGTTCCTTTTCCGTATGTTTTGGTGAGATTTTCGATTTGCAGAATTTTCTTTGATCCATGATCGGATCCGTTATCTGATTTATTATTTGAATGATTCATAGAAGCTTCCTCCTTCCTTTCTGGATATAGTATAGCAACAGAAAGGAAGGATTACCACTTACAATTGTTGTAAGGAAGCCTTGATCCTCCATTGACTTTTTTATAATCGTGTATATGATTCACATAAAGTATTTATAGAAAGAAGGAAAGGTATAATGCCAACACTAAGTATGTTTATGGGATAATTATTCGTATGTATGATGAGAGGAACAGTCAACATAATATCCACGCAGATTTAACTGCTCTTATTTCATCTTCTGAAGTATGCCGCTATGTGCCGTAGGGCCCTTCTCAAGGTTTTTTGCCTTGTAAAACAGCCTCTGCGGCGATAGTTTCATATGTGCTAACAGAATATCTCTTAGATGGAAAAAGGAACCGGACACAGAGGCGGAAAATATGTCTTTTCCCAATAGATACTCTGTGTCCGGTTCCTGATGGTTATAGTTTTACTGCAACTCATGTTATATTTATTCATGATGGCAGCCGCGGCCATGGTGCCCCTTTGGCTCTTTCTGCTCATAGGATTCCTCAGGCATAGCGGGTCTCCCATGATGCCAGCCGTTTCCTTCCTCCGAATGTCCCCCTCCATGCTGGTGTTCCTCAATCATGCCGTGGATCTCCGACATGCTCATATCCTTGCAGCTATCGGGAGTCACTGTCTCGTCGTACACTGACAGCTGCAGATACGCGTAATATTTTCCCAGGGAAAGGCCGCTGTCATGAGCTGCAGATACCAGAGCCAGATCCGCGCTGACACCAGTGCTGACATATCCGGCATGACGCATGCAGTGCTCCGCCTGCATCAATATCCCCTGCTCCCGGTTCCCCTCTGACGCCACGGTAAACACCAGAGCATCCCTTCCTGCGAGATAGGGCTTCATGGCTGCGCTCTCCACAATCGTATCAATGGCCACGTCATATCTCTTCCCTTTCAGGGAAAGCTCCTTTAGAATCTCCGCTCCCTCCGAATTGTAGGCCGTGGCGGAAACTACCCGATCCAGCCGGTTCAGCGCAAGCTCTATGGATGGATTGACATCAATGCTCACATAGGAAACCGGAGTCTGCACCCAGGAATATCCCCCGATTCCAAGAATCAGGAAAAGCGCCATACAGGCTGCTGCAAGGGTTCCTCTCACTGCCGGATGCCGAAATACACGCGTTCTTCTGCGGCGCTCTCCCTTTAGCAATTCCTTCGTAGAGGCCTTCAGGGCTTCCTTTGCCTGAACCTGTTCCAAAGCTTCCTGTACCTTATTCGTCAATGCCATCACCTCCCAGCTTTTCCCGCAGCAATCCCCGCCCTCTGGACAGCAGGGAATATATGGTATTCTCCTTTTTGTTCAGAATCTTTCCGATCTCAGCTGCCGAATATCCCTCATAATAATGAAGATAAATGACATCCTTGTATTTTCCCGGCAGGGACAGCACTGCCTCCAGGACCTCTCCCTGTTCCTCCGATACCTCCGTCTCCAGCTCCGCAATGGCATCCAACGGCACCATACGGCGGTGAAAAAAGCTTTTCAGCTGATCCTTGCAGGTGTTAATCGCCACCCGCAGCAACCAGGCCTTCTCGTGCTCCTCATTGTCGAAGCGCTGATCGCTCAGCATATATTTCAGGAAAACGTTCTGAAACACATCCTCAGTATCTGCCTGATTTTTCAGATAACAGAAACAAATACGCTGGACTGTGTCCGCGTATTTGTCTACTGCATGATTTACTTCCCCTTCACTCCGCATCCCCGCTGTACCTCCCGGGTATTCCTCCCCTTGTTCTGCCTGGCGTGATCACTGCCGCGGAAAGCGGCATCAATGATGGCCTCTGCCGTGGTGTCCTCCGGAATGATGTCCGCTGCTATAATTATAGTTATTGCAATTGCCCGAAGACTGGGGCGGGCAGTAATAACCGGAAGAATACTGGGACCCATAGTCATAGCTTGTGGTATCCTGCTGTACATAATCATAGCTTGTGGTATTCTGCTGTACATAATCATAGCTTGTGGTGTTCTGATCCACATAATCGTAGCCGGATGGCTGGGACTGCTCCACGGCCGGCTCCGGCGCAGAATAATCCTGCGATGTCGGTGCGTTATACTCAGCGGCCGGTGCCTGAGACTCATTATTCTCTGCCACCGGCGCAACCGGTGTCTGGGGTGCACTGCTCCCGGCTGCCTGCTCATTGCCCTCCAGAGCCAGAGTCTGGGACCCGTTTGCCGCCTCCTGGGCCGCTGATGCGGCGGCAGCGTCGACAAGCCAATTGCAGTACTCCTGTCTGCACCATTCCTGATGGCCTGCCAAATTCCAGTGATACCCCACATGGTATTCCGAATGGCAGCCCAGATGATGCGTGCCTGTACCATTATAGTACGTGCAATCGGAATAATGTGCATTGCTGTGCAGCTCGCCCACCGTAACGCCAACGGAAACGGCTACCAGAACGGCTGCTCCTACTGAAACTGCTTTTTTGATTTTCATTGCTCTTACCTCCTGAATGATCCTTATTTACCTATAATACGACTGATCCTTGGAAATCCTTGCACAAAAATGAAAAAATATTTTTTCTGCTTCTTCCTTAAGATCAGTATACCTCTATTTCGGATTCTAATCAACTCAAAATGCCTGAAAATCTCTTGCATCGTCCCCACAGCTATGGTAAACTATAAATGTATTTTGTTGGTATACCATATTTGTACCAGCAGGAAGGAGACTTCTATGTCAGACAATCATAAATTAGAGATCCTACAGGAATCTGCCGAAAGCAAGCAGCAGTTGGCCTATCAGCAGTTAAGAAATGACATCCTTAATAATATCTACCCCGAGGGCACCGTGCTGACCGAGCGCAAGCTCTGTGAGATCTACAGCGTCAGCCGCTCTCCCATCCGCAATGCCCTGCAGCAGCTGACCCACGAGGGGCTTTTAAGCCTGATCCCCGGAAAGGGGGCCACGGTTGTGGGCTTCTCCATTGAGGATATCCTGGAGGTCTACGACCTGATTGAAATGATGCAGCTTCACGCCCTGCAGGCTCTGGAGGGGCATATTGACGAGGCCTTTCTTCTTGGCCTTACGGAGCTTCTGTCCCACATGCAGCAGACAAGCCAGGCAGGTGATATTGCCGCTTCCACCAAATGGGATCAGCAGTTCCACCATTTCCTGATCACTGCTGCCGGCAGTCGGCGGCTGGCCTCGATGTACGAGCAGCTCCACATGCAGAGCATCCGTTTTATGGCCACCTCGGCAAAGGACGACGCTGCGCTGGCAGCCCGTTCCTGCCAGGAGCATGCACAGATCTGCGCCTGTATACAGGCAGGAGACCTTGCGGGGGCCGGGCATGGCCTGCGGGAGCATTACAGGAACATCCGCCAGTATTACATTGACCGGCTCATACACAGAGGCTCCGGCTATTCTTCCCTATGAATGTAGGCAGAATAAGAGGATTCTAAGAAAAAACATGTAACAAATATGTCTCCATATCCTTTTTGAATGTTCCAAAGCTGACAGGACATTTTTTGCATAGCACCTCGATGTCTGTTTGCTCTGCCAAGTCAGCATAAAGCTGTTTATCGAATGGGATTTTACCTTTTTTATGAAAAGAACTGCAAATTCTTTTCAGGTAGTTTTTGGGATAGTTGCTTTTCGGATCCTCTTCCTTCCCCCATAAATATTCCGGTTTTGCCGGAAAGGATATGTCAGAATCTCTTACCGCGCTTGCCCCGTACACAAGCTCAAATGCATTTTTATCTGATAGCAGCCAGGATTCTACCATTCTAAGTGCTATCATAGGAATCACTTCTCTCTTATCCAGATCTGGGTTTGCTCCTCTTTCTACCTCTTCATAGACCTCCTTGAATCGTTTTTTTGCCTGCTGCTCTGTATTCGATGTCCCTGTACTTCTGTCCGCATCACAATAATATATCCCATGGGAATATTTTTTCTCTTTCATATACATATAGAATTTTCGCGCTGGAACAGCTTTAAAGCCCCCTTGTCAGTAATTCCCCCACGATATCTTCATTGCTTATATTCAATAATACTTCTCCTGGATACATATAATTTAAGCGTTCCCGCATATCAGATATTTCAAATAATTTTACTGCCTTTGTTAATCCGGATTCTCTCTCCCGATATAAAAAAACAATATTATCTGCTTTTACATAATCCACAAAAACAGTGCTGTGGGTTGTTACAACTAATTGATGATGTTTTGTCTTATAAATTTCCTGCAGTATTTTCAGCAGCTCCTCCGCATAATTAATATTTATGCCATTCTCTATTTCATCAAGAAGCATCACTGAATCTGCTTCCGGCACTTCGCTAATAGCAACAAAAGCCAGCAATCTTAGCATCCCATCACTCATATCCTTTGATGTCATCCTAACCAATATATTGTCATATTTTTCAGTTGTTTCAATATAAGTCCAGCCTGGCTTTCCTTTCGTATGTGTCTCTACCTTTTCAATCTGTCCGCATCCCAGAATCCTATGGATCTTGTCCATAAAGCTTACTTTTTGTTCTTCCGACATCGCTTTGATAAAGGAAGGCAGATTTCTCCCTGACATTCCGATTGTTTTTGCAGTTCCCCTGCTGCTTTGACGCATATCAGAAGGCGAAAGCAATTCATAGGAGGACGAATTCAATAAAAATTTCTTTATTGCCACCAGCTCTGGCAAATTCCTTTCCGTCTCGACATCTACCACTACCTTAAGCGCGGATGATTTCAACAGCAGTCGCGGATAAACCCGCTTATCCTCTCCATCTCCATATACAACCAGCTTATGTCCCGCCTCATACTCCATCAAAACGAAATCCGACTCCTCATCCCATACTTTTTCCCTTGTCAATTCCATCGTTTTCTTTTTTGTATAAACACTTATTTCCATCTCCCAGCAAAGCTTACGGATCTGCCCGTTAATGTCTAATTGGAGGCCGCATGCCAGGCATATTATATTAGAATTTTTAACAAATTTTGACTTGATGTCCTCAATCTGCAGTCCTCTCTGCTCAAGGATTGTATCAAAGTCTTCATCTGCAGACCTCACCAAAAAGGAAATTGCCTGCAATACGGAACTTTTACCAGAAGCATTATTACCGACAATTACAGTAAATTCTGTAAAATTCATATGAAAATTATGAAATGATTTAAAATTATCTATCCTAAGACTGGTTATCATGGCAATTCCTTTCTGTTAAACACTTTTCGATTATTTTGACCATCCATTGCACTGGGGATGCATTGTAATTGTATTTGCGAACTTGTGTTTCTCGTTAACGCCCATTATATCATATAAGAAAATGAAAAACTATATCTTTTCATCCAAAGTTCAAAAAATCAATCAGGCCGCCGCACCCTTGATTTTCATCAACAATGCAGCGGCCTTTCCTGAATCCTCCTGATCTATTTCTTAATCCAAAAGCTCCTTGGCCTTCCTGTAGTTGAACACCGGCCCTTCCAGACACACATAGGTCTCATTGATCTTGCAGTGGCCGCACTTGCCCACAGAACAGGACATTTTCCGTTCAAAGGACACCCAGATCTTATCCTCCGTCACGCCCTCTGCCACGCACTCCTTTGCAGTGAAGTTTATCATGGCCGGCGGGCCTACAATCACTATGTTGTAGTCCTCGAAGCTGCCAAAGGGCACCTCCTTCACGTAGCCTGTGACAAAGCCCTTACAGAAGCCCTCCGCCTCCATATTGTCCAGACAGTAAATGGTGTGAAACTGCCGGCGGAAACGGGCCAGGTCCTCCTCAAAGAGCACCGCGTCACGGTCCTTGAAGCCTACAATAAAATATACCTCTCCGATTTCCTCGGGATGTGCGTAAAAATACTGGAGCATGCTCCGCACCGGGGCCATGCCGGTTCCGCCGGCAATCACCACCAGGGGCTTATGCTTAAAGCTCTCCACCGGAAATGCATTGCCGTAGGGCCCCCGCATAAAGAGGGTGTCCCCCTCCGCCATGCCAAAGATCCCGTCGGTGAGCTTCCCCACCTTGCGGATGGTGAACTCCACATAGTCCTCCCCCCGGGCGCTGACGGAAATGGGCGCCTCGCCGATCTTGGGGATGGACAGCACGTAGAACTGTCCGTGCTCCACGGAATCGCTGCATTTTACCCGGAAGGTATACTCTGCCGTTGTCTCATGGATGATTTTCAGAATCTTATGGGGCGACGGTAAGGTTATATTCTTCATTCTGCTTCCTCCCCTCTTTTCAGCCGCTCTACCTCATGGGCCAGCCGGTCAACCGTCTCGGAGAAACGGATATCCTTGGGACAGCGCATGTCACAGCGTCCGCAGCCCACACACATATTTTCCTCCCCGAAACGCGCCTTGAAGTCATAGGTCTTGTGCATGGCCTTGAAGCGCATCCGGTCTCCTGCCCTGGCCCGGACATTGTGCCCCCCTGCCATGGTGCTGTAGGAATCCAGCATACAGGAGGACCATGCCCTTCTGCGTTCCCCGTCCCGGCTGGTCTCATGGTAGATCACATCCGTGGTGTCAAAACAGCTGCAGGTAATGCACACCGTATTGCAGCCGCCGCAGCCAATGCAGCTCTCGTCAAACTCACGCCACATGGGAAGCGCATGGATCTCCTTCACCAGGCTTCTGTCCGTAATCTCTGGCACTGCCACGGCTCTTCGGTTCTCCGTCACAAATTCCGGCGTGAAATCACAGCGCTCCTCCCCCTCCAGAAGCCGGGACAGCTCCCTCCCAAGGGCTTCCTCCCGGGCATGGGGATTCACCTGTATGCTCACGCCCTCTGCATCAAAGCGGAAGGCCGCCGTATACTGGTCCGTCCGGCTGCTGCCCATGGATACGCAGAAGCAGGTCTCAAAGCTCTCCCTACACTCCATCAGGAAAAATTTTACCTTCTCCCGCCTGCGCTGATAGAAATTATCCGCCTGGCCGCCATTTTTCAGGAACATGGTATCCAGCCTGCGGATGCCATTGATGTCGCAGGGGCGCAGAAAAATAATTACGTCCCGGTCATCCTCCAGCTCACTCTCCCTCACTCCGTCCTCGGAAAAATACAGCAGTGTCTGCACAATGGGGTAAAATACCTCCTTGGGGGAAAAGTGGGATTTTTCCTGCCAGACCAGCTCCTTTTGGGTATTCACCTCACCGTAGCGGATCAATTTCCCCACCCTCTTCGGGCCCAGGATCCGGTACGTCTTGCCAAGCTCTGTCAGCAGGGCATTCATTTTATCTGTGGAAATACAATAGCTTTCCTTCATCCCCTACACCTCCAATCCCGAAACCAGCGCCTTTTCTGCCATGAGAAAGCCTCTGGTAAGCCTGGCCAGGCCTTTGTAAAAATCCGTGCCTGCATATTTCTGTACCTCGCCTGCAAAGGCCGGCACCCAATTGTTCAGGTGATCCTTCAAAAACGCTGCCTGCTCTGCAGCCAGAGCTCCTGCCCCGCCGGGCTCCTCTGCCTGGTCCCACTCCTGGCACAGCAGGGCCATATACTCTAACAGAAGCCCCAGATGGTCCTCCGGCACCCGGTACATCTCCCGGGAGGGTGCAACGCCCCTGGCTGCGTACAGCACAACCACCTCATTTCTGGAATCCTGCATCATCAGGTGCTTTTTGCTGGTATAAACCGATTCATAGGGAAAGGCAGCCTTCCCCTGGGCCACACCTGCTGAAAGAAAAATCCGCGCATAATCCACCGCCAGATCGTCCAGAACCTCCTGATTCTCCTTTCCCTGGCTGTCCTTCAGATACTCCGCCATCATCCGGTAGCCCTCCGCCATCTCCTCATTGGGGCACTGGGCCGGGCATTGGATCTGCCGCAGCCCAGAAAGCAGCTCCTGGTCCACCTCCAGCACATACAGGCGGCTTAACAGGCGGTACATCCGCTGGCGGCTCCTATGTAAGCTCTTATTTTCCATTCTCTTCACCTCCCGGGAATCCCTGCCATTTGGCATTGCGCAAAATAAACCTTCCGGCAGGGTGGTTGCCCTGATCCGGCAGGGAATAGACATGCTCCTCCCCTGCCTCCCGGATGACCCTGGATACATTACTCTCCGGATCATTGATATCCCCGAACATCAGGGCACAGCCAGAGCAGTTCCGCACGCAGGCCGGCTCTTCCCCTGCTTCCCTGCGCTCCATGCAGACCGTGCATTTGTCCGACACACGCAGCTCCTGGTTGAAAATGATGCAGTCATAGGGGCAGGCCTTCTTGCAGCTCTGGCAGCCAATGCAGACGCTGGGGTCAATCTTGACCACTCCGTCCTCCTCGTCCTTGTAGCAGGCCCCGGTGGGACATACGGCCGCACAGGCGGGATTTTCACACTGCTGGCACATGACCGGCATAAAATACATTTCCAGATCCGGGAAATCCCCCACAGGCCCCATGGTGTACAGCCTGCTTCGGGAGGGGCCAAGGGCAATCTCATGCTCTGTCTTGCAGGCCACCTGGCAGCCGCCATGGCAGCCGATGCAGCGGTCAAGATCTGCCAAAATAATATACTGTTTCACTTAAATCTCCTCCCTTCTGGCATGGTACTGCTTTTTCGCCGGCCCATGTACGCCGTATTCCATCTTCCCGTAGCGCTCTCCCTTGGAGCCGTCCGGCGTGGGCCCTGCCTGGGCAGGCAGCCAGGATTTGAAATCCCCGGGGCTGGTCCATACTCCCTCGGGGGCTCCCGGCGCTTTCTCAATCTTCACCTGGAAGGCCCGCAGGGTATAAGTGCCCACCACATCATTGAAGGGCGCCGTGGATTTTGTTAAAACATTCACATTCATCTCCTGCCAGCCATGGGTCTTGGTATCCAGGGTCTCCGGGTTCCAGAAACGCTCCATACATACCACCCCGGGATGGATGCCCGGTGTCACATAGGCCTTGGCAGTGATCCGTCCCCGCTTGGAGGACACGTAGGTCCAGTCTCCCTGGGCAATGCCGTATTGCTCCGCCGTCCTGGGGTTGATCCAGATCTCCGGCGCAGGATACATCTCCCGCAGAGCAGCCACATTGCGCAGCGTTGAATGGTGGTAGAAGGGCACGCGCCCATTTGTCATCACCAGGGGAAACTCCTCTGAGATCTCATCCTGCCGCAGGGGACTTTCCGAGGGCTCCAGGTAGTAGGGCAGGGGCTCGTAATCCCTGGAAGCCGGCGGCAAAGGCTCCGCCGCAAAGGGCTGGCCGGTGCGCCCTAAGGTAATCATGCTCTCCAGATATATTTCCAGCTTCTTGGAAGGCGTTGGGAAGCCCTGGGGCTGGCCGGTTCTCTCGTCAACATTTTTGTATACATAGTAGGTCCGCCACTCATCCTTGGGCAGGTATTCGTAGGGGGACACTTCTGTAAATTTCTTCCAGTCCAGGCCCACCTTGGGCAAAATGTGATTGAAAAATTCCTCCATGGAATCCCAGTAAGGAAGGTCCTCCCCCATAAATTCCGGGTCAAAGGATTTGATACAGCCCTCGTGGCCTAAGTCCGCGCATTTCCTGGCCAGCTTAGACCAGAACAGCGTCTCGTCCATGGTCTCCCACAGGTGGGTTACCGCCTGACGGGCAATAAGCTTGTTGCAGGTCTCCACAATCATGTCTGTCTCCAGCCACTCCTCCGCCGGCAGCAGAATATCCGCATAGGCGGAAAATGAGGTGGGGTACATATACATATGTACGATGAAATCCAGCTTCTCAATGGCCTCCACCCATTTTGCGCTCTCTGCCACCACCCCCAGCTTGTTGCCGGAGCGGTCAATCCACATCCTGGGCTGGTAGGGCTGGCCGGTGAGCACTGCGTCCCGAATGCTGGAGGGGTGCCCGGCCCACCAGATATGGAGCCCCTTATGCTCAATGGTCCCCAAACGCTTCTGCAGCTGGCCCTTGGGCAGCAGCTTGGTGGCCTGGGGCACCGGGTAGTTGGGCATCCGCAGAACGCCGCTGGTCCGAAACCGCTGCAATAGGCTTCCCGGCCGTTCTACATTGCCCATCAGAAGGTCAATGGTGGCCGCTCCCATGGCCGCCTGAACGGAATTGGGGGTCTGGTCCGTGGCAACGCCGATGGCCAGGCCGCTGGGGGTATTCTGTGCGAACATCAGAATGGCCTCCTCGATCTTCTTTGGATCCAGCCAGCAGATATTGCCCGCCTTCTCCAAGGTATACTCCTCCACCCGCTCCCACAGCAGCTGGAAGCCGGTTTTATAGACCTTCCCCTCCGCCTCAAAGGTTCCAAGAAGGGCCGGCCTTAAGGCCTCGTCATAAGGGTATTCCATGGGCTTTATGGAATGGGTGTTCTCGTCCCATACCACAAAGGTATCGGGAATTCCCTCCTGGCGGCTGACCTGGGCCCGCACCTGCATCTTGGTCTCCACATCCACCAGGTAGGGCAGATTGGTCCACCGAAGCACCAGATCCTCATCGTAGAGCTTATGCTCCATCATATAGCGGATCCAGGCCAGCTGCAGGGCCACGTCGGTTCCCGGCCGGATGGGCAGCCAGATATCTGCCTTGGCTGCGTCCGGTGTAAACCGGGGATCCACCGCAATGGTCTTCACCCCTCTGGCCCGCAGCTCCACCACCGCATTGCCGCCGCTGGCCGGGCAGGAATAGGAGGGGTCTGTGCCCCACAGCACCAGGCACTGGATGGGTGTCTCGTCGGGAAAATACAGCTCCAGGGCATTGGAATCCGCGATACTGGGATCCACCCCGCCGTACATCATGGTATAGGCCAGTACCCGGGGCAGATAGCATTGGGCACAACCCGGCTCGAACCAGTTGGGCGTGCCGAATACATTACAGAAGCGGGCAATACTCCAGATCTCCGGGTTGCCGCCCCCTCCGGTGGAGCAGAATACCGCCTCGGCCCCGTATTTCTCCCTGGTCTCCATCAGCTTCTCTGCAATGGTGCCAAGGGCCTCCTCCCAGGAGATCCGCTTCCAGCGATTGCCGCCCCGGGCTCCTACCCGCTTTAGGGGGAACTTGTTCCGGTTGGGATGATAGAGGGCCTGGATCCCGGCCAGTCCCTTGGCGCACATACGGCCCTTGCTCATGGGATCCTCCGGATTCCCCTCCAGGCGGATCACACGGCCCTCCTTCACATAGGCCAGCACGCCGCAGTTGGCAATACAGGCACGGCAGCAGGTCTTGACCACCTTCACCTCACTGCTGTCCGCCCCCTTCTCCTGGCTGGGGCTGCCAGGCTGGCATTTTTCCAAAAATCCCCGGGCCGGCGCTGCTTCCCCAAGCCCCTTTGGGGCAATGGCATCCAGGTATTTCTCCATGGTTTCCTGTTCCATATCTTACCTCCTTATTGTGAAAATATCGTTCAGTATCCAAGTGGTATACCAAAAGAATACTATATATTTTTCAGAAAGTCAATGAGAAATATGGCCTCTCAAAAACAAATCGGGTAATTACGAAATGATCTCCTTCCGTAATTACCCGATTCCTGCGGATTCCAAAGCTTCCCGTGTATGCAATTATTTATCGGAAGCCTCCGGCAGCTCGTCATAAAAGGTATAGCCGCACCTTCCGTTTTCTTTTGTGTGGTATAACGCCTGATCCGTCTGGCGGAACAATTCATCATGGAACCCATTGGCAGAAAACGCCACTCCCACGCTGACCGAATATTTGGGGAAATCTCCTTCGGGGTGCTGCAGCCTGTCATTAATCAGGTCAATCTTCTCACTGATGGTCTGCTTGTTCCGGGGATCCATCTTGCCCATAAGCACCGCGAACTCATCTCCGCCAATCCGCATCACATAATCGCCTCTCCGGAAGTTCTCGTCCAGGAGGTTGGCAACCTTGATCAGGGCCTGATCCCCCATGTCATGGCCATAGTTATCATTGATGGATTTGAATACATCCACATCAATCAGGAGAAATGCCAGATGCTCCGTGGAGGCCGCCAGCTGATCCTTCAGCTGCTCAAAGGACTGCCGGTTCAGGAGGCCGGTGAGGGCGTCCCGCTCCGCCTTCTGCCGAAGCATGTTCTGCTGTTCTAAGGTCATTTCATACACATTGTTGTAGGTAGCTGCAAGATACTTGAATTCGTAAGCGCCCGTAATCTCCAGGAAATTATTATTCTTAATACAGTTCACATAGATACGGATGGGCCTTAAGATCAGCACCGCAATCATAACATAGGAGAAAAGCACCAGGATCACCACAATAGCCGTATAAATGCTCTCCCGGATCAGCGCCTCCTGCATGGAGATCTCGCTCTCCTCCTGCTCCTTTTCGCAGAATGCAATGACCGTTTCCGTTACCATTGACATCTTCTCTTCAATCTGCTGCTTCATATCCCGGTATTCCTTTCCGAATACCAGCTCTGCGGCAGCCTCTCTCTTCTCCTGGTCTGAATAAGCCAGCTCCTCCGGAGACAGCGGGTATGCGCTGATGCCTGGCGCAATCTCCTCCATGTCCTCCCCCGCTGCCAGCGCTACCAGCTTCATGGCATGTATCTCATGATCCATCAGCTCGTTGGACAGCTCCAGTGCCTGTCTGGACAGCTCTATGGCCTCGCTGTCCTTTTCATGCAGGTTCTCCTCCAACGAATCAAGGGCCCTGTCTCTTCTCCTGGTCTCCTCTGCCTCTGTAAAGTATGCTTTTGCATAGCTGTAGTCCCCAGTCACCGCGTAAAGACGTACCTGATCCGTCAGGTAATTAGAACCCAGCAGCAGATTCTTGGCCTCCTCCTGGGCCAGTATGTATTCCTTGGTCATAACTGCAAGCTTCTGATGCTTGTTCCATACCCGGACAATGCCGATGCCCATCAAAATGGATACCAAAAGTGTAGCTCCCACCAGCCACAGGCTGATTGTGCGTATGCGAAATCCCCGAAGTGTCCCTGATTTATTCTTTGTTGCTGTCTCCTTGCTCATTTCCTCTCTCCTAATAGTAACATACGATTATCATACAGTTATCATATGTCCAGTGTATCATAGTATGTTGTATTCTACAAGAAAAACAGGTCTTTTATTCAGGCGAATATTACCGAACACGAAAATCTGTTCTCACGGAATGCCCTCGCTTCGCTGGGGCAGCCCCTGCGAAGCTTGTGCGCATTCCTGACCCACGAAGTGTAACTCAAAGCCTTCTGCTTCTGTTTGACTTGAGGAAAAGCCCGGCAAGGGCAGCGGATGCCGCCAGCAACATCCATACATAAGGCATGGCCAAAAAGGTGTCGCCGGTGCGAGGCGCCTTCACCTTGGTATTGGAGGAGTCCGACGTATGATTGCCGCCTCCGGACGAGCTGCTGTCTGCTTTTTCCCAGCCAACGGCAATGGGAGACAAGCCATATACTTTGAAGGTAATGCCGCTATTTGTCTTGGTCACTGCCGGATGCTCCACGTCTCCTGCACGGAAACCGTTCATATCCTCTGTAAACATATGGGTTACGACAAAATTATGGGTTGTCTTCCCTGTACCCGGCGGATAGGGCAGCGTTACGGTCAAGCCCTTCGACGGGAAATTCTCTTTTGTCGCCTTCTTCCATCCGAAGCCATTTTCATTGATCAGAAGCTCCACATCATAAACTGCGATATTTGCTGACTGGATTCCTTTGTATTTCTCCTGGAGCTTCGCCTTGATCTCCTTCTCGATCTTTTCAGGCGTATTCAGATGCTCCTTATTCTGAAAGGACTCCGGCACTTTGGAAATACCGTTTTCCACCTCGGTCTTAAAGGTAGATTCATCCTTCAGACGGATATTGCCCTGTATCTCCGGAAGCGCTGCCGGCATAGCATAATTTTCGCATCCGTCTCCCTGAAGCACGGCTGTATCCTGAGCATTTTTCCAGGACAGCTTCACCTTCTGTCTTCCTGCTGCCACAGTCTCATAGACACCTGTCAGCTTATCTGCCTTGCAGGTAAAGCGGACCGTTCCCTTATCCTTTTCCAAAATGCCTGTAAGCTTCAGCTCACCGTAGAGGGTTGCCGTTTTGCCTGTAATCAGATCCAGGCGGTCGCCTGCCTGCAGGGCGCTTACATCCCATGTCAATGTCTTCGGGGAAACGGTCAGAGCGCAGGTGGTCTTTGCCTCCAGATAATTGGCTGTTTCGGAAGCTATGGCTGTAATCACAGCGCTGCCGGCCTTTTGAATCGTAACCCTGCCTGTTGTGGGATCAATCGATGCTACCGAAGGATCGGAGCTGCTGTAGCGGACAACAGATCCCGCCTCCGCGCCCTGGGCTGTCATCGTAAAGGCATTGTCGCCATAGGTCACTGTCATTGCTTTTTCGGAAAACGCAAAATTCTTCTGCTCTTCCTGTGAGGAAAAAACAGGAATGGTTATATGATCTTCTATTTTAGAGGTCTGCGGATTATAAATCTCCAGCATTATTCCGTTTCTGTCTGACACAAGTCCTGTCACAATCCGCTTATCCGCATCCGTATACTGGTAGATCACTGCCGGCTCAGCATCTGTTGCCGGCTGAAAGGCATATACGGAATTCCCCACATTGAAGTATAAGACGCCCTTGAAGCAGGAAAGTCTGGAAAAGCTGTTTAAAAACATAGGCCATCCGTTTTCCAGAATAAAGCTTTTCACCTCGGTTTCATTTCCGCTGCTGTCTCTTTTCATCAAGGCTGCGCCTCCGATCACATTCTGGGAGCCGGCCGCAAGCTTGCTTTTGAGATAGTATGAATGTCCACCCACCGCATAAATTGCAGATTCGGCAAGGGGAGCCGTCTTATGCCATGAAGTATCGTAGCTCGTATCATTGCAGGTGATGCCGTTGGGCTCCCAGTTATGGGTTGCATTTCTCATAGCATCATCGCTCAGCAGAAAATAGGTATGCTTTACATAACCGGTTGCTCCTACCTGGTCAGCAGTTATATCATCATAGGTAAGATCTGCGTGATACCAATTTCCGCCCAGCTTCACATAATTCCATATGTGATTCATGTTCTGGCTTCTGCAATAGTCAACCTCAATACCAACCTCTTTCAGCAAGGCGGCATATGCCAGCGCATAGCCCTCGCAGACTCCGATCCCATTCACCAGCGCCTCGTATGCATTTCTCTTTTCAAAGCCCGGATTGCTATTGGCAGTCTTATCATATACCATGTGCTGCACCAGATAATCGTGGAGGGCCGTCGCTTTCTGCTCATCTGTCATACCGTTCTCAATGACCTGAGCCAATGCCCTGTCTATGGCAGCCTCGTACTCTGCAACACTGTTGGCGGTGTACTGGGGATTATAGGAAAAGGTACACTTCTCAATACCCCCACCCGCTGATGTAAAATATTCATAATTGAACACGTAAAACAAATCCGGATTATTCCGTATCACATCCGGCAGAATACGATTCAGATCCGCTTCGCTGAGGTTATAGCCGGATAAATCCACTTCTGCGGCCCAGTTCTTCATGGCTTCTGTCATTGCATTCCACGCAGCTTCGATCTGGGCATCCGTTGCAGCCGGCATTACAGCCGGATCCGGAAGATCATCCGTTGTGTTCGGCCCTGCCGGCTCTGACTGGGCATCCGTTGTGTTTGGCTCTGCCGCTTCCGGCATATCATCCGTTGTGTTCGGCTCTGACTGGCCGTCCATCAGCTGCCCATCCCCGTTCTCCGCAAGCTTTGGAGACGTTTCCTCCTCCGATACTGCTTCCGCTGCAGCTGCGTTGATGGGCGAATCATCCATCATCCCAGTGATAAACCCCATAACAAGAAGAAATACCAGTACTCTCCTGCTGTGTTTCTTCCATTTGTTCATCTCTTCTCTCCTCTCTTTCTTTTTGCAGGCAGATGCTTCTGCGCTGCTTTTCACACCCCCACCACGCTCTCCATGGATTCACACAGAGCCAGAATCACTGTGGAATCCAAGACATGCCATAATCTTTACCGTTCATAGCAGATTGGGATTTCATTATACCTTATAAAAGGGAACCCGTCTAGCCCCAAACATTTCCACACCAGGGTTGTTTCACGAAGTACCCAAAATTTTTTTTTATTATAACTCCACTATTGATCCAGTCAAAATCCCGTCTAATGAACGCTCTCACAGTTTTTCTTCCCTATCATCTGCTCACATTCGGTAAAAAAGCGCAAAATATCCCCTCTATCTTATTCAGCGCCAGATTGTGACTTCCCCGTGGTCATGTTTTGTCTCCCGGCCGCATCTTGGGTCCGGCACCGATTTCATGTATTCCAGGAGCGGTTTCGTCCGGAACTTGTTTTCAGCACAGGGAAAGCTCCACCCCCGTTTTTTCCAACAGCAGTTTCTGCTCCTGATTTATCTTTGATACCGCCCTTTCTTTTTCCATGTAAAGCAGATAAATGCTTTTCAGCACCTGCAGTTCCTGCAGCCCGACTCCATGTTCTTTATACATACGCCTGCTTAAGGATGAGGCCTGGACATTAAACTGATAGTGGAAATCCTGTTCCGGTTTCAGCGTCCTTTCTTTTGCAAGGTAAGTTTCCGGCGACCACTTCCACAGGATGATGGAAAGGACATCCTCCCAGTCATTTCCCAGGGGCTTTTTCCACCCTTCCGGGCAAAGCTGCCATACTGCTTTGGAAAACCCATATTCCCTCACCTCAATCCCACTAAGGGATATTTTTTTCTTTTCGCTTTTTATAACCCCTTCCGGCGTGATGATACCGATATAAGTATCTACCGGCTGCGGATATTTCTTCCCGGGAACACGCCTGGATGTCCTCTTATAAAGATAGTAGGTGTCCCCTTTCTTTTTTACCGTAGTTCCCCGAACCCTCTGCTCCTGCACCCAATCCGGATATTTCTTTTCTGTTACTGGCATAATAGTCTCCTTTCTGTATGAGTTGTATATACCTATACTATATAGATATTATACCTCTATAGGACAAAAAAGTCGAGGGTTATGGAAAATTTGTATAACTTCCATAACCCTCGTTAAAATGCCGTATTTATTATTTTCTATTATTCTTCATGAAACAACCCTGTATACCGTCAAGGGATTTGAATTAAAATCTATATAAAACAAAGCAGAACCAACAACTGTGATTTCTCACAAATTCATCGGCTCTGCATCTAAAGTGTCTGGCTCTGTGATGGTTGTAATCTGCAAATTCTTTACTTTAATCAATGTTTCCTGCTTGCACTTCGGGCAGTAGAGGGGATAGTTTTTTTAAACGGTATCTTCTCTAATTCTGTCACGGGTCTTATTTCCGCAAACAGGGCAGCGTATCCATTTCGTTTTTTCGTTCATATCTTCAGTCCTCCTTTGAGCGCATTTTCAACAGCCTTTTTTATGACAGTGCTTGAATTCGTTGCGCCAGAGACTGCATCAACATCTATTTTCTGTTCCTCAATTATTTTCTCTATCACTTTTTCTGCGGCTTTTCCACGTTCATGCCTATGCTCCAAAATGTTAATACTTACAATTTCCCCTTCTTCTACAGTTACTTCCACTTTGGCATATATAAAATTCACATCGTATTCTCCGATATAAATTCCATCGGAAACATCAGCAATATCTATTTCATCAAATGTAGTTTCCCCTATGGCTCGTTTATAATCAGCAACGTTCTTTAAGTAAACCGCTCCACAAATCAGACCAATAAGTAAAAAAAATAAAATGATAACTGAAATTATTTTCTTTTTAGATATTCTCATTTCAAACACCTCTCAATCTTTCTGACTATGTGCTTTGGAAGCTCCTTTTTAGAAGATGCGCCTGCATAAACCACTTTGCCTATTGGTTTCATGCCTGCAGTCTTAAAAAATTCGTCCATATTCCGTATTGCCCCCCTGCTTTGTCCAAATATCCATGAAAATGGGAAAGGAGTATTGAGGGAAGTCAAAACCATATATTTTTTCCCTTTCAGACGTGGTTTGGGGAAAGTACTTGTTTCTTCCATAGCTGTTCCTAATAATCGGTCAAATAAGTTTTTAACAGGGGCAGGGACATTCGCCCAATAAACAGGAGCCGCAAGAAAGACTATTTGACATTCACACAAAAGGCTGGCGATTTCCTGTATATCATCTTTTTGCGTACAGACTTTCGTGTCTATACAGTTACGGCACCCTATGCAGAATGAGAGATTTTTTTCATACAAATTTATTTTAGTCACCATATAGCCTTTCTCCTCTGCTCTGCGGATTGCAATATCCATCATAGATGCCGTCTTTCCGTTTCTATGAGGGCTGCCTAAAATTGCAAGCGCCGATTTCTTATTCGTGGTCATTTCACTCACTCCTTTTCAATCGAATGGTACAACATATCAAAACCATACTCTAAAAACTGAATTTTAGATAAGTTTATTGTTTTTTCAATGTATTCTTCTTTATTTGCCGCCAACTGGATAAGTCCTGACAACATACCCCAAAACTGCATGATAGCAGGCATAATTTTTATGTCATCACGCAAATCGCCTTTTTTCATGCCGCTTACTAAAAAATCCTTTATTTTTTCATTTATTTCCTCCCCGACTTGATAGGTTTCTTTCTCTTCGGGCAAATAATCTTGGCTTTCAAAATCAATGTTAATTTTATCTAACACCATTCTAAAATAAAAAGGAAATTCTTCTTGGTATAGGACTAATCCCCGGCAAATCATATCATACCTTGCCTTTGTTTCCTCCTGCTGCTCCAATGCAGAAGTTATATAACCGTAAAGCCTTTTCATGCTGTCTAACACTAAAAAACTGATAATTTCCTCTTTGTTCTCAAAGTACACATATAATGTTGCTTTGCTATATCCCGCCGCTTTTGCTATATCATTCATGGAAGTTGCCGTAATCCCTTTCTCCATAAACAATGCCGAAGCGGCGGCGGCAATATTTTCTCTATGTACGCTTTTTGGTTCTTTTTTTCTGCGTGCCATCTGTATATCTCCTTTCAACAATTAAACCATTGGTTTAATTATATTCCGTTGTCATGATTATGTCAATCTGCTTCGCCCTATATTCATAAATAGTTTTCAGTTATATTCACAAAACCCTCCCGAAAAAAACAGCAGAGATTTCTCTCTGCTGCCTTGCCAATCATTCTGGCTGATTACGAAGTCTTTGAATTTAACATCCTTATGTAATGCCACCCTTGCACTGTTTTTTTACTTGGTGGGTATTAACCTTAAAATTTCATTGAAAGAAATTTAACCAATAAACTATATTGCTCACAGAGAAAAAATCTTTGCCATCAAATAAACAACAATAAAAGCTATTGCTGCACTTCCAAACATATATAGTACAGTTTGATATGGACGTTTTCCGATTTCTTGTTGTTTCTCTATCTCATCTAATCTTTTTCCATCCATAAAGGCAACAATTTCTTTATAGGTTGAAAGATTGTTTTCTTTTTTGACTTTATCTGCTATAAACGCAGAATATACTGCAACTGCATACACTACAATCCAAGGAATCATTCCATACCTGCCCATGAAAGCTATAAATGGAACCAATGAAATGACCGTTAGAATCAAAAATACAGCATATATACCTGCATATTTATTGAGCTTTTTAATTTCTGTTTCCTTGATTTCTTTTTTCATAATTTCAACATCTCCTTTAATTAGTTGGTCAAGAGATACGTTGAATACAGAACTTAGCAGTAATACACTATGAATATCTGGATAGTTTTTCCCCGTTTCCCAATTAGAAACGGTCTGTCTGCTCACATAGACCTTTTCTGCCAGTTCTTCTTGGGAAATCCCCATATTACTGCGATATTTTTTTATTTGTGCGCCAACTTCCAACTTTCTTCCTCCTTTCTTCATTTGTCGATTGAATGGTATCCCTGAACCACCAGAATCTTATCATTCAACAAACCCAGCTTCTACCAAAAGAATTTGACTTTAGCCAAAATCCCTATGTCAAATCCTTTTGACATAGGGATTTATCTACGTTTACAACGAAATTAAACACCATAGTACTTTTTAATCGCATATGCAACATATTCAGAACAACCGTTTCCAAATTGGCTGTCCGTTGCTTCTGCCAACTTCTGTTTATGCAGATACTCACCTGCTAAATCCAAAAGTATGCTTCTGGCATTGTCAAGTTTAAACATCTCCTTATAATTTTCCGCAAGCTGCTCGACTGCTTCTTTTTCTACATTAGCATCGCCAGTTTCTTTTGCTTCCATAAACTTTTTATAGATTTCAGTTTAAAAACATCTGCGATGGCTTGTTCATTTGAAAAGCCTGTTGCTAAATATTCCCGATATTTTTCTTCGCTCCCATATTTCTGTATCTGCTGTTTCAGTAATTCTTTTGACATACATCCCAACATATGGTCTAAAATTTCCTGAATCTCTTCGTTACTAAATGCCTTAAAACTCATAGTATTAACTCCTTTCATCACGTCTGATATTAACTCAATAATCCCATTTAGCCTATTTCGCTTTTGCTCCAATAAATTCTTTTGAGTTAATAAAGCCTGTTCTTTATCGTAATTAGGACTGTCCATTATTTTCTTTATGTCTTCCAATGGTATCTCTAATTCTTTAAAGAACATAATTTCCTGCAATCTTTCTAATGCTTTATTGTCGTATAAGCGATAGCCTGCATCTGACAATTCCGTTGGCTTTAATAAGCCAATCTCATCATAATATCTTAACGTTCTTATGCTTACTCCGCTTATCTCTGACACGTCTTTGACTGTTTTCATTATTTCCTCCTTCCAATCTTATCCTAAACCGTTACGCTACGAGAGAGTCAATACATAAATTTATCTTTTATTAAAGCAAAAATCATTCTTTATTATACCAAAAATTTTAACCTCATATATATCTAAAAAGCAGCGAAGATTTCTCCCCGCCGCGTTTGATTAACTATACATAAATAATTTCTTCGTTCACAATCTCCCTTGCTTCTGCTTGGGCTCATATCCCATTGTTCTCCCTGCTACTTCTTCGAAGAACTCTACCATTCTTCCTGGCAGCGTCCTGGACAGAAACAAAGGATATTCTGCAAATTCTGAAAGCTTTGGGTGGTCCGTCCTTTGAAAGACCGGATGCTGCATCATCAGGTCCGGCAGATTGCAGTCCTCTGTCAAACTCACCGTAACCGACCCGGATCCCTTTAGCAGGGACAGCTGCTCCATCCCCTGTGCAAACACATCCTCGCACTGCTTCAGGCTCTCCAGCAAGATCCGTCCGGCTTCTGTCAGGGTAACCTCCCTGCGTACACTTCGTTCCAACAGCCGAACCTCCAATTCCTCCTCAAGCCTGCGGATGTATTTGCTGACTGCCGGCTGGGAAATATACAGCTTCTCTGCTGCCTTTGAAAAATTTAACACCTTCCCTACTTCTAAGAAGCAGGACAGCTCCTGCAGCGTCATGGCTCCCCCTCCCTCTTCGATATAACCTTATTGTTATATCTATACTGTAATCCGATATTTTACTTTTGTCAATCCATCACCTAAAATAAATGTATCAACGAAGGATAGGAAGTTTCTTTTCACGGGTCAGGAATGCGCACTAGCTGCGCAGGGTCTGCCCCAGCGAAGCGAGGGTATTCCGTGAGAACATGATTCAGGAGTGAGGGGCGATTTTTGCGTAGCAAAACTTTAAATATCGCCCCGAATCGTTGCTATGAGCGGCCCCTCGGGCCGTGAATAGTAACGATAGGAAACACATAAAATGCAAAAAGAAGGGAGCAATATCATATCTTCTGTTCCATTTTTTATCTGCTATTCCATCGGGATTACCAGGCCATGTATTTTCCGTTCTGCCTCCTGATAAACAGTCTCATCATCCCGGATGGAAATTACAATAGTCCTCATAAGCCCGCCCTCCCGAACCAACTGATAGACAACACGGTATCCCAGATTGCGCAGCTTAATCTTATAGTATCCACTCAGCTTTGCCCTTGCATGATTGCCTAAGGACTTCCCTATCCCATCAGGAGGAGGCAGGGGACGTTCTGCCGTCTTATCAATGGCTTTTAAAATCAGTTTGCGATTATACGGATCCAAACTTTTCAAATCCTGCTGTGCTTCTTTGATGTACTCAATTTTCCACTTCATTGGTGATACCCCTTATTCAATCTCCACATCCAAGCCTGCCAGGTCATCCTCCGTAATACCAAAGGATGCCATAACCTCCTCCCGGCTCATGAATTCCTGTGGATCATAACCGCCCATCCGCTGCTCTGTCTCCTCCTGTAAGATATAATCTGAAAGCATCTCCATCAGAGCTTCATATTTCCCGGGAGACATCAAAACGCAGGCAGGCCGGTTATTTTTCATTACAACCTTAGTCCCGCCAGATTCCACCTCGTCAAAAATACGATTAGCCTCACCTTTATTAAACCTGGAAATTGGAACGATTGATTTCATGATACCCATAACAGACATCTCATTCACAGCGTATCCCTCCTCGTAATTAAATTCTAAAATACTCATTACTGATTTTATTATACACTTTATCTATGAAAATATCAATATTATTATCTATAAAAACATAGATACAATAGGATAGGATTTTATGCGAAGCGCTCTGCGTCCTACATTGAACCTTTCTGTCGTTGGCAAAGCAGCTTCCACCAGTTACTATTTACGGTGCCTTGCACTCTGCTGCAAGGCATCCGGCCAGTAAAATAGCGGTTGCGTGCATCCAGCCCCTCGCCGTCCGGCGACTTTGGAGAATATGACTATCGCTCGCCATACTACATCATCACAATGCTCTTTCACGATCAGAATATAGATATTCAACCTGCCATCACAAAACTAAAAACAGAACGCTCCTATCTGGGGCTCAAGAACATCTGTATACATACCGGGCCTATTATTCGTAAAGAAGAAATCTATGTTCATATGCCAATTGACGAAAGGCAACGCATTTTTGCGATCCCCCATACCATATAGGTTGATGGCATCTACCGGCACCATATGCATTGGGAATCCCAGAAGATACATGCCGGACAATCCCATGCTGGTCCAGCCTTCAGTGCGGGCGCCGCCGGCATGGTCAAAGGATTATGTTCTCGTGATGCTCCTCCCAGAACAAATTCATCAACCTGGTTTCATTGGTATACTCCACGATGCAATGCTTCATCTGCAGATAGATCCGCCGCAGCATCTCCTCCCGATCCACATCAATCTTCCTCTTCACCGTGCCATCCGCCTGGAACAGCAGGCCGCTCCAGTACCGGATCCGAAGCTCCCGCCCCTCCGGAATCTCCCGGGTATAGCAAAACATGGACACATATTCTTCCCTATCCGGATGATCCTGTATTGCGGCTAATTACCAGCACCGGCGATGCAAGTATAATATATGGCCGGAATTTTCTCTTTTTGTCAAACAGGCTGTCGTATCCCCGTTGGCAGTCCCGGTTGTAGGTGCCAATGGTCCCCTGAAGGGCTCCTGCCGGAACCTGAATCTGCTCTGCCAGCTCTCCCACACTGTCCGCCCGGAAATAATTGTCCGCGCCTGCTTCCGTCACCTCGTCAAACAGCTCATCCAGGTCAATCTGGATATCGTTGGATAAATACCCCCAGATATCCGGCCCCTCATTCTGGATTTTCTCCTTTGTGACCTGATCCAGGATCACGTAATAGGCACCGTCCTTCTGCCGGGCAATAGCATTGGCCAGATAGCAACCGTTCATGATCCCCTCATTTACAAAGCGCTCCCCCTGTTTATTCACCCACAGATAGGGGAAGCTGAACATCATCAGATCCCACAGGGGCTGTGTTTTGGCGCTGCGGGGGAAATATTCCCCGTCACAATAGGAGGTGAGCATCAGCTCCATCCCGTCGGAAGCCGCCCCCAGCTTCCGGGCCAGGCGGACACCATCTCCGGTCAGGGGGATGCTGTTGACCGTTCCCACATTCCCGTTTAGCACAAACCCTGGCCCTGTCTCGGCCATCAGATCCGGATCATGCATATATCCCCCTGCCGTTATCACCACAGCCTTTGCTTCAATCTCATGTTCTTCTCCCTTACCGTCTTTGTAATAAAGTGTATATCCCGCCGGACAGGACATTATTCTATTCGTTCACTGTCTCAGTGGCAGCGGGATTGTGTACACCGACGCAGAAATTTATACCATGCAAAAAGGACATTCCCTGGTGTTCAATATCCAAAATGGATATCTTGCCCGGGCAATGTCCGATGATTTTCAATTTATCTGGCTCCAACAGACAGGTTTTCTGCCAAACCAGATCCTGGTGCATTTGAATAAGGACCGGGGACGCATCTTTTATACAGACACCGACATCCTGCCCCTGTGTGATGAAATTTATTCCCTTGCGCGCCAGGGATGGTGCTACGAATCCGAGATACGCATCAACTGTCTGCTCTATGATTTATGGGGCGCCCTGCACCTTTCCAGAATCCCCACATACCATACCACAGCCGCTCATACCTATATCGAGGAGCACTATATGGAGGAGGACCTCTCCATCCAGCAGCTGGCCTCCCTCTGCCACATGGGGAGCTATTATTTTATCCGCTGCTTTAAAAGGGATTACGGGCTTACACCACACCAATGCACACCCCATGCATTCCGGAAGGACTTTCATCCTCATACGATTTCATCCCTCTGATCTTTGTATATGCTCCCTGATTTCCGCTTCATGCTGTTGACAATAGGCAAAGCTGTTTTGCATAGTTTCAATGATACAGCTGTGCTTCCGCTGCCCTGCCGGAGCATCCTTGTCATATGCGATTCCCACCAGCAGGAGCTCTCCGCCATAGCCTTCTATTAATTTGGGATACTGCCGGTTTCTGATCTGGGCAATGGCTCCTTTTGCAGTTTGATTCCATTTCAATTCAATCACAAGTGCTGGCAATGACGATCCCTTTTTGGGCAAATAGATCAGGTCTGCATAACCCACACCAGCCGGAGCCTCTTCCAGCAATACGTTCAAAAAAAGACCCTTTCGGGTTTAGCTGCGGATAAGCCTGGGAGAGCTCTCTTACCAACTCCTGCTTGATAAATGGAACAAGCTCCATTTCTTCCGCTTCCTCCATAACGCTTGCCAGATCAAGATAAATCACGTCATATTTATTCAAATGCTTCTCATATGCTCCTGAATCAGATGCAATCTTAAGATCCTCAAACAGACTGGCTGAATCACAGGTCTTATCGTAATAGGCACAAAGCATTTTGGCTGCAAAGGATTTGCCAAATCGGCGTGGACGGCTGACACAGACCAACCGTCTTGGTGTCTCCATGGTCTCGTTGACCAGCTGAATCAGCCCGCTTTTATCTACATAGACATCATTTCTGATCCTGGAAAACCCACTATTTCCAGGATTCAAATACATTCCCATACATGCCTTCCCTCTGTCACGATCTGTATTTCTTTTCAATCACAACCGTGTATATAACCATAGCAGCGATGGCCTCAGCCAATATCCCCAAAACCGAAACAATGATCCATGGCGAATTCTGTCCCATCAGCAATGGGAGACCCAATAAAATAAATACAGCGCCAAATCCACAAAACAGCTTTCCCATTGCTGCATTATATCCCTTAAAATCCGTAACCTGGAAGGTTTTTATATTCGCCCAAAAGCCCATTGGCCTTTTTGAAAAAAAGGAATATACTCCCAGTCCAATCATCAAACACCCCACTATGCTCCACAAAATAAATCCAAACATCGCTCCTGTCATTTCGGTCTCCTTTCCGTCACTCATTTGATATACAGATTCCTTTTTAAATCCTCTTTTTGTTACTTTTGGGGTTTAAAACGCCCCATTTATCAGACAGCTCTATTCTATTATACGGAAAAGTTCCGAAATAGACAAGTGCCATTTGATAAAAAGCGTCTTGCTTTTCTTTGTTACGCATGATATAGTTATATTATTCTATATAGAAATATTCCAACAGGAACTAAGGTGATAAATTTGGAAACAAGAGGCGGATTTTATATAACACAAATCAAACAGCTTCAGGAACGGATTTTTGAACGGCTATTACTTGAGAACGGAATTGAAATAAGCGGCGGGCAGGGACGGATTTTATTTGTTTTATGGAAAACAGATCATCTTACCATCAGCGAGATCAGTAAAAAGACCTCCCTTGCCAAAAATACGGTGTCTGTTGTCATAAATGGAATGGTGAAAAAAGGAATTGTAGAGAGAAATACCAATCCTGACAATCGCCGTCAGGCAATTGTATCTCTCACAGAATACGCAAAATCATTACAATCAAACTATGAAATGGTATCTCAGAAGATGAATGTATTATTTTATCAGGGCTTTTCTGCGGAAGAGCAACAACAATTTGAACAATATCTTGCCCGAATACTGAAAACCCTGACGGAAAATCTGCATATGGACTAACAATCGGAGGAGGATGGCTGCCAATGAAAACAAAGGAACATCTTATGGCATTTATTAAGAAACAGAACGTATCATTTATTGCTTCTGTAGATGAAGAAGGCTTCCCCAATATCAAGGCAATGTTTGCGCCGCGCAAGATTGAGGGAAATTGTTTTTACTTTTCAACCAATACATCTTCTATGCGCACACAACAATTTGTAAAAAATGCAAAGGCAAGTATCTATTTTTATAACAAAGGACTTTTTAAATATGAGGGTATTATGCTGGCCGGTACGATGGAAATCCTGCAGGACGCTGAAATTAAGCAGGAAATCTGGCGTATCGGAGACACCATGTTTTATAAGCAGGGGGTAACTGACCCTGATTACTGTGTATTAAAATTCACGGCACTGGGGGGAAGATATTATTGTGATTTGAAGACAGAAAGCTTTGATATTGAGGATCTCATATAATGGGTGAGAAATGAACACTTAACCCAGGATGTCAAAACCAGAGCAAACCTGTATCATAGAGACAGATTTGCTCCGGTTTTATTTCATTTCATCTTTACCGGGTTTCCGTCAGCTTGCAGGATCATCAAACCATTCCACATCCTCCCGGGTGTTTACGGATTCCCTGGTAGCCAGGAATTCCTCAATGGCAGCTTTGGCCCTGGCCTTTTCCTGTTTTACGATTTCCTCGTCCCGGTACAGGCAGGCCCCTTCCTCCAGCAGACGCTTCTGCAGCTTCCTGATATCCACTGCCCGCACCTCTACCTGGTCGTCAATGGCAAGCTTGGCCGCAATCCCCGCCGCCTGGCCTTCTGCCATCACAAGAGGCATCAGCCTGGTGCTGCCATGGGCTATGTGGGAGACAGAGATACATCTGCCAATGACAATCAACCCGTCCATTTTCTTGGGAATCAGGCAGCGGTAGGGCAGATCATAGGCATCGTCATTTTCAATCCATAGCCCTTCCACTGTGCGGGTATCCTTGTGGGGATCGACCCAGTAGGAGCCCTTTGTCTCCTTATGCACATCGCAGGGGAAGCCGTAGCGGGCGATTACATCGTCAAAATGACGGCCTCTCTGTACATCCTCTGCCTCCATCGTATATTCCCCTACAATATGCCGGGACTCCCGGAAGCCAATCTCAATACCGGAATCCGCCAGGTAGGATTTTTCAAAGCCAGGTACATGCTCAATCAGGAAGCGAGAAATACTTTCCGCCTGCTTATGCCCATCCAATTCCGCCTCAGTGCGGGATTTTGCATCCGTGGGGTCAAAATGGCAGCGGGTCGAATTCAGGCTGATGACCCCAGGCAGGGCTGTTGTGGTAAACAGGATACTCTCCTTTGCCGAGTATACCTCACCCTTCACCGCCTTTTCCCGGAACAGACTGTAAAATCCCTGGGCAACGAACTGACGCTGCTGAAGATTGGCAGGAATGGGCTTATCTACCGGAATCTGCTCTGTCTTGACATCATAATCCTCCAGGGTAGACATTACATAGTCGTGAAGCCTGTCAATATCCACATTTCCCATATCAAACATCAGGCTGCCCGGCTGGATCACCCCTGAGCCGTCCCCCATGACCCATTCTGCGCCGGCGCGGACGGCAACGTCCGCATCTCCGGTAGCATCAATTATTACATCCCCATAGTAAGTGCTGCGCCCGGATTTATTTTCCACCACAACACCTTTTACCTTATTGCCTTCCACCACCACATCTGCCAGGTAAGTATGAAGCATCAGCTCTACGCCGGCCTCACAGACCATTTCCATAGAAATCCATTTGTACAGCTCCCGGTTGTAGAGCGATGCATAATAGCCGGAGCCGTAGGATTTCAATGCCCGCAGATGGGGCGTTGCACCGCCGCAGGCAACCAGACGGTCCATAAATTCCTGGGGAAGCCCCCGAATCACCTGCTCATCCTTGTAAAAGAAGGACGCCATATTGCACAGACCGCCTGCGGTTGCTGTTCCTCCCAGGAATCCGTACTGCTCAATCAGAAGCGTCCTGGCGCCTTCCCGTCCTGCTGCAATGGCAGCCAAAACGCCGCCCGTACCGCCGCCTACTACAATTACATCATATTTTTCCTGATAACCCATTCTTCTTTCCTCCGTATTCTTTGCTTATCTTTTATACCTGCTTTTTCCATTTATTGATACCGCGATACCAGCTCATCCAGGGCAGCCTTCACGTCCCCTCCGTTGATAATCAGGTTCTGTACCTCCTCTGCAACTGCGGTTGAAAACTCTGCGTTATAGTCCGGCTCGAAGAAGAAATTATCAAGGCCTGTCTCCCAGATCCTGGACCATTCGGACATGACATCATACATGGCGGAGCTCTTGATCTCCTCTAAGTCGTATACGCTGGTGCGCACCGGCATGCAGGATGCCTCATACCAGTAGGAGCTTGCCTCTGTGGTAAGGTTTGCGGTGATAAAGTCAAAGGCAATCTCCGGATACCTGCATTCCGCCCCGATTCCCAATGTCTGGGAGGTATCATAGGCCGGCGCCACGGAACCATCTGCCACTCCCGGAATGGCGCAGGTTTTGATATGTTCCCCAACGCCCTCTGCGGACGTCAATGCGCCGTAACGGTGGGAGCCCAGGATAATGGAATAAGCGGTGCCTGCCTTCATGGCATTGAAGGTATCCTCAATATTCATCTGAACACCTGCATTGTCCATAACTCCTGCATGGTACAGATCCCGGAGCCACTCGATGGCCATAACGCCCTCCTCGCTGTTCAGCACAAGATTCATATCCTTATCATAAACGCTTGCACCAAAGGCATACAGCACCGGTGTCAGCTGCTGCAGGAAGCCGTCGTCCCCATGACAGCCAAGAACAAATCCATAATTGCCTCCTTCTGTGTACTGTCCGGCCTTGTCCACAATATCCTGCAGGCTCTTGAAGGGCGGCTCCTCCCCATAAATGTCAGTACGGTAATACAGTACCATGCAGCGCGTTTCCCAGGGAAGGCTGTAGATCTCCCCATCTGTCTTAGTTAGGGCCTCTGCCGTATAAATGTAATCCTCCGTCTCATCAATCCATGCCTTTGCATACTCGGTCATGGGCTGAAGGCCTCCGGCTGCAATATACTGGTCCAGGTTCGTGGAAAAAGCGCATACCACATCCGGAGAATTTCCTGCAGCTGCCGCCTGGGTGAACTGGGTGTGCAGGTCAGCCCAGTTTACGCTGACTACCGTCATCCTTGCACCGAATGCATTCGTCTCGTTCCAATTGTCCACAATTTTCTTAAAAGCAATATTTCTGGGGTCTGCATCTGACTCAGGGTTCAGAATCGTCCAGCAAATCAGCTCTGCCCCCTCTCCCAAAGATTGCTGCGTGTCACCGGAGGGCTCCTGGGGATTCTCCGGCTCCCGGCCTTCCCCCTGCTGTCCTGATTCCCGGTTATCTGCCGGGGGCTGCTCTGTCTGTCCGCTTTTGCCGCAGGACGCCAGTGAGAGGATCAGTACCACGGTCATAACAAATGCCCACATATTTTTTCTTTTCATACGACGTCTCCTTTTTCTTCGGTTTTTTGGTTTACGGGTTTCCTTTTTCACTCATCCTTTCACGGCGCCGGCTGTCAATCCCGCTACAAACTGCTTCTGCAGGCAGATAAACAGAATGATAATCGGCACGATCGCCATACACACACCTCCCATCAATTGTCCATACATCGTCCCGTATGCAGTCACGTAATTATAAATACCAATGGAAAGCATCCTGTGCTGCTCACTGCTGACGAAGGAGGACGATACCAGATAATCGTTCCATACAAAGACCGCAGACAGCAGTGCCACGGAGGCAATGCCAGGCTTTGACATTGGAAGCACAAGCCGATAGAAGATCTTAATCCTGCTGCAGCCGTCCATAACTGCCGCCTCCTCGATTTCTCTTGGCGTCTGTTCAAAAAACCCCTTCAAAAGCCAGGTCATAATGGGGGTCCTCCATGCCGTATAGATGAGGATCAACACCAGCTTCGTATTGTAAAGACCGGTCTTTACCGCCAATACGTATAAGGGGCTTAGCTGTGCCACCGCAGGGATCATGGAGGTCATCAGGATCATAAACATGATTCCCTCACTGTATTTGAATTTCAGCCTTGCAAATGCGTATGCCCCATGGCTTGCTACCAGAACAGACACTGCCATAGTAACCGCCGTAACCAGGATCGTATTGGCAAAATAAATCGGATAATTGGATTGGAACAATACTTTATTGTAGTTTTCCCATGTAAATGTCAGGGGAATAAAGCTGGGCGGATACATCAGCACCTCACTCTCGGGCTTCAGCGACGTTGAAATTGCCCAGAGGATGGGAAACATGGCAAAGCAGGACGCTGCCAGCAGGATCACATAGGTTGCGGTACGCGGCGCTATATGCTTGTTACATTTCTTGTCCCTTGTATTCCTTGGGTTCATATCCCTCTCCTTTCTCAGCTATCCCTGCTGCTCATTAATTTGATATACAGGATACTGAAGATCATATTTAAGAGCAAAATCAAAATGCTGATGGCCGATGAGGTCCCCACATGCCAGTAGATAAAGCCCTCCCGATATGCGTAGACGCTCAGGGTCATAGTGCTCTTAAAGGGGCCGCCGTCCGTCATGGTATTTAAAAGGGTTACCATATTAAAATATTCCATGCTCTGCATCACCATGGTAATGGCAATGGTGGGCTTTAACAGGGGCAGTGTAATCCGCCAGAAGGTCTGCCAGGCGCTGCTTCCATCCACCTTTGCCGCCTCGTAGAGGTTTTGCGATATTCCCTGCAGCGCCGCCAGCATCATGATAATCACAATGGGCGTGGAATTCCAGAAATTTGCCACCAGCAGCGACAGCCTGGCCGGCAGGGCCTCTGTGAGAAACTCCACCCTGGCCCCGAAAATCTCCTGGAACAGGTAGGTAAGAATCCCATAGCTGCTGTTGTAGATCCAGCGCCAGAGCATGGCAGTAATTGTCTGGGAGATGACCCACGGAATGATGATAAATGTCCGAAATACTGCCCGGCCCTTCAGCTTTTGGTTCAGCAGGACTGCCAGAATAATCCCCGCGGGAAATACCAAAAGCAGAGAACCAAATACATACCACAAGGAATTAATGATACTGCCGACGGCATTCCCCCTTGTAAAAATATCCTTGTAATTGCCAAGCCCTACAAATTCCTGCAGTGTCAGATACTTTGTGTCATAGAGGCTCCACCGGAATGCCGTCACAATGGGCAGGAAGGTGACGGCCACGGTCAGAAGCAGCAGAGGGGCGATGAACAGCAGCGATACGGCTGTCTCCTTCTTTCTCCTTTTACTTGGGTGCAGCAGGACGGTTTTTCCTTTTTTCAAAGCATTTCCTCCTTCCTTGTTACAGCAATGCATTCATTCTCGAGTAATAACCACTCGCTGTTCGTACCATCGCCGCGTTGTCGTCCAAGCGATATCAGCGCATCTTATGCTCCTTCACAAGATGCGACCAGGCTTTTTGTGCGCCATATAACAGATAATCCGTATCCGCCCCGGCAGAAATCATCTGGATTCCCATCTCACTAAACTGGCGGACTCTCTCCTCACTGAAATCTCCGGTGGAAATCCCGATATATTTTCCATGAGCCTTCAGCGTTTCCATGGCTGTCTTCATCAGCTCCATGGCTGTCTCTTCATAGGGATGGGTCAGCTGCCCGATGGAACCTGCCAGGTCGCAGGGTCCGAAAATAAATCCGTCCACCCCTTCTGTCTCTGCCAGCTCCTCTAAGCATTCCACTGCCTCAATGTGCTCAATCTGTACAAAACGGCACATCTGGAATGAGCCTTCCTCAATATAATCCTCCACATTGTCCAGCCCGTACCGGATAGGCTTCCTGGGGCCAAACCCGCGGCTTCCCCGCGGCGGATAAAAGGTTCCGTCCATGGCTCTCCTGGCTTCCTCCACATTCTTAATCATAGGAAATACCACGCCGTCCACCCCCATCTCCATCACCCGCTTCAACGTGACAAAATCATCCTGGGGAATCCTGACAATCACACTGGCCCCAACAGCCCGCGCTGCATTCAGATGAATATAGAGCTGCTCACAGTCAATATAAGTATGCTCCATATCTACCCATATGTAATCAAAATCCAGATAGCCTAAAATCTCACAGATGCTGGGATCACTAAGCGATACGTGCGTTCCGATGATTCTTTCCTTGTTTTTAATTTTCTCCCTCAGGCTGTTCATGTTCTCTCCTCCGTTTTGTTTTGCAGTCAATCAGTCTAGCTGTCTTACAGGTTGATAGCCATATCATAACACCTGTTTTCAATCTTGTCAATATCAGACTGTATTATTTTCACACTTTTTCTAAATTTTATTTTCTATTTTTGTGATATTTGCTATTTTTTCTGATATGAAATTCTTCCATTATGTATGTGGGATTATGAGAAGCAGGCTCCCCTCATCAAGAGCTTATAGGAATAAACAGAAATCAAGATAAAAAACCGGAATGAACCGGACCTGGCAGCTTACAATGGCAAAAACACCGCTGCAGGCAAACATAAAAATGAATCCTGCTTTGCAGGATTCCCCGCCTGCGGCGGATCGCTTTCGCGATATATTTCCTCTCCGCCGCAGTGCGATCCCGCCCGGAGGGCTTTGAAAATCGAACTACATTTTGTACGGGCTGCCGATAGGAACTAGCTCTCCCCCATATCCTCCCGCTTCTTCTCCTCCTGGGAAACCGCCAGAATATAATTCCGCTGGGAGCTCTCCAGATGCAGCCGCAGCACCTTCCTGGCCTCTGCGATATTCCTGGAACGAAGCACCTGTATGATCCGGTCATGATAATCAATCCCCTCTTCGTTTCCCACCTTATAATCCAGGGTATACTTCACCACCTTCGTCACAAGGGAAGCCATGGATTCCACAAATACCTCCAGCAGAAGATTCCCGCTAAGCTGGGCAATCTTCCGGTGGAACAGCACGTCGTCCTGGGTTCGTTTCTCCACGTCATCCTTGTTCCTGCGCATCTGGTCATTGATCGCCTGAAGCTCATCGAAGCCCTCCTCGCTCGCATTCTGCACTGCCTGGGCAGCTGCCATAGTCTCCAGGTTAATCCGCACGCTGAAGATGTCCGATACGTCAATCTTTTTCAAATGCACGATCCGGTTGATGGTCTCTGTCACCAGCTCTGAATCCGGTTCGCAGATAAACGTACCCTCCCCATTTTTCTGAATGATCAGTCCCCTCTCCTTGAGAATCTTCATTGCCTCCCGGACCACCGGACGGCTCACCCCAAAATCATTGGCCAGCGACTGCTCCGAGGGAAGTCTCTGCTCCATGGTAAACTTCCCGTCTATAATCATTTCTTCCAGCTTATTGGCGATCAGCTCCGGAAACGACGCTCTGGCCAGCACGAGATTTGTATCCATATACCCTTCCTCCTTCTTTTGTAATTTCACGTATTGTATGCCATTTTATCATGATATTGGGGGCAAAAGGTATTTTGCCCCTGGTATCTTATCATAATGCTAACATAAATCCAGTATTTTTATAAATTATAATATTCATGTTACACAATATTTTCCGTGAAATCAAGTGAGTTTTCGCAAAATATAAAATTCAGCTGCCTCCCGCAATCATTTTATTGACAATTACATCCGCCCTTCTCTTTTTTCTCATTGACTTTTCCGCATCACACTGCTATAATCCATTTAATTGAACTTTTTACTGCTAATTGAACTTTTGTTTTGATCCACTTTTGAACCAAACACAGTTTCTCTCACTTATTTTTGAACTTCAGGAGGAGCATATGGACAAGGAAACCTTTGCAGACCGGCTGAAAGCAGCCATGAACAGCCAGGGAAAAAAGCAGATAGACCTGATCCGCCTGGCATCCCAGCAGGGCGTTAAGCTGGGCAAGAGCCACATCAGCCAATACGTCAGCGGCAAAACAGTCCCCCGGGCGGACATTCTCCGATTTCTCGCAGAAGCGCTTCAGGTGGAGGAGGGCTGGCTGCGGGGAAATGCTGCCCCAGACAGCCAGACATCTGCTTTTGTATCAGGGAAGCAGCCAATTGACGAGGAAACAATTATTTTGAACAGAAAAACAGGAGAAAACAACATGAGAGAATTCAAAAAATCCGAAAAATTGAACAACGTATTATATGATGTCCGCGGCCCTGTGGTGGAGGAGGCCACACGGATGGAGGAAGCAGGTACACAGATTTTAAAATTGAACATCGGCAACCCCGCTCCCTTCGGCTTCCGTACCCCGGACGAGGTGATCTACGATATGCGCCAACAGCTGACGGAATGCGAGGGCTATTCTGCTGCCAATGGCCTATTCTCCGCCAGGAAGGCTATTATGCAGTATGCCCAGCTAAGAAAAATTCCCAATGTTTCCATTGACGATATTTACACAGGCAATGGTGTCAGCGAGCTGATCAACCTGTGCATGTCCGCCCTCCTTGATTCCGGGGATGAGATCCTGATCCCCTCTCCGGACTATCCTCTCTGGACAGCCTGCGCCACCCTGGCCGGCGGCAAAGCCGTCCATTACATCTGCGACGAGCAGGCAGACTGGTATCCGGACATGGCGGATATCCGCAAGAAAATCACCGACCGGACCAAGGCCATTGTCATTATCAATCCCAATAACCCCACTGGCTCCCTGTACCCCAGGGAGGTGCTGCAGCAGGTTGTGGACATTGCCAGAGAGCATCAGCTGATCATCTTTTCCGATGAGATTTACGACCGCCTGGTGATGGATGGGGAAACCCACACCTCCATTGCCTCCCTGGCGCCGGATCTGTTCTGCGTCACCTACAGCGGCCTGTCCAAATCCCACATGATTGCAGGCTTCCGGATTGGCTGGATGATCTTAAGCGGCAGAAAGGATATTGCCCAGGATTACATAGAGGGCATCAAAATGCTCTCCAATATGCGGCTGTGCTCCAATGTTCCGGCGCAGTCCATTGTTCAGACTGCGCTGGGCGGCCACCAGAGCGTCAACGACTACATTGTCCCCGGCGGGAGGGTTTACGACCAGCGGGAATATATTTACCATGCCCTGACCGATATCCCCGGCATCACCTGTGTCAAGCCCAAGGCTGCCTTTTATATGTTCCCGAAAATGGACGTCAAAAAATTCCATATCACAAATGACGAACAATTTGCGCTGGATCTTTTGCGGGAAAAGAAAATCCTGCTGATCCATGGCGGCGGCTTCAACTGGCAGCAGCCGGACCATTTCCGAATCGTCTATTTGCCCCGAATCGAGGTTTTAAAAGAATCCGCTGCCAAGATCGCTGATTTCTTCAGCCATTACCGCCAGCAATAAGGCCGGCTGTCTTGATCCCTTATCCCAGATAGGCTGCCAGAAGCCTCAGGGTATTCTCCACCCCATCCCTGTGGCTTCTCTCATAGCCATGGGAAGCATAGACGCCCGGCCCGATCAGGCCGTGGCGCACGTCATAGCCGGCCTTTAACGCCGCGTCTGCATCGGAGCCGTAATAGGGATAAATATCTACTGCATAGCCGACCCCTGCCTTCTCTGCCGCAGCGATGAGGGCTGACACCACCTCATAGGTATAGGGGCCGCCGCTGTCCTTGGCACAGATGGACACCTGACGCTCCGTACACTCCAGTCCCTCCCCCACGCAGCCCATATCTACCGACAGGATCTCCGTAACGCCTTTTGGAACCGTGCCGCAGGCTCCGTGGCCTACCTCCTCATACACGGTAATGTGCTGATATACCTGGCGCTCCGGCGTGATCTCCCGCTCCTTCAGATACCTTGCATAGCCCAGCAGGATCCCAACACTCAGCTTATCATCCAGGAAACGGCTCTTGATATACCCGGACTGTGTCATAACCGTCCGTGGGTCAAAGGCCACAATATCCCCATTGCGGATCCCAAGCTTTTTCGTATCCTCCTTGGAGGCCGTGTCCTCATCCAGCACAACCTCCATATCTTCAAATCTGCGTTTTGCCTCGTCATAGTCCTTGTTGACATGAATGGAAGCATTTTTCAGCTGGAAGGTTCCCTCATATACCCTGCCGTCCCTGGTATAGACCCGGCAGTTCTCCGTCTCCCCGTTGTTGGGATTGAGGCCTCCAAGATTGGTCAGCCGCAGCCGTCCCTTTTCATTCGTCTCCGCCACCATTCCGCCCAGGGTGTCAATATGGGCCTCCAGCAAAATGCCGTTTTCCAGGTCACGGCCTCCCAGCTCCACCAGAATACCGCCCTTTTCCGTCTTGACGGGACAGTAGCCCAGCTCCTCATATTTTTCCATCACATAGTCCGCCGCCCTTCCGGTGAAGCCGGTGGGGCTGTCGATTAACAAAATATGCTTCGTTTCTTCTAAAATATAATCAATATATGCTTTCATTCTGTCTCCTTTATCATTAAAAATGCTCCCAGGTTCCCCCGCTTCCCCCTGCTTGCCCGGTGGGAAAACAAAAGCTGCGGGTTGCAGCAGGTGCAGATATCCGTCACCGCAATCTGTTCCTCCGGCACGCCTGCCTCCAAAAGGACCCTCTCGTTGGCCTGCCACAGATCCAGCTGAAATTTGCCATTTTCCTTCTGCTCCAGAATCGTCTCCCGGTCCTCTGGGAACTCCTGCGCAAACTGCTCTGCCACATCCCCGCTGACCTCATAGCAGGCCTGGCAGATGGAGGGCCCGATGGCGCAGCGCAGATCCTCTGGCCTGGTGCCGAATTCCCGGCCCATGGCCTCTATGGTTACACGCCCCATCCGGGCTGCGGTGCCCCTCCAGCCGGAATGGGACAGGCCAATGGCCCGATGGATGGGATCTACAAAATACAGGGGCACGCAGTCCGCATAGAGGGTGGCCAGCACCAGCCCCGGTTCATCGGTGATCAATCCGTCCACATCAAAAAAATATTTGTCCCGGGTCAGCCCATGGCCTGCATCCGCCCGGGTCACCTTCCTTACATGGGTGGTATGGGTCTGGTCAGACAGCACAAAACGGCTGACATCCGAGCCCAGAGCCTCTGCCACCCTGCGAAAATTCTCCTCCACGGCCCACCGCTCATCGCCCCTGGTAAAGCCCAGGTTCAAGCTCTCATAGATCCCTTTGCTGACACCGCCCTCTCTGGTGGTAAAGCAATGCTCCACCATGCCTGTCTCCTCCAGCAGCGGGTAATACAGCAGAGGAAGCCTGCTTCCGTCAGCCCGAAGGATGCTGCGCGTCCTGGGCTGTCCCCAGGGATCTTTTCTGTTAAACTCCAGCAAACTGCTCATTTCCTTCCCCTTTCTTCAACCTCCATGAACCCTCCCCCACACCTGAATCATCCTTCCGCAGTCCTCTCCCAAAGAGACCCTTACGAAAATCCATCCTCCACATGGAGCACCGTTTCTCCCAGAATCCCCACCACGTCAAAACGGCAGGGGGTATCCTGGGGCAGGTGATGCATATACAGATACGCCTGGGCCGCCCTGCGGATCCTTCCCTGCTTGCGGCTGTCCACTGCCTCCAGGGGATGCCCTTCCCCGTCATTCTTCCGGTATTTTACCTCCACGAAAACGAGATATCGTCCATCCCTGGCAATCAGGTCGATCTCCCCTGCCCTTGTATAGTAATTCCGTTCCAGAATCCGATACCCCTTCTGTTCCAGGTAGTCTGCTGCCAGCTGCTCATAGATTGCCCCGGTCCTTCGGTGGTTTCGCTCTGTCCGCTCTGTCATAGAAGCTTCTCCCGAAGCTTATCCATACGGTCCACAAACACCAGGATCTCCGCTACCACCTCGTATAGCTCCGGCGGGATGGTGTCTCCGATCTCCAGCTTCGCCAAGGTGGCGGCCAGCTTATCATCCTTGTGTAAGGGCACATCCGCCTCCTTGGCCTTCTCAATGATCCGCTCCGCCAGCAGGCCCTTTCCTGCTGCCAGGATCCTGGGCGCCTGATCCCCCGGCTCATAGCCTAAGGCCACCGCGGTTTTATTTCTTCTGATCTCACTAAGCTCCTGCTCCTCTTTTCTGCCGGCCATAACGCTCACCTCTTTTTATAAAATCAACTTCCGTTCGAAAAAATGGCACTTAAGTCAACACATCAAAGGAATACCGCTGCAGCTTCCCGATGGGTGCTCCCTGCTCCAGGAAATCCTCCACAAAATCAATCTCCTGCTGCCGCTGCTCGGTCTGAAAGCTGCACTGATAGCCCTTGCGGGCCAAGGCCGCGTCCAGCTCCTCCAGGTGCGCCTCCACCAGATCCAGGGCTGCCTCGTCCGACATACAGAAATGGGTGGTAACGTGGCTGCCCAGCATCTTGATCCGCACATCCGTAACTCCCAGATTGTCCAGCTCCAGATGCAGCAGGGCAGACAGCTCCCCCTCCTTATCCCGAAGGCTTTTCTTGTTGGTATATACATACAGGTCGCTGTGGGCATTCTGCCCCCGCAGCTTCAGGGGAAGCTGCACGTAATTATACAGCTGGTTGATCTGCTGCATCATCTCCAGATTCCCCCGGACCTGGGTCGTATTCCTGGCCGCAGCGCCATCCTGCTTCCCGGCCTGCTGCAGCAGCTGCTCCAGCTTTCCCATTTGCCGGTTCAGACGCTCATACAGCTGCTCCACTGCCTTTTCCTGCTCCACCTGGCGGGGTTCCATCAGCCATTGCTCTGACATTGCCTGCCGCAGCAGCCGCTGATAGCCCTTTCCGGAAAGGAGGGATTTGAGCTTCTCCCCCTCCAGGAAAGGCTGCTTCTCCAGCTGTCCTGCAATGGCCTTCAGCAGCTCCTGGGCGCTTTGGGAGGTGTTCAGCTTCCCCCCCGAAAACAGCGCCGGGTCCTGCTCCATCCCCGGCAGCTGCCTAAGCTGGCTCTCCAGGCTCTCCAGCGCCTCCTGGCCCATAAATGCAGAGACCAGAGCTGCCCCTGACGGCAATTGGCCCCCCTGGGAATTCACCCCTGGCTGTCCCTCCTGTGCCGCTGCCTCACCTGTATGTTCAAGCCCCGGCATAAGCTGCCCTTCCTGCACCTGTGCCGCTGCCTTTCCGTCCTGACCGGCAGACGCCTCCGCGCCGGACAAGAGCTGACCATCCAAAACGGCTGCCACCACCTTCCCTTCCTGGCCGGCAGATGCCTCCGCTCCCGACAGCAGCTGACCGTCCAAAACGGCCGTCACCTTCCCTTCCTGGCCGGCAGATGCCTCTGCTCCCGGCAGCAGCTGACCATCCAAAAGGGCTGCCGTCACCCTTCCGTCCTGGCCGGCAAGGCCCTCCCCGGTCCCGGGAACTGCCTGCCCCGGTACTCCGGCTGCCTGCTGCTCTCCTGCCGTTCCCTGTCCCGGCGCTTCCGGAAGGGCAGGCTCCTCCAGAATCTCCAAAGCCTGCAGCAAGCCCTTATTCAGCGCCAGCAGCTCCTGGCTGCTGCCTTCCCCCTGGGATAACAGCTCCGGAAGCTGGTTCATCATCTGGCTAAACCGTTCCACCAGGGAATGGTTTCCCTGCTTATACGCCTCAAACTGCTGCACCATGGTCTCCGTAATGGGAAAGCCCAGCTTTTTCATCTGTGCCAGGCTCTCCGGCCCGGCGCCGGGAAACATCTGCAGCTGCCGCGCCATGGTAAGCAGACTGTTCTTATTGATGGGAAGCTGGTTCTGCATCATTGCGTTGACCATCTGCAGGTTCCGTTCATTGACCATAAGTCCCGCCGCTGCCAGCGCCTTCTGCAGGGTAGGATTGTATGCGCTCTCCACCGGCACCTGCCGCAGCATCAGCTGATTATTTTGGTTGGATTTCACCTGGAACAATACCGGCTGCCCCTGTGTCACCGATACCCCGGAATCCAGCCTTGCATGAACGGTCTGGCCGTTGTCCAGACTTACCGTGACATTTCCATCCTTCATCTGCGTCACGGTGCCGGTGAACATACTGCCCTTCCCCAGCTGCATCAGCTCCTGGGAAACCGCATTTGCCGCATCCGATACCACGGCATTGGCCCCGTGATGCACGCCGGCAGATACGACCCCATTTGCCAGGCCCTGCCCTGTGGATAATTGATTCTGATATTGTGTAATTCCGCCCAGATTTGCCATGGAAACTCCTTTCCTGATACCGGCTGACATTCCCCTGCCCCCATGGTCCATGAGTAGCATTCCCGCCGGATCAGATAAAACTTCTGATAAAGGTGGCCCGGTGAATAGGACTGGGGCCATACTTTTTCAATGCCTCAATATGTGACGCAACGCCATAGCCCTTGTTGGAGGCAAAGCCGTATTCCGGCATAAGCCTGTCATACTCCACCATCAGCCGGTCCCTGGTGACCTTGGCCACAATGCTGGCTGCGCCAATGGAAATGCTTCTGGCATCTCCGTGAATGATCGGCACCTGGCGGATGGATATCCCCGGAATCGTTACTGCGTCATTTAATAATATATCGGGCATTACAGCCAGATTCTGAATGGCCTCTCCCATAGCCTCATAGGTGGCCTGCAAAATATTGATCTCGTCAATACGCCCATGGGACGCCATCCCAATGCCTACTGCCACAGCCTGCTCCATGATGATCTCGTAGAGCTCCTCCCTTTTTTTCTCGGAAAGCTTCTTGGAATCATTGATATATAAAATCCCGCAGTCCTTGGGCAGGATCACCGCCCCGGCAACCACCGGACCTGCCAGAGGTCCCCGGCCCACCTCATCGATGCCGCAGATAAACTCACAATCCCCGTAGGCCCGCTCATATTCCTGCAATTGATAGATGCGCTGTCTCTCTGCCTCCAGCTTCTCCTGCCGGCGATTCGCCTGTTCTACAAGCTTTCGGACGCCCTCCCGTCCATCCTGCATATATTCTGCTACAAAAGCAGGCAGCTGCTCATCTGCCGCTGCCTGTAATTCTCTTCTGATCTCTTGGATCGCCTTTGCCATCTTTTGTTCCTCTCCTGCCTATTGATGCTTTATGAATCCAAATTTAGAGAAGGGGTAGATTCGCAGCCATGCCCGGCCAATAATATCCTCCCGCTTAATATTCGCCACACTGGGATCCCGGCTGTCACTGCTGTGATTGCGGTTATCCCCCAGCACAAAATACTCGTCCTCTCCCAGCGTAACAGGCTGCTCTGCCAGTCCCAGGTTGGTGGGTGCAATCACCTCCCGGCCATAGGATTCTGCCAGCTCCTCCCCATTGATATAGATCGTGCCCTTGGCATCAATCTGTACCGTCTCACCCGGCAGACCGATAATCCGCTTAATATAGTAGGTATTGTCCTTATATTGGAAAGGAAATACAATGATATCAAACCGCTCCGGATCCCGGAACCGGTATGTAATCTTATCCACAATCAAATTGTCCCTATCGCTCAAAGTGTTTTCCATGGACTGCCCGTCAACCTCTGTCCGCTGCCCCACATAATGGATCACCAGATAGGTCAGGACAAAAACAATGGCAATATACATCAAAAAGCTCAATGTCTCCTTCACCGCAGAGGGAAGTCTGCCCCCTTTCTCCTGATCCTTTTTCTCTCTCTGTTCTTCCAGCTTCTCTTCTCTCCGTTCTTCTCTCTGTCCCATTTCAATTCCTTTCTGCCTGCTTTTCAATACTTCTTTTCAACATTTATTGTAAGCCTCTTGCTATGGAAATTCAAGCGTAATTTTCCCCAATCGTCCGCCTCGAAACTCATCCAGCAATAATGCCGCTGCCTTGGAATAATCCAGCTCTCCGCCTTTTCTGACGCATCCCCGGTTTTTGGCAATCTGCAGCAGGAGCTCTGGAGCCTCTTGCTCCTCGGATACCTGATACCGCTCTCTTAGGACACCCGGATACTCACGGGCCAGGATCCGGATCAGCTCCAGGGATAATTCGTCCATATTCAAAATCTCGTCCTTGATGGAGCCCACCAGCGCCAGGTACAGCCCTACGCTCTGATCTTCGAATTTGGGCCACAGGATCCCCGGCGTATCCAGAAGCTCCACCTGGCGGTTCAGGCGGATCCACTGCTTCCCCTTGGTGACCCCGGGCTTATTGCCGGTTTTGGCACAGGCCTTTCCTGCATAGGTATTGATAAAGGTGGATTTGCCCACATTGGGGATCCCCACAATCATGGCCCGCACCGGGCGGTTCAAGATCCCGCGCCTTTTATCCCGCTCTGTCTTCTCCCTGCAGGCCTCGGTAATGACCCTGGAAATGGCCTTCATACTACCCTTATTCCTGGAATCTGCCTCTGCCACAAAATATCCCTTTTCCTGGAAAAAGGAGGCCCATTCCTTTGTCCGCACCGGATCCGCCAGGTCTGCTTTGTTCATCAGGATCAGCCGCGCCTTCTGCCTGCCAATCCGGTCAATGTCCGGATTGCGGCTGGCGCTGGGGATCCTGGCATCCACCAATTCGATCACAAGATCAATCAGCTTGATGTCCTCTTCCATTTGCCGTCTGGCCTTTGTCATATGGCCGGGATACCATTGAAACTCCATTGTTCTTTCTCCTATTTATTTCCTATTATTTCCTTTTTCCGATTCGATCATCTATTGAATAAAGCCCAGCTTATCAAAGGGCGACACGATAAACCATGCTTTTCCCTCAATGTATTCCTTTTTTACATTGCCGATATTGGCATAACGGCTGTCCTCGCTGTTGTTGCGGTTATCCCCCAGCACGAAAAACTCCCCTTCTTCCACCACAATGGGCTCCTCCGCCATAAGGCCGTTTTCAATGGAAGGGTTCTCGATCTGCTCATCAAACAGCTGGTCATTGACATACACCTTCCCGCCTTTGATCTGCACCGTATCCCCGGGCACGGCAATGACACGTTTTACATAATGGTGGGATTTTTCGTTGCCATTTGGCAGAAAAACAATCAGGTCATTGGGCTTGGGATCCACAAGCTTATAGACAAAGCGGTTGATTAGTATTGTCTCATCTCCCGTCAAGGTTGGCTCCATAGACTGTCCTACCACATGGATGCGCATCCCAAAGAAATATACGCACAGCACTGCCACTGCCGCTGCCAGGAGAATCTCCGCCAGCCAGCCTGCCACTGCCTTCATATGCGCTGTATCTACGCCCTTCTTCCTCTGGCCAAAGCTTAAGCCTGCCGAGGACCTCCGCCGGCCGTAATGCCTTGCTATTTCGAATTGATTTCGTCTGCGTCTCATAATTCTGTCCTCTACTGAATCCATATTGCAGCGGATTACATGATATGCCCTGTACACATGACAGAAAAGGGACTGTATCATAACAGCCCCTTTCTCTCTTACGCCACCGCAAAGGAATTATTTTACACGTTCCTTAACCTTTGCACGCTTGCCTACACGGTCTCTCAGGTAATTCAGCTTCGCACGTCTTACCTTACCGTAACGGACAACCTCTACCTTCTCAACATTGGGAGAATGCAGCGGCCAGGTCTTCTCAACGCCAACGCCGTTGGAAAACTTACGGACGGTGAAGGTCTCGCGGCTGCTGCCGCCCTGTCTCTTCAATACAATGCCCTCAAATACCTGAATTCTCTCGCGGTTTCCCTCCTTGATCTTGCCGTATACCTTGACGGTATCGCCAACACGGAACTGGGGAACCTCTGCCTTCAGCTGCTCTGCCTCAATGCTTTTGATAATCTCTGCTGCGTTCATTCTGTGACCTCCTAATGAATTAGATGTTCTTAATACGTCTGTAACAGAGGACCATCCTGTTTACTTGTCTCACGGAGATTAATTTTATCATATCTGTTGCAAAAAAGCAAGCCTTTTTTCGAGAAAACCCGCTACTCCCCCCCGCCTCCTTGGCCCTCCACATACCGCTGCCACAGATCCGGCCTGCGCTCCCTGGTCCGAAGCTCTGCCTGCTGCTGCCGCCAATCCGCGATATTCTTGTGATGGCCGGACAGCAGCACCTGGGGCACCCTTTTTCCCATCCACTCCTCCGGCCTGCTGTACTGGGGATATTCCAGCAGGTCATTTTCAAAGGACTCCCAGCTGCCGGATTCCTGGTTGGTCAGCACCCCGGGCACCATACGGGAAATGGCGTCTACCATCACCATGGCCGGAAGCTCCCCGCCTGTGAGCACGTAATCCCCAATGGAAACATAATCCGTCACAATCTCCTCCAGCACCCGCTCGTCAATGCCCTCGTAATGGCCGCAGAGAAAAATGAGATCCTGCTCCCCGGCATACTCCTTAGCCATAGTCTGGGTAAATGTTGGGCCCTGGGGGGTCAGGTAGACGCACCGGGGGCGGTAACCCAGCCGGTCTGTCACTGATTTCCAGGCGTCATAGACCGGCTGGGCCTGCATCAGCATCCCGGCGCCGCCGCCGTAGGGATAATCGTCCACCCGGTTATGCCGGTCCAGGGTATAATCCCGAATATTCACAGTCTCTATGGCAAGATGCCCGGCCTGTACCGCCCGGCCAATGATACTGGTGTTCAGCCCCTCCCGCACCATATCCGGAAACAGCGTCAAAATATAAAAATTCATCCCATACTCTCCTAATCCATAAGCCCCGGCAGCACATGCACCGTCATGCTCCGGTTCTCCATATCCACCTCTAAAATGCAGTCCAAAATGGCTGGCAGCAGCAAATCCTTCCGCCCCGGCTGGCTGACCACGTACACATCATTGGCCCCGGTCTGCAGCACGTCCGTGATGGTTCCGAGGGCTTCCCCCTCCTTGGATACCACCGACAGGCCAATCAGATCCGCAATGAAATATTCTCCCTCCTCGCAGGGTACTGCCTGTTCCCTGGTCACGTACAGAGGCCGGCCCCTCCAGCCCTCCACATCATTGATACTGTCAAATCCTTTAAATTTCAGGATCACCAGATTTTTGAAAAATTTCACCTGGGTAATTTCCAGCTCCTTGAGCTCCTGCTGATTTTTCCCAATATCCATAAATACATGCTTCAGCTTTTTGAAACGTTTCGCATCATCGGTAGTAGGGAATACCTTCACCGCTCCCCCCACGCCATGTGTAGTTGTAATAGCCCCCACCTGCAATAAATCTTCCATCGTTCCCTCCTTCTTGCCCCGCTTTTTGGGCATATAGGTATACCCGCAGGGTGCTTCCTCCTTCTTGCCCGTGCAAAAAGACTATGGGACTTTGGATTCCTCCAAAACCTCATAGTCTTCTCTTTACTGTACGATCTCAACGACCACCTTTTTGTCTTCCTTGGAAGCTGCCGCTTTCACAACAGAACGGATCGCCTTGGCAATACGCCCCTGCTTACCGATCACCTTACCCATATCAGACTGGGCGACCCGAAGCTCGACAACAATCGACTTTTCTGTTTCTTTTTCCGTAACCACAACCTCATCGGGGCGTTCCACCAATGCCTTTGCAATTACTTCTACCAGCTCTTTCATCGTGTCACCTCACGCTTCTTACTTTTCGATACCGGCCAATTTGAAAATCTTGCCTACCATCTCTGTGGGCTGCGCACCATTTGCCAGCCACTTCTTAGCCAGCTCCTCATTTACGTGGAACTCGCTGGGATTCCTGGTGGGGTCATAGGTTCCAATCTCCTCAATGAATCTTCCATCTCTTGGGGAGCGGGAATCTGCAACAACGATTCTATAGAAAGGAGCCTTCTTCTGTCCCATTCTCTTCAATCTGATCTTTACCATTCTGTTTCACCTCCTCATGATTTCTTCTATAATAACCTGCATGTGCAGCTTATTTGCTTCTTAAAAGGGCGATTTAAACCTTCCGAACATCCCTCGGCCGCCCCGCTTGCCCATCATTCCCTGCATCTGCTTCATCATCTTCCTGGACTGCTCGAACTGCTTCACCAGCCGGTTCACCTCGCTGATATCCACCCCGGCCCCCGCGGCGATCCTTCGCTTGCGGCTGGGATTCAATACCCCTGGGTTCGCCCGCTCCTGAGGGGTCATGGAATAGATGATGCCTTCAATCCGGGCCATCTTCTTCTCATCCATGGCATTCTCAATCTCGGCCAGCTGGCCGCCGCCGATCCCCGGCATCATGGACAGGATGCTGGAAAGGCCCCCCAGCTTCTTCATCTGGCTCATGGATTCCAGATAATCGTCAAAGCTAAACTCCGCCTTGCGCATCTTCTCTCCCAACGCCTTGGCCTTGTCCTCATCAATCTCCTCCTGGGCCTTCTCAATCAGGGTGAGCACATCACCCATTCCCAGAATACGGGAAGCCATCCGGTCCGGATAAAACTGCTCCAAGTCTGACAGCTTCTCTCCCATACCCACATATAAAATAGGCTTGCCGGTAACCGCCCGGATGGAAAGAGCCGCACCGCCTCTGGTGTCGCCGTCCAGCTTGGTCAGGATCACGCCGTCAATGCCGATCTTCTCATGGAACATGGAAGCCACATTCACCGCATCCTGGCCTGTCATGGCATCTACCACCAGCACCGTCTGGGCCACATCCACATTGGCCTTGATCTCACAGAGCTCATTCATCATATCCTCATCAATATGAAGACGTCCCGCCGTATCGATCAGAACCACACGGTTGCCGTTCTTGGCAGCATGCTCCAGAGCAGCCTTGGCAATATTCACCGGCTTGTGGCCGGTTCCCATGGAAAATACCTCCACGCCCTGCTTCTCCCCGTTAATCTTAAGCTGGTCAACAGCCGCCGGGCGGTAGATATCACAGGCCACCAGCAGGGGCTTCTTGCCCTTTTGCTTCAGCTTGCCGGCCAGCTTGGCTGCCGTGGTGGTCTTACCTGCTCCCTGAAGTCCTGCCATCATGATCACGGAAATCTCCTGTCCCGGTCTAAGGGCAAGCTCCGTGGTCTCTGAGCCCATCAGGTTCACCATCTCTTCGTTGACAATCTTGATTACCATCTGGCCCGGATTCAGCCCTGACATAACGTCCTGGCCAATGGCCCGCTCCTGCACGGTCTTGGTAAACTGCTTCACCACCTTGAAGTTGACATCCGCCTCCAGGAGGGCCATCTTGACCTCCTTCAAGGCTGCCTTCACATCCGCCTCCGTCAGCAGTCCCTTGCTCCGCAGGGCTTTGAATACGTTCTGAAGTTTCTCGGATAAGCTGTCAAATGCCATGTTATAACTCCTCTAAAATATCGCCTGCCAGACAACGGATCCTGTCCCTGGCCTCCGCCTCCCCAATGGGCTCTTCCCCCCGGGTCAGCCGATGGATCTCTGCAATCTTCGCCTTGATATTCTGAAAGCGTTCCAGCAGATGCAGCTTCTCCTCATACTCTCCCAGGATCCGGTCGCACCGCTTGATCAGGTCATGCACCCCCTGGCGGCTGATGCCCTGCACCTGGGCAATCTCTGTCAGGGACAGATCCTCCAGAACAAAGGCCTCATAAATATTCCTCTGATGCTCTGTGAGAAGCTCACCGTAAAAATCGTACAGGTACGTCTGAAGCACTTTCTTTTCCATATCAAATCACCTTGGATATCATACTACAAGAAACAGTGGGTGTCAAGTATTTTTTCTTTACGAACTTTTGTTTGTGTTGTTTTATCTTGCGTTATCCTTGCTTATATCAATACTGCTGCCAGTCTTCATACTTTCCCGGTATTTGCATATAATATCTACGTAAAATACGTATATTTTTTATGCTTTCCTCTCGACAATACGTAAAACACGTGTTATTATATGATGATGTTGGCGTGACGGCGATCCCCTACCGGCACCCAGTTCATTAGGCGAAATCAATCCTGCTGCCATCTTGAAAGATTTTGAAATGGAATCCGCTGCGGAAAGTGCTTTCGTCAATATGGTACTGGTAGATATGACCGTATACGCAAGGCAGTACAGCGACAAGGCAGTAAAAAGACTTTAAGCATCCCCATGTGGCTGAATACCCTTTGTGAGGAAAAAAGCATCAACTTTTCAAAAGTATTGCAGGATGCCTTATTGACAAAGGTACAGTCGCTATGACTGGCAACAGTCCAAAACAGAATATGCTTTACCTGAAGCCTGATAGACCAAATATCAGATGCCAAACTGCTTTATGTTATTCCCTATCTGCAAGGTATGACCTATCTCGCAGTATTGGAACCTGGAGAAGATGGCAGTTACGGTATTTCATTCCCGGCCCTCCCTGGATGCTTCAGCTATGGTGAGAATCTCGCATATGCAGGACAAATGGCAGCAGAAGCCGCCCTGATTGATTATCTGCAAATTCCTATGCCTGGCAGACAATAAGCCCTTGCCCTACTGCCATGTGCAAAACCTAATAATCCCCAGAAAGGAGCACCACAATGTCTGAAGTATTAGCCCACGCAAACATTTACACAGAAGAGGACTACTACAACCTGCCGGAGAACGTCAGAGCCGAACTGATAGACGGTCAAATCTATTACATGTCGGCCCCCAGCAGGATACACCAGGAAATACTCATGTTCTTATCAAAAACCATTGCCAACTATATTGATTCTAAAAAGTTTCCCTGCAAGGTCTACCCGGCTCCCTTTGCAGTCAAACTGTTTTCAGCAGATGACAGAAACGTGGTGGAGCCGGATATCAGCGTGATCTGTGACCCTAACAAGCTGACAAACAGGGGCTGCACCGGAGCGCCAGACTGGATTGTGGAAATTGTCTCTCCCAGCAATTCCAGCCATGACTATATCCGCAAGCTGAACTTGTATTCCGACGCTGGAGTAAGAGAGTACTGGATTGTCAATCCCATGAACCGGTCCGTGTATGTCTATTTCCTGGAAGAGGATAAATTCCGAACCACCGCTTACACTCTCCAGGACAAAATAAAGGCAAATATCTATAATGATCTTTGGATTGACTTCACAGAGCTGGATCTGTAATTCTCTCCTATAGGGCCTTTCGGGCTGTTCCCCTTAAGACAAATATCACTCCTGGCATAGCTAAAAAGGATTGCAGAAGAACATTTTGGCTGGTGCGTTGAAAATATTCGTGATAACTTTGTGCCAAATACAATAAAACTCTTATTAAAATATTCATTGTCCATGTAGACTGGGGTTCATTCGAAGGACCCCATCCATACAATGGGCGGGCTGACCGTTGTACCCGATTGTCTCATTGATGATATGGTTGTAAATGAAACCAGCGTGCTGTTGTTACCGGGCGCAGATACATGGAGGGACCCAAGGCATGGTGCGATTATCAAAAAAGCAGGCGAATTTCTCGCTTCCGGGGCCACGGTCTGTGCCATTTGCGGGGCTACCGCTGCACTTGCTGACTGCGGACTGCTGATTGGTATGAATATTTTAGTACCGGAAGCGCAGAATCCTTTTTTGCCCTCATGCAGACATTGCCGTCTAACAGGGAATGTTCTTAGGGCAATGAATGATTACGGAATTTCCCCTTCATCAAAAAACAGATCATGTAACAGATACCGGATACTCCCAAGCACAAAAATACCATGGCTGCCGGGTCATATGTAAGAGAAAGGATCCCAGTGGATATTACCAAGCCAAGCATCATCAATGTCCTGGGAAAATTCTGTACGGAAAGGCAAAAAGCCCGCTTCATACATTCCGGAATCCCTTTTTCTGCCGAAACCAATACCGGATACAAATACAACAGCATCATGACAAGGTAAAATGCAGCGGCCGTTCCAAGTACCCTGCAGACATTGGCCAGCATCCCCTCCTGACCGTTCCAAAACAGCAGGCTTTTCAGCACCACAAATCCGCCCAGCAGAGCAGCGTTTCCCACAATCAGCCCCTGTTTCCAATAGCTGCAAAAGGCCCGCAGAAATCCCCGGGCCAAATATCCCTCCTGGCCGCTCTGCTGGTCCAAAATCACCCGAAACAATGCGCAGGTGGAAATACCTGCAGTTATCATTGGCAGACTGAAGAGAATCCACAAAAGATTTAAAACAACCAGGTCGAACAGATATGCCATAAGCCGAAAAAATTTGTTGTCGTAATAAAAAAAACCTCTCATATCCCTAACCCCTTTTATCCAAGCAGGCGGTGCATCATATTGGCATAACGCCTAAGCTGCTCCACACAATCCACAGCGGCGTCTGTAAAATGGCCCTCATATTCTGCTGCAATATGTCCCTGAAAGCCGAGGGACTTTATCCGGTCCGCAATCTTTTTATAAGGAATGCAGGTATCCTCCTCCTGCTCATTGATATAGTAAAATTTCCCGTGCATATATTTGCTGTGAGGAACCATAATATCAAGATCCTCAAAGGTTGCCGGATGGAAGGTTTCATACATGGTATTCAAGAGCTCCAATTGTTCCGGTTTGTGTATCTGATACTTTTCCTGCAGGGCCTTCTGTTTCATTCCCTGCTCAAAATCTGCAAGGATCTGCTCCAGACACCCCTGCTCTATGCCGTTTTCCAATGCCATCTGGCAGAAGGAATGGTGGGGATGCTCCTGGAAAATCCCCATGTCCGGAACAACTCCGATATAATCGCTGCCTACACGTTCAAACAGGTCAAAATATTGCCTCCATACGTCCACGCGGCAATTGTGGGGATGATGCAATTCTACCCCCAGCCAGACCTTCCACTTCTTCGCATAGGGAATCATCTTTTCCAAAATCTTCGGGGAAATGGCATGCTGGGTCCTTACAATGGGAAAGCCCAGTCGATTTGCATACATCATATCATTTAAGGTGCACTGGATGATCTCCTCCTCCGTCAGATCCCTGCCTGTATACTGCCCCATATCAATATAGGCGCTGTAGCTGACAGGCTGCATCCGGTATTTCTGCAATAGCTCCCGAAACCGGGCGCACCACTCCTCTGTTGGGTAAGGGTAGTTTTCCACCATCTGTGCAGCAACAATTTCCACCCCCTTAAATCCCAGCTGGCTGGCGGTCCTGACACAATCCTCCAGATCATAGCTTCCGTCAAAAAATTTCATGGAAAAGCTGTAAAGGCTTACACTGACATCTATCATAATACTGCTCCCTCCGATCCTTCAAATATTCTCTGGCCCTTTCCGGACTGAATCAAATAATTTCCAAAATATCCGGTATAAGGCAAACGGTAGGTGTAGTGGATTTCCACCTTTTGGCCTTCCTTCAGCCCTCTGCCATCCAACACCTTAATCACAGCCCGGTCCCGGATAAACCAATATTCCTGGCTGAGATCCTTAAGCTGATCCACAAGGAATTCCTTTCCGTTTATACAAAAGCGAATATCTCTCCGCTCCACCGGCGCCCCGTCCAATTTCACCTCAAGGCTCTCTATGGTGGATAAATGCTGCCCCCGATAGGCCGCAAAACAAATCCTAAATTGAAATCCACCTTCAATCCCATTGTATACAATATTTTCAATACTTTGATCTTCCATTACATTTACATCAAATGCTGACGCCATCCCATACTCCCTCCTATTCCTCCTGATTATAAATGGCGCGGTATTCGCTGGGCGTCATTCCGATATTTTTCTTGAACTGCTCTGCGAAATATTTTGCGCTTACATAGCCTACTGCCTCGGCAATCTCATACATTTTCATCTTATTTTCCAAAATCATCTGTTTGGCCTTATGAAGCCTGAGTTCCGTAAGATAAGAAGAAAAATTCTCGCCGCTGACCTGTTTAAATAAGGTGCTTAAATACGTATACTTCATTCCCAGCTGATCCGCAATCCGCTGGAGAGACAGATCCGGCTGAAAATACGCTTCCTTTATCAGCTTATACATTTTGTTGACAATCATCTCATTTTTATTGCCCCGCATCTCTTTCAGAATATCAATGATACGATTGACTTTCCTGACATACATATCCCAAATGGTATTCATAAAATACAGAGAAGACAGGCTCTGAATGGGAAACACCGCCAGCTCCCGGACCTCTTCATACTGGGACAGCTGGAAATAATCCACAATACTGTAAATGGAGTTGATACACCAGTTCAGGGCTTTGCCATCGTCCTTGGACAGGATCTGTTCAAAAATCTGTCCCTCCACCTGGGGAATCTCGTCAAATTTCCGTTCCTCCAATTTCTGGATCAGCAGGCTGTTGAGATAAATCCGCTGGTTTTCCTGTATCTTCTTCTCTCTGTGGATAACATCCTCGCGGTTTCTGATTTTTTCCACCGCCTGTATATATGATACATCCATAAAATAAATATCCCCGAAGGCATCTCCCGTGGCAATCTGGGCAGAATCCCCCATTTCCTTGGCCTTCTGATACAGGCAGGCCCGGATCCCGG
>CAJUQB010000004.1:66472-87652 GCA_910588285.1 uncultured Lachnospiraceae bacterium
ACCACAGTATAATATTCTCCCACGAATGCCGTAAAAAACAAACGCTCCCCCAGGCCCTCCGCCTGATGCAGACATTCGTCCAGATCATTCTCAATTTCATACTTGTTCCCATGGTAATGGGTTTCAATGGTTTGCGCCCATTTTGCAAATTTGGCTGCCACCACGCAATAGCCTGTCAAGGGAAAGGGGATCCCGCACTGGATACAGTAGAAATCCACCTCGTCCCGGTTGGCAAAATCCTTCCCGATGAGACGGAGGGCCAGCATTTTGCCAACCAGGTGCTTTTGATTCTGATTCACCATGAACCGTTCCCTTTCCGCCTCGATCTTTTGTCTTACCTTTTGGACAGCCTCATTCAACTGCCCAATGTTGATGGGCTTAAGAAGATAATCGCAGACCTCCAGCTGTAAGGCGGAAACCGTGTACTCAAAATCGCTGTGACCGCTGATAATCAATGCTTTTGTGCTGGGGCTTATCCGTTTCATCTCACGGATAAATTCGATCCCGTTCACCCCCGGCATCTGAATATCCACCAATACCAGGTCTATGATATGATGGGCCATCTGCTCCAAGGCCTGTTCCGCAGTAGCTGCCTCGGCAGCTACGCGAAATCCCAATTCCCTCCAGGGAACAGATCTTCTAAGCCCTGTCCTGATTAACGTTTCATCATCTATAATTAATACATTATATAACATGAAACCTTCCTCCCTATGTCTGGCCTAACCCTTCACGCCCACCGCAGCGATACTCTCAATATAATATTTCTGGGTTAAAATAAATGCGATCAGAATCGGCAGAACCGACACCACCGTTGCCGCCATAATCTGGGAATAGTCCGTACTGACGCTGGAGGAAAACCACTCCAGCCCAATGGGTACTGTATACTTTGTCACTGTCCGCAGCAAAATCGCCGGCTGCATGTAATCATTCCAGCTGTCAATAAAGGCCAGAACCGCTACCGTCATGATGGGCCCCTTCACTAAGGGCAGAATCAGCCGCAGATAAATGTGCCACTGCCCTGCCCCGTCCATCCGTCCGGCCTCCGTCAGCTCCATGGGAATAGACATGTAGGACTGGCGCAGGAAAAAAGTGGCAAAGGGTGAAATCATAGCCGGCAGGATCAATGCGGCCCAGTGATCATACAGGCCTATTTTCTGAAAGATCACATACTTTGGCAGCAGCAGAACCTGGACGGGAATCATCAGCGTCATCATATACAGGGCAAAGATGGCGTTCCTTCCCCGAAACCGCAGCCGCGCGAAGGCATAGGCCGCGGTGGAGGACAGGCACATGTTGCCGCATACGGAGCAAACCGCAATAATCAGGGAATTCCGGTAAAATATAGGAAACTGGCTGTCCCGAAATACTCTCTTGTATGTACCGAAATTCCATTCCTCCGGAATAAACCGGAAGGGGTAGTCAAACACTGCCGTTTCAAACTTAAAGGACGTGGAAAGCATCCACAGAAACGGAAATATAAAGATGAATGCCAGGACTGCAACTACAGCTGTCACAAGAATCCTCACACAAAGCTTACGCTGTTTTAAAGACATCTGAACCCTCCTAGTAATTGACCCATTTTTTCTGTCCAATAAACTGTATAATCGTAACAACCATAATGATCAAAAACACCAATACGGAAATGGCGGATGCAAATCCCATATCATACAGCTTGAAGCCATAGTGGTACACCGCATACACCAGCACATTGGAGGACATCCCCGGCCCTCCGGCTGTCATGACCTTGACAATATCGTACACCTTAAAGGCATTCATGATCCCAATAATGGACAGGAAGAAAATATAAGGCGTCAGCAGCGGGATCGTAATTTTCGTCAGCCGCTTCCAGCCTGAGGCCCCGTCCATCACTGCCGCCTCATACAGCTCCTGGGAAATTCCCTGCATGCCTGCCACCAGAATAATGGTGGAATTGCCCAGGTCATGCCATACCTGTACCAGAATAATGCAGGGCATCACCCAGGCGGAGCTTAAAAACCACTTTGGCGGGGATTCGATCCCAAACATATGAGTCAGAATCTCATTGATTGGACCAAATTCTGCAAACAGGCTCCGGAATACCACAGAGGTTGCTACCATAGAGGTAATAAAGGGCAGGAAATACAACACACGCAGGCCCTTCTTGAAAAAAACATATCGGTTCAGGGCCGAGGCCAGGAAAATTGCCAACCCAATGGAAATAGGAACACTGAGCAAATAAATCAGATTGTTCACAATGGAAATCTGTACCCTGCCCTCCCCAAACATCCGGCTGTAATTTTCAAGGCCAATGAACGTAATCCCCTCAAACCCTTTGGCATAATCCCAGGTTGTGAAGCTAAGGCCAATCACAAATATCAGAGGCAGCACCAAAAACAGCAGTACTCCTGCAAAACCTGGTAATACCATACTGTAGGCTGCCAGACTTTCCGACTTGTGATATCTCTTTTTCGGTTTTATTCCTGATCCTGCCAACGTATATCCCTCCCTTTTACTCTGCTTCCATTTCAGCGCGAATGGCCGCGTCTACCTGCTCCTTGATATTTGTCATGGTTTCCTCCAGTTCCTGCTCTCCCAGGAAATACATCCCTGTCTGCTCCTGGATGATGGTCTTGTAATCCCCGGCCGCCAGTCCGCCCGGAACAGCCGTATAGGTATGAAGGTCGTCTTCAAAGAACATTGCTCCTTGTTCCACCGTCAGGGGAGTCCCTTCCACCAAAAGCTTTGCCAGCTCTGTCTTATCCAGCTTCTGGTAGGCCGGAACCTTGCCGTCCGCCACGCTCTTCATAGAGCCGTTCTGGATATAGAATTTAATAAACTCCCAGGCCTCGTCCGGATGCTTGGAGGATGCCGGGATACCGATCATTTCCAAGGCTACCTGTGAGGGCTTCATAGGTGCGTCCTCGCTTAAGCGGGGGAAGTAGCACAAGCCAATATTTTCAAAATCAAAGGGATAGCTCTCCGTATCCTTCATATTTTGAATCATCCAGCTGTAGCCACAGGTCATTGCGCATCTTTCTGCCAAAAATTCCGTGCCGCAAAGGGTCCAATTTGCATTGGTCTGAGCGTAAGAAAGCTGATAACCGCTGTCATCCAGACGTTTTCTAAGCTCCAGGCTCTTAGCAAAGGCTTCGTTGTCTGCCGAGAAGGAGCACATACCTTCCTCATCGTACAGGGGGCAGACCTGGCAGCCATAAATGCCCCATTCCTCCACAAAGGGATTGGTAAAGGTGCCATACCGCTTGTCCCCACCGGATCCCTTGGTCAATTTTCCTGCGATCTCATAATAATCCTCAATGGTCCAATCCTCCGTTGGATAGGGCACATTCATCTCGTCAAACATGTCTTTGTTGTAGAATACCATGCCCACAGAGGCAAGACTGGGCAGACCATAATAATTGCCATTGTACTGGCCCCATACCTCGTAATCTCCAAACCAGTCCTTCATATCAATGCCGTCCCGATCCAGATAAGTGCCGATATCCAGAAGAAGGCCCTTCTGCATTCTGGCAAACTGACCGCCGCTCTGGAAGGGCCATACGTCGATCTCACCGCCTCCCATCGCCATAACGTCCAAGGTCTCTGCCGTATTTCCACTGTCAGGAACCACCGTCAGATCCACCTTAATGTTGGGATGTTCCTTCTCAAATTGCTCAATGAGCTCCTCTTCCCCATTGTACCAGGTGACATATTTGATGGTTACAATCTCATCGGAATCTCCCTCCTGGGATGCGCCTGCAGCATCCGGCGCTTCTGTTCCGCCGCCCCCGTCAGCATCTGCATTACTGCCTGCCTTGTCTCCACTGTCTCCGCAGCCCGCCGTACATCCAGCCAAAAGAGCCGCCGCCATACATAATGACAGCCATTTCTTTCTTCTCATAACTAACATCCTCCTTTTTTTGATAGGCCTATTATAGCATGGCAAATCTTCCAAAATTATTCCGTTTTTTTATCAAACATACCACTTTTTTCTTCCGGCGTATATTTTATGCCCTCCCGGTATTCTCTCCTGGGAATCTGTATGGTCACAAGGGTCCCCTCCCCCAATCTGCTTTCCACCTGACAATTGGAACGGTTCCCATACACAAGCTGCAGCCGCTGGGCCACGTTATAACACCCCTTTCCGGTTGTTTTTCCCTGATGGTATTGCTTTTCCTGAAAAAAGGTCTCCCGTACCGCCTCCTCCATCCCTCTGCCGTCATCCTGGATGGCTGTCTTCAAATAATCTCCCTGCTTTTCGATGGTGATCGTTATATTCAAAACCCTTCCATTCTCCCGCATCCCGTGAATCATAGCGTTTTCCACAAAAGGCTGGAGCATAAATTTCAAAATCTCACAGTCCATGGCCTCCTCCTGCACCTGCAGGCAGGCATGGAGCCGTTCCTGGTATCTTACCCTCTGGATATACAGGTATTTGTTCAGGAGATCTATCTCAAATCGAACGTTTGAGATAAAGGTATCCATATTAATAGAGGCCCTTAAAATCTCCCCCAAACTGTATACCATCTGGGAAATGCCTCCATGATTTCCCAAGGTCGCCATCCAGCCGATGGAATCTAAGGTATTATACAGAAAATGAGGATTCATCTGGCTCTGCAAAATACTAAGCCTTGCCTCCGTCACATAGAGCTGCATCTGCTGCTCCCGTTTTGCAGATTCATAAATTTGGTTCATCATATGCTTCAGCTGCTTCACCATCACATGAAAGCTGTGAAAAAGCTCCTGCACCTCCAGAATCATACCTGTGTCGCTCATGGATATGGATAAATCTCCCTGTTCTACCTTTTTCATTTCCGCCTGGAAGTTGGTCAGGGATCTGGTCATCTTTTTGGAAAGATACGCCATAAGGCTTCCGGTAATTACAACCACCAGAATTGTAACAATCAAAAGATAGCTGTTTTGCTTTTTGGTCCCGGCAATCAATTCCTCCTCCTGGATATGCTGGATCAGATACCAGCCTGTTGTCCCAATGGGAGTACTCAGCAGCGCATACTCTGTCCCCTCAATTGTCTTATATACCGCCTGATTCTGCCTGTGAATATAATCCTCCTGCAGGGCTGTCCCAACCCGGCTTTTATCTGTCGAGGACAAAATGGTACCCTCTTCATCCACCGCATAAAATACACCGCTTTCCCCATAGGACATATCCTGATAGTAGGCGGAAAAGTCATCCTCCCTGATATGAAACAGGATATAGCCGATGCCGCTTCCGTATGTATTATTACTGGAATATTGCTTCGTGGAATATATTTTTTTCACCACGGAAACGATATGCTTGTTCTTCAGCCTCAAATCATTTTCATCTCTGTCATAGGGCAGCCACATGGACTTCCCCTGTCTCTGGTCCGCAAGATATTTCCAGTGGGTTTCTCCAATATTGGAGGCTTCGTTGTAGTCCCAAATGCTAGTGATGTAGTTTCCCTCTCGGTCAAATACAATGATATTGGCCAGAACCCCTGTAAGCAATTCCGATACCACGGCTGCATCCGTCAGCGCCTCCCGCACACGCTCCTGGAGCACGTACCGGTCTGTATTCTGCTCTCTCTGGTCATAGCTGCTCATGGCATACTGGACGCCTTGGGAATAGACAATGCGGTTCATGACGCTTTCCAGGTTTGAGATAACAACATCCATGTGGTTTCCGGTCAGGCGGTTCCTCTCATCGCAGTTCTCCAGTGCCGTGTTCCTGGCATTCTTCTGAATCACAAAATAATTAATCAGGCTGATGGTGGCGCTCACCGCAACAATCACAATCAGCACCGTGTACAGTATCTGTTGGTTCATGGTCCGTATATGCTTTTTCTTCATTTGTTCCACCTGTCCTTCCGTTTATTTTTACACTAAATTTAACTATTATTATAAGTCATAAATTTATTCATTGCAAGGAACCTGGAATGTGTTTGAAAGAAAACCTAAAACGCGGCATGAAGCTTGTCACCTGGGATGCACTGGAAATAATTGCAGAATGAAACAGAATTGCGTGATAAAATAAAAGCCCCCTATGCCGCACAGATGGCGCGTAGAGGGCTTTCATCTTCTTATACAATCCGCTTCCTTTTCCAGCCGCCCTGGAAATAGCGGGATACGGCAATCACCAGTCCCACGGCCCAGCCGATGGGATTGGCCCACATAATAATCATCCCGGCTGTCACTGTGGCCAGGGAATAGGTAAGAATCACCCGGACGGTCAGATTGGTCAGGCTGCAGACAAGAAACCACCCCATATCCGCCGATCCCCTTAAGACCCCGTTGCTGACATTCATGGCTCCCATAACGAAATAGAACAGAGACACACGGCTTAGATATTTTGCTCCCACGGCAATGGCCTCCGCCCCGGTGGCGGAATCCATAAACAGCCCCACAAAGGCTTCCCCGCAGAAATGGAAAATCACGGCAATGATAAGTCCGATCCCCGCCCCCATCATCAGGCAGATGCGGTATCCCTTGCCCACCCGCTCCGGCTTTTTCGCCCCCATATTCTGGGCCACATAGGTGGACATGGCATTCCCCACTGCCACCATGGGCACAATGGCAATGCCGTCGATCTTGACAGCCGCTGTGTAGCCCGCCAGGAAGGTGGCGCCGAACCGATTCACCACCGACTGGATCAGAAGCATCCCCACAGACACAATGGACTGCTGGACAATGGTGGGGATGGCCACCTTCACCATATTCCCAAGAATCCCCCAGTGAAACCTCTCATAGGCCTCCGTCTTAATGCCATGAAGCTTTTTCATCAGGAAGCAGAAGGACAGCACAGCCGACACTCCCTGGGCAATCAGCGTAGCCCAGGCCACGCCGGCCACACCCATGCCAAATTTCACCACAAACAGCAGATCCAGCCCAATGTTCAGCAGGGAAGAAAAAATCAAAAACAGCAGGGGCTTTACCGAATCCCCCAGGGCATTGAAGATGGAGGAAAAAATATTGTACAAAAACAAAAATACAAATCCATAAAAATAGATGCCCAGGTACACGGCAGCGTCCTCAAATACCTCCCCCGGCGTTCCCATGAGCCGCAGGATCCCCCGGTGGATCAGAAGACCCAAAAGACTTAGGGCCGCGCTGAACACCACCACGGAAATCAGGGCCGTGGAGATGGCTGTCTTCATCTTCTCCAGCTGCCCCGCCCCGTAGAGCTGCGAGATCACCACCGAGAACCCGATTCCGGTTCCAATGGCCACCATCACAAAGAGCATGGTAATGGTGGTGGAGGCTCCCACCGCTGCCAGGGCGTCCGGTCCCACCACATTTCCAACCACAATGGAGTCAATGATATTGTAAAACTGCTGAAACAGATTTCCCACGATCATGGGCACTGCAAATAAAATCAATGGCCGCACCGGATTCCCTTCGATCATACTGGCCTGTTTTCTTTCCGGCATACGCACTCCTCTTTTCTTTATCAAAAATATTGCAGCATACATTTTTTTCTTGAAAAATAAAAAACACATGTACAATGTATGTAAGAGGAACAACCGCCCACAAGGTGGGTTGACCAGTTTTATGAGTAGAAATACCACCCCCTGCAACACGGTTGTTCTTGTCAGATATTCTATCATATGTAATTAATTTTAGCAACTGCCGCTCCCCATTTTCTCAGTTTATAAAGATTTTAGAATTGCCCAAACCCTCATATTTTCTGGCTTTCCGCCGCATTGTTAGCACTCGTTTTTAAAGAGTGCTAATTTCCTATTGACTTTTTCTGTCCTGCGTATTAAAATTTTTATCAGGCTGGAAAACCTTTTTGGATTTTTCATAAAACGAATCATACGCCCCCGGGCGTTCAAAAAAGAAGGAGTGACGCATATGAGCAATAAGCATGGAAATCTTTCCATCAACAGCGACAATATTTTTCCCATTATCAAGAAATGGCTGTATTCTGACCATGATATTTTCTACCGTGAGCTGGTGTCCAATGGCTGCGATGCCATCACCAAGCTGAAGAAGCTGGATATTATGGGGGAATATTCCCTGCCGGACGACTATGAGCCCAAGATTCAGATTATCGTGGATCCGGAGGCCAAGACTCTGAAGGTAATTGACAACGGCCTTGGCATGACGGCAGACGAGGTGGAGGAATACATCAACCAGATCGCATTTTCCGGTGCTACCGATTTCCTGGAGAAGTACAAGGACAAGGCCAGCGAGGAGCAGATTATCGGCCACTTTGGCCTGGGCTTCTACTCTGCCTTCATGGTGGCTGATGCCGTGCACATTGACACCCTCTCCTACCAGGACGGCGCCAAGCCTGTTCACTGGGAATGCGACGGCGGCACGGAATTTGACATGTCCGACGGCTCCAAGGATACCATTGGTACGGAGATTACGCTGTTTCTGAATGAGGACTGTCTGGAATTTGCCAACGAATACCGGGCCAGAGAGGTTCTGGAGAAATACTGCTCCTTCATGCCCACCCCCATCTATCTCTCCAAGGCAAATGCCGAGACAGAGTATGAGACCATCCCCGCCGATGAGGTAACGGAGAAGGATACCGTGGTGGAGAACATTGTGGAGGAAGCCAAGTTTGAGGAGCAGGAGAAGGAGGACGGCACCAAGGAGCAGGTGGAGGTTTCTCCCCGCCAGGAGAAGGCCAAGATTGTGAAACGTCCCGTCTCCCTCAACGATACCCATCCTCTGTGGACCAAACATCCCAACGAGTGTACGGAGGAGGAATACAAGACCTTCTACCGCAAGGTATTTATGGATTACAAAGAGCCCCTGTTCTGGATCCACCTGAATATGGACTATCCTTTCAACCTCAAGGGAATTTTGTATTTCCCCAAGATCAACACAGAATACGATTCCATCGAAGGGACCATCAAGCTCTACAACAACCAGGTATTTATTGCCGATAATATCAAGGAGGTGATTCCGGAATTTCTGATGCTCTTAAAGGGTGTCATCGACTGCCCGGATCTGCCCTTGAATGTTTCCAGAAGCGCACTGCAGAACGACGGTTTTGTGAAAAAAATATCAGACTACATCACCAAGAAGGTGGCGGACAAGCTGGCGGGCATGTGCAAGACCGAGAAGGAATCCTATGAGAAATACTGGGACGACATCAGCCCCTTCATCAAGTTCGGCTGCCTCAAGGATGAGAAATTCTGCGACAAGATGAATGACTACATCCTGTTCAAGAACCTGGATGACAAGTACCTGACCCTGCCGGAATGTCTGAAGGTAGAAGAAGCGGAAGCTGCAGAGACTGCCACGGACGAAAACGGCAACAAGGTTGAGGCCGAGGTCGTGGAGGAGAAGGCTGACAACGAAAGCAGCGCAGAGGATGAAAACGAGGAATACAAGGATACCCGCAAGACCATTTACTATGTCACAGACCGTCAGCAGCAGAGCCAGTATATCAACATGTTCAAGGAACAGGGCATGGATGCGGTGATCCTGGACCACAACATTGACACCTCCTTTATCACCCAGCTGGAGCGGCGCAATGAGAAGTTCCGCTTCCAGAGAATTGACGCCGATTTGACGGAATCCCTGAAGGAAGAGGTATCTGAGGATGAGCTGAAGGAGACAGCCGACACCCTCACCGAGACCTTCCGCAAGGCCCTGTCCATGGATCAGCTGAACGTCAAGGTGGAGAAGCTTAAGAATGCCTCCATCTCCTCTGTGATCACCCTGTCTGAGGAAGGCCGGCGGATGCAGGATATGATGAAGATGTATGGCATGGCCGGTATGGATGCCTCCATGTTCGGCGGCGGCGACACCACCCTGACCCTCAACGCCAACAATGAGCTGGTGAAGTACATTGTAACCAACAAGGATTCAGAGCATGTTCCCATGTTCTGTCAGCAGCTCTACGACCTGGCCATGATCTCCAATCATCCCTTAAGCCCGGATGCGATGAGTAAGTTCATTGCAAGAAGCAATGAGATTATGATGCTGCTGGCCAAATAAGGGGCGTTCTGCAAATAGAAAAAGGCGTTACGAGCTTCCATGAAGTTCGTAATGCCTTTTTTCTGTACCTGCGATTGTCCCGTTTCCCTTCCTCATTATTATAAAATGTTAGAAAATTTACCCAATCAGCACCTGCTTCCCCGCAAAGGCAAAGCCATAATGGCGGATCCGCTCCCCGGGGATCCCCCGAGCCATCAGGGCGGCATCATAAGCCTTCTCCTCAATCTGTGCCTTGGCCGACTCCACCGTATCCTCCAGGGTCTTTTCCTGATCCGGGTCGTAAACCTTAAACTCGAAGACATAGGCGTCCTTCGTCTTATCCCTTGGCTCCATCACCACATCGTACCGGCCAAAGCCGCTCTCCCGGTTGGATGTAATCACATAGTCGATCTTAGAATCCGCGATCAATCCAAGAACAAAGCCATGGTAGAAGCGCTCCGGCTCCTGTTCTGAGGGCTGCTTACCTGTATCAAAGTAGCTGAATACAGCTCCTGTCATCTGATTCATAAAACGGTTCATATACCTTAGATCATTCAAAAACAACGCCTTCACAAAATCATTATACTTTGCCGCAGATTTTCCAAACCAGTCCTGGATCATCCGGCGGAACATCCGTTCCACCTCATAGTTGGTCAGAGACAGGCCATAAATCCCCCCCACGCCGTATTCCGGGGCATACTCCACCTTCAGGTAGCCAGAAGCCAGAAGCAGGCTCCAGATGGCTGTGTCGTTGTCATCCAGCTGATTGAATACGATTTCTTCGTCAATTGCTGTCTCTATAATTGCTTTGTCCAGCAGAGCCTCCATATCCATTTTGAGCTCTGCATTCCCCTCCCGAATCAGCTTGCTTACCAGGGAATTGGAGCTGGTATTTTCGCGAGAGCAACGAGCCAAGTGACTGCTTGCAGGCATTTGGCGACTGCCCGCGACTCGAAGATGATAATCTTCGAGGGCCCAGTAAATCCCTATCTTCCTTTTATCCAGACAATTGGTGATGGACCAGGGATTGTAGATATCCCTCTGGCTTCCAAAGCAGAAGCCGTCGTACCATTGCTTTACTTCTTCCTTTTTGTCCCCCATGCCGAACTCATCCAGAGCCCCAAATACCTCCTCCTCTGTAAACCCAAAGCAATCCGCATATTTTTCTGAAGTACTGGTCACAACCTCCAGATTATTCAGATCCGAAAATATGGACTCCTTGGAAACCCGGGTAATCCCCGTCAGCATTGCCCGTTCCAGATAGGGGTTTGTCTTAAATGCAGCGTGAAACAGCTTCCGGAAAAATCTCACCAGTTCCTCCCAAAAACCATGTACATAAGCTTCCTGCATGGGCGTATCGTATTCGTCCAGCAGGATAATGACCTTCCTCCCATAATACCGCATCAGGTAATTGGACAGTCTGTTGAGTGCACTTACTGCAAGGTATTCCTCCATATCAACGGAGACACTCTGGAACTGCTGCTTTTCATCCTCATTCAAAATCCCGCTGTCCAGCAGGAAATCATATTCATTGTACAGCATTCTTATGATCTGGCATAAGCCTTTCTTCACTTCTGTAAAGCTGGTATCCTTGATATTGGCAAAGGACAGACTGATTACCGGATAGCTTCCCTGAAGCTTATGGTATGCTTCATCCTTCCACACGGACAGTCCCTCAAACAAATCCCCCCGTCCCTCATACTTTGTTGAAAAAAAGCAGTTCAGCATATCCAGGTTCAAAGTCTTTCCAAAACGGCGGGGGCGGGTAATGAGGGTCACTGCATCTGCATTTTCCCACCATTCCCGGATCAATCCTGTCTTATCCACCAAAAAGCAGTTTTTCTCCCGTATGAATTCAAAGCTCTGGGCTCCAATGGAAATTGTCTGTGCCATGCTTCCCTCCTCCTTGACGGCTTACTCTGCATTTGTTCTATCGTAGCATAAAATCCCTGGCTCTGCAAGACCAGGGTCTACTCCCTCGCATCATTCGCACCTGCCGGTATCGCAGGCAAAGGCAGTATTGTCCCTTCCACCCAGCTCCACCGTAATCACCAGCCTCCCCTCCCGGCACTCTCCATGGATCCTTCCCCCCAGTCCCTCCACAAGCTCCCTGGCAATGGCCAGCCCCAGCCCGGTGGACTGCCCCCCGGTCTCCACGGTGTAGTACCGCTGAAACAGCTGCTCTGCCAGAACCGGCGTCAGCCCTTCTGCCCGGTTGGAGAAGGTAATCACTGCCTCTTTCGTCAATGTGACCGCAAAATCCCCGTCACTGTACTTTAAGGCATTGCTAATAATATTCCCAAAAATCCTGGCCAGAGAAGCCTTCTGGCCAGAAATGTACACAGGCTTTTGGGGCAGGAGAATCTCCGGCTCAATCCCCTGCCGCTGGAAGGCGCCGTAATAGGAAATCAGGCACTCCTCTAACAGGCGGTTCAGCTCCAGCCGCTCCCGCTTCCCGGCAGCGGCTCTTCGGCTCCCCTTTGGGCCGGAAGCCCTGGGGGCTGCCTCCTCCCCACCGGCCACCAGAGTATAGGTGAACAGCTCCTGGGTAAGCTGGGTCAGCATCTCGGTGCGGTTGCGGATACAGTCCAGATACCGCGTCACGGTATCTGACTGCCGCTCCCCTTCCAGAAGGTCCAGATAGCCGCTGATGGCAGTCAGGGGCGTTCTAAGATCATGGGATATATTGGCCACTGCCTCCGTCAGCTTCCGGTTTCCCGTCTGAAACCGCTGCCGCTCCCGGCGCAGCTTCCCAAGCTGTGCATTGATCTCCGATGCCAGCCTGCACAGGTGACGGTCACGGGAGGAAACAAAAATCGGGTTGTTGGTATCCCCCTCCAGCCTAGCCGTAAATTCCCGACAGATCTCATCCGCGCTCTTTTGTAACAGACCGATTTTCACTGCCAGCAAAACCACTGCTGCGGCCAGTATCATGTTCAAAATCCAGGCCAGGCTCATGTCCATCCTCCTCCTTGCCGGCTTTGCGCCTACTTCAAATCCTTTTTCTGGAACAGTAAAATCCCGGCTCCGGCCGTCCCTGCCAGCCAGACCATATCATACACTGCCAGCAGCATGTCATTTCCGCTTCCATCACCCATCATGCGGCTGTTGACAATCATCTGGCCTCCCAACAGAAACTGATCCAGGAATTCATAGGCCTTCCGCTTCGCCCCCCGCAGATACTTGGGATTTGGCTCCGGCTCCGACTCCACAAATTCCCCGTTTATGCTCATTTCATAATGAGATATGGTTTCCGGTGCCTGCAGCCTCCCCTTCACCGCAATGCCAGCCAGCAGGAAGGCAAAAACCAGCAGGATACTGGCAGCCACCGTAAAGGCCTTGCTGTGGCACAGCATCCCCACCAGTGTGAAGACAGCCGCAAAGGCAAGCATCATCACCAAGGTTACAAGTACATGGGAAACTATCTCCATGGCCGGCAGCTTCAGACCGAACATGGGGATCCCCACCGCCAGGCTGGCCGCAAAATTAGCCAGGGAAAACAATACCCCTGCCACAAAGCACACCGCCAGGTTCGCCAGATAGATGGCGCTCCTTTTCTGCCCGATTACCAGCTTGTTCCGCAGTGTCCCGTCGCTGTACTCCGTTCCCAAAAACATGCTGCAGAATACCGACATCACAATGGGGGCAACAACGCCATACACATAGAGCACACTTTCCAGATTGTTGGAAATCTGATACTGCACGCTTTCCAGATACAGCATGATTAGCTCAAAGGCTTGAAATCCTGCCATTACCGCAATCCCGATCCAGAACAGCTTATCCTTCCACAGCCGCGAGAAATTAGCTGACAATAAATTACGCATGCTTCTCACCTCCCACCAGATTGATATAATAATTCTCCAGGCTTTCTTCCTTCTCCTTGAGGGACAAAATCTCACAGCCGGAATCATGGAGGGCCAGGGTCAGATCCGTCACGGAAATCTCCCCGTAGACCTCCAGCTCCTGGGTGGAAACCACCTGGTATTCCAAATGAAACCGATCCAGCACATGGCAGGCTGCCTTTCCAGAGGATACCGTAAGCCGGATGCTTTTCCGGCAGGCCTGCTCCAGCTCCTGGGCGCTCAGCTCCTTCACCATACAGCCCTGATCTATGAAGCCGTAATGGGTAGCCAGTCGGGACAGTTCATCTAAGATATGGCTGGAGATCAGCACCGTAATCTGCCGCTCCCGGTTCAGCTTCAGGATCAGCTCCCGCATCTCCACAATCCCCTGGGGATCCAGCCCGTTGATGGGCTCATCCAGCACCAGGAAATCCGGGTTCCCCGCCAGTGAGACGGCAATGCCCATCCGCTGGCGCATCCCAAGGGAAAAATTCTTCACCTTTTTCTTTCCTGTGTCGTCAAGGCCCACCAGCTTCAGCAGCTCCTGAATCCCGGAGAAATCCGGCATCCCAAGGATCCGGTACTGCTCCTTTATATTCTCCTCCGCCGTCATGTTGAGGTAGATGGATGGGGTCTCCACCACGGCTCCCATCCTGCGGCGCACGGAGGCAATTTCCTTCGCGGTACAATCCACTCCGTACAGTTGGTAGCTCCCCTCCGTGGGGTTCTGCAGTCCGCAGATGAGGCGGATCAATGTGGTCTTTCCTGCTCCGTTTTTTCCCACAAAGCCATAGATGGAGCCCTTGGGCACATGCATGGTCAAACCCTTTAGGGCCTGGAATTTGCCGTAGCGCTTCACCAGATGGCTGGCCGTCATACAATATTCCATAGTTCAGTCTCCTTTCTGTTTCTTTCCGTAGAATAGCTTATCAGAAAAGGGTTCAGAAAGTGGTTAAGGAGGGGATTTAGAAATGATTCAGATTTTTGGGGGGCTGGCTTAGGGCTGGGACTCCTACGGGGATTCCCGGAAGCGGAAGCCGATGCCCCAGATGGCTTCGATGTAATCTTTTCCGGATGGCTCACGGAGCTTGCGGCGCAGGTTACTGATGTGGACCTTCAGGGTGTTCTCGGTACAGTCGGGGGTTTCGATGCTGATGGCATCCAGGATCGTGCTTCGGGAAAGCACACGGCCATTGTGCTCCATCAAAAGCTTCAGGATAGCATATTCTGTCCTAGTCAGATGCACCGGCTGGTCAAAAACCCAAAGCTCCCTGGATTCTGTGTCCAGTATGAGCTCCCGTATCTGAATCCTGGACCCATCCCCGGCAGCCATGCCATTTCCTTTGCCCTTGCTCCCACCCTTTTGGGAGGCTGCCTCTGCCTCCCGAAGCTGCACCGCAATCCGCGCCAGGAGCTCCCGGGTGTCGAAAGGCTTTGTCACATAATCCACCGCACCGGAGAGCAGCAGGCTCACCTTATCCTCCACATCCCCCTTGGCACTCATCACAATCACCGGAATCCCGCAGATCTCCGGCAGCACCTGCTCCCCGGACAGCCCCGGCAGCATCAGATCCAAAAGAATCAGATCCGGCGTATGCCTCTGTAAAAGCAACAGTGCCTCCGTACCTGAATAGGCACGAAGGACACCGTAATGCTCCCGTTCCAGAAGCTCCTGAAGCATATTTCCAATATATTCATCATCATCAATAATCGCAATCCATCTCACTTCCAAAGCCTCCATTTCCGTCACTGAAACACCAAACTCCTAATCACAGTAGCTCTCATAAATCTCAAAAAAGTTACTGGTCGAAATCTCCTCACTATTCACCAGCTCCACACTTTCCCACAGCTCCTCATTAAACACAGAAGGCAGCTGTGCAATAAAATCCTCGTACACATCCTCAAAGGCTTCCTTCCGCCGCTTCTCCAGAATCATCTGCTTGCTGGCATCCGTCAGCTCCTGATTATAGTTGTTGATGCACTTGATCACATAATATCCGTCCTCAGCCTGAATGCATTCCGTCAGCTCCTCCGGCAGCAGGGCAAATACAACCTCCTCCACCTCCTGGGGCAGCTGTCCCCGGCTTAAGTTGATTTCCACCTGGCCGCTCTCATTGTAGGTAGCCGCCACGTTCATGAAATCGCTGCCGCTTGCCAGGCGCGCCATCACCTCATCCGCCGCCTCCTTGCTGGTCACGAAGATCCGCTGTACCTCCATCACCCTGGCTTCGTCATCGCTAACCTCATCGCTGATGCTGCTGGTGAGATACTGATACAGTTTATTGGCAAGGCCGTACTGCCGGTATACCTCCTCCACATCTCCCTGTGAGATCCCCATATAGGACAGCTCCGCCTCATTGAGGGACGCATAGTAGGCCTCTGCAGCCTCCTCAATCCGCTCATTCTCCTCCTGGGTCAGGGCAACCTCCTCCTGCTCCGCCAGGAAATCCATGCTCATAATCTGGGCCATCTGGGAAATAGACAAATCCTTGACATATTTTTCCAGGCTGTTATCCCCGAAATCGTGCTCCCACAGATTGACTCCATATGCTGTCCCATAGAGATTCTGGTAATTGGTGAGAAAAATCTTTGCCTGGGCCAGGGTACAGCTCTTTCCGTTGATGCTGAATACCTCCTGGTCAGACAGCTCCCTGGAGGGATTCTCCGGATCCTCCTCCCCGCCGCAGGCCGCGGCCCCAAAGGACAGCGCTGCCGCCAGCCCCAGGAGCGCAGCCTGTTTTTTCCATTTTCCGGCAATCTGCCGCCTCATTCTTATCATCCTCTTTACCCAATCCGTTTCAAAATACTGCGGGCCACACTGATTCCGTTGGCAGATGCCTGCTGCAGTCCCCGGGTCACGGAAGCGCCGTCCCCAATGGCCCGAAGTCCGTGCACATTGGTCTCAAAATCCGAATCTACCACAACCTTGTTGGAATAGAACTTCACCTCAACCCCGTAAAGCAGCGTTTCATCGCTGGCAATGCCGGGCGTCACCTTGTCCAGGGCCTCCAGCATCTCTTCAATATCCACCATAATCCGATGGGGAAATACCAGGGACAGATCTCCCGGCACCGCATCCTTCAGGGTAGGGATCAGATTGTTGCGGCACAACCGCTCCTCTGTGGTTCTCCTGCCCCGCCGGAAATCCCCAAAGGTCTGCACCATGATCCTGCCGTCGCACAGCATATTGGACAGCTGGGCAATCTGCTTGCCATACGCAATGGGGGTCTTAAAGGGCTTGGTAAAATTCTTGGACACCAGCAGGGCAAAATTCGTATTATTGGTCTTCAGATCCTTGGACTTATAGGCATGGCCATTGACCACGGCCAGCCCGTCGTCATAATACTCCGTGGCCACCTCCCCGGAAGGGTTGGTGCAGAAGGTACGCACCTTGTCGTCAAAGGTCGGCGTATGGTAGACCAGCTTGGCCTCATACAGGTTCCTGTTGAGGAAATCCATCACCTCATCCCGCACCTCTACCCGCACGCCGATATCAACGGTCCCAACCTCCGTCTCCACCTGCTTCTCTCTGCAGAAATGGGCAAACCAGTCTGCCCCTTCCCGGCCCACTGCACTGACGATCTCCGGCGCCCGGTAGGTCTCCTCCTTGTCCGTAACCACGCCCACAGCAGCTCCATCCTCCACCAGGATGTCCTTTACCATGGTGTTAAATTCCATCACCACGCCCTGCTCCAGCAGATGCTCCTGCAGCCTGGAATAGATCTTGTACCCCTCCTCAGTACCCAGATGGCGGATGGGACACTCAATCAGCTTCAGATTGGCATTGATGGCCTTCTTGCGGATCTCGCGGATCTCCGCCTCCTTGTCCACCCCGTATACATTGGTGTCAGCGCCAAATTTCAGATAGATCCGGTCCGACTCCTGAATCAGCCTTGTGGCCTCCTCATAGCCTAAGATCTCCGGCAGATGGCCTCCCACATCCGGGGACAGGGACAGCTTTCCGTCAGAAAAAGCCCCGGCTCCCGCAAAGCCCGTGGTGATGGAGCAGGGCTGGCAGCCCACGCACACCTTGGTTTTCCGCTTGGGGCACTGGCGGTTTTCGATCCGCCGTCCCTTTTCAATCATTAATATTTTCATATCCGGTTTGTTATGAATCAGCTCATAGGCACAGAAAATCCCCGAGGGGCCCGCGCCGATGATAATCACATCATAATTATCCATATGCAAAACCTCCGTCCTTTTATTATACCTGAAGATCACACTTCCAATACCAAAAATCTGCCATCCGGCAATTCATGCACCTCCTCAGCCTCCCGCAGCTGCCGGTCGTCCATCTCGCACAGATCCACGCCCTCCTCTTCAAAATAGGCGCGGACCTCCCCAATATCCTTACACACAACAGCCAGGCAGTCCTCTAAAAATTCCTCCGCTTCCTCCAGGCTGCCTGCCATCTCCTCATCAAAAATATCGTACTGCAGCTTCAAAAATGCCCGCAAAACAGATTCCTCGTATTCGTTCATTTGTACTTCCTCCTGTAAAATAGATGCCACACAATATCATCATATTATTCTTTGGCAGAAATTTCAATCCCTAATTGCCCAAGTCTCTGATAAAGCTCTGCCACCGGAAGCCCCACCACATTGCTGTAATCTCCACGAATCTCCCGGACAAGCAGGACGCCCCTGCCCTGAATGCCATAGGCGCCGGCCTTGTCCATAGGCTCCCCGCTCTTTACATAATCCAGAATCTCTGCCTCGCTCACCGGGAACATTTCCACCTGGGTCTCCTGGTAAAACCGGCTTACCCTTTGGCCATCCCCAGGCATATCAATCAGCGCAACGCCGGTGAACACCTGATGGGTCCGTCCCTGAAGACGCGTCAGCATCTCTACCGCATCCCCTTCATCCCTGGGCTTTCCCAGAATCCTCCCGTCACATACCACCACCGTGTCGGCTCCAAGCACCAGCATCCCGTCCCCGGTCTGTGGAATCTCTCCCTTGGCAATCCGCTCTGCCACCTCCATGGCCTTCTGAAGCGCCAGCTCCATCACTGCCTCCTGAGGCTGCTCCTTTGTGATTCGCTCCTCCCCGGCAGCGGGAAGCACAATAAAATCCGCCCCTACCTGGGCCAGAAGCTCCCGCCTTCTTGGGGAGGCGGATGCAAGTATCAATTTTCTATGTATCAATTTTCTATACATCAATAATCTCCTTTAACCGGAAGGAATACAGGATTTTTTCCTTCACCTTCTTCTCAGTAATCCGCTCCAGCGCCTCCTGGTACAGATCCATCTGCACCTGATACCGCTTCCGAAGCTCTCCGGCAGAGCGCACGGCATCTGTCTTATAATCCACAATCACAAGCTCCCCCTCCTCCTCAAAGAAGGCGTCAATAATTCCCTGGACCACCACCAGCACATCGCTGTCACACCCGGGATACACCTCCCGGGCAGGCTTGCCCATCACAAAGGGCTTCTCCTTCTGCAGCTTTCCGCTCCTTGCCGCCCGCTGCATCCTCCCTGCCAGCTTTGACCCGAAAAAATGCTCCAGGGCCGGCAGTGAAATCAGCTCGTGAAGCCGCTCCTCCAGAAGCCCCCGCTGCCGCATTTCTGCAATCTGCCCGGCCAGGGTGTCCGGCTCTCTGGAAAAATCAAAGCACTCCAGGACACGGTGCATGGCAGTTCCCCGAAGGGCAGCCACATTCTCCTCCTGCTCCTGTCCCATAAAAACAGGAACATACGGGGTAAACTCCGGGCTTCCCTCTCCCATGGGTTCCCCATACAAATATTCCGTATCCTGCTCCTCCTGCCGAAGCCGGTCAATGGCCCGGTGCTTCAGCTCTGATACCGAAAGCTTTGTCTTAAGCCCCTGCTCCTGCCCGTAAGGGTATCCGCAGGTCAGCTGTCTGGTGAGACGCTCCAATTCCTCCTCCGGCACCCGGGCGGCCGCCTCCAGCAGCAGCCCTCTGTTCCACTCCTGCTCCACGGATTTTTCCGCATGCTCCTCCGCCAGCTCCATTGGCGTAACCTGCCGGATCCCATAGCCCTTCTGCACCAGCACCGGCAGCACCCAGTCAAAATAGCTGCCCGCTGACAGCCGCTCCAGAAATCCCAAATGCCCCGCCCGGTCAAGGGACCGGTACTCATAGCCCGCAAGCTTTGTCTCCGCCTTTTTCAGCGTTCCGGTCAGAATCAGCTTCTCTCTGGCACGGGTCAGCGCCACGTACAGCACCCGAAGCTCCTCCCCTGCATTTTCCATCTGGATCTGCCGGGCCAGAATCTGGCGCATCAGGGAGGGCGTGCGCACCCGGCGCTTGATGTCCACAGCGTCCAGGCCCATGCCATAGCAGGGATGGAGGGCCATGCGGCTTCTGGAATCCTGCTGGTTCATCAGCCGGCCCATGCCTGCTGCAAAGACCACCGGAAATTCCAGCCCTTTGCTCTTATGAATGGTCATAATATGCACCGCATCCTCCATGCCCTCATCCACCGCCTCGCCGAAATCCACCTCATAGCGCTGCAATTCATTGATATACCGAACAAAATGATACAGGCCGCGGTAGCTGCTGCCCTCATAGGCAATGGCCTTCTCCACCAGCATCCGCAGATTTGCCCGGCGCACGCTGCCCCCGGGCATGGCTGACACATAGCTTAAGTAGCCGGTTTCCTCCATCACCCTCTGGACCAGCTCATGAACCGGCGTATCGCTGACCTGCTGCCGGAAGGCTGTAAGCTGCTGCCAGAAGGCCGCAAGCTTGCCCTGCAGAAGCCGGCAGCCCTCTGTTCCTCCCGGCAGGCCGGCAGCCCCCTCCTCCCAAAGGGCCTCCCCTGCCTCTGCCTTCACCCAGGAAAGCACTGCCTCGTGAAAGCTCACCTTTCGGAAGGGAATCCGGATCAGGGCCAGCTCCTCTGCCGACAGTCCCACCAGCGGGGACTGCAGCACTGCCGCCATGGGAATATCCTGCCGCGGGTTGTCCAGCAGCCGAAGATAGTGAAGCATGGTCTGTACCTCCGCGGCGGAAAAATACCCGGTATCCGTGGCTGCCACTGCCGGAATGCCCTGGCTCTTCAGCACGGAGAGCAGGGTGCCCCCGGACCGGCTGATCCCCCGCATCAGGATCACAATATCCCGGTATCTTAAGGGCCTAAGCCGGCCCGTTTCTTTGTCTGTCACCAGCTGGCTCCCCATCAGCTCCCGGATTTTCATGGCAATCAGCTCCGGCTCCAGCTCCTGGGGATCCGCGGCAAATTCCTGGGGATCTGCCACCAGAATCTCCGTATCAAACATATGCTCCCTGGCTTCAAATTCCATGCCCGGATAGAGGGCCGCCGCCTGGTCATACTCCACATTTCCCAGATCCCGGGCCATGATCCCGTAAAAAACGTCATTGACAGTCCTCAATACCTCCGGGCGGCTGCGAAAATTCCGGTGGAGATCAATCCGTACCCCTGCCCCTTCCTGCTCCTGGTCTGTGCCATACTGCTGATATT
>CAJUQB010000005.1 GCA_910588285.1 uncultured Lachnospiraceae bacterium
CGCATAGTTCTTCCAGCTTTTTGCGGATTGCTTTTTTATCAGCGTCCGAAAGGACGGGCTTTGACGGCATAATTCTATTTCTCCTTTCTGGCGAATTTTACTTACGAATATTCGTCACATATATTCGTAAGTGAATAATAACATTTGCAACTCAAATTGTCAAGGTGAAAAAGTTTTGTTTATTGTGCAATAGTTGAAATCATATTTTTTCCCATTCGTGGTTCTTTCGTTGGCAGGCTGCTAACCGGGATAAACACGCCTTTTTCCATATCCTCGGCACGGATAGCAGCTTTCTTCGCCTCGATTTCAGCCTTTTTCTTTGCCTTGATTTTATCCTCGTATCGTTTCTGTGTCCCATTGGCCTTGCGACGGAGATATGCCTGGTGCAGCTTGTCCTTACGTTCCTCTTTCTTCCGCAGGGCTTCCAGTTCCTCCGGCGTAAGGTTCACTTCCCCGAAATGGGGCGGTATGTACCTCCCGACAAAATTGAAGTAAATCTCAACCTCCTGCGTGGTTTCAATACTGCCTTTCCGGTCACGCTCATGGACAAGGATTTTCTCCACAAACTCATTCAGCATGGTGGTAGTCAGGTTGTCAAAATTCTCATACTTGTCAACAAGGGCGATAAATTTCTCCGCTGATTTCCGGCTCTGCTCATATCCGGCGATTGCCTTTTCCAGTTCGACAATCTCGCCGGAAAGGGATTCCTGCTCCTTTGCGTACTGTGCGTCCAGGGCGGCGTACCTTGCGTCTGGCAGCTTGCCCAGCACATTGTCCTCATAAATCTTGCATATCAGTTTTTCCAGTTCCCCGACCCGTTTCTGTGCTGCCGCCAGCCCTTTCCGCTTTCTGGTGATGTCGCTGGCCTGCTGCTCGGCCTGGGATTCCTGAACCGCTTTGATAAACTCTGCACGGTCGTTTCTGGAATACTCCGCAATCGCCCGGAGCATATCGGAAACCAGTGTCAGGACGGCGCTTTCGTTGATTCGGTGCTGCGTGGAGCAGAGAACGCCGACCGGAACCTTGCTATATTGGGAACAGGTATACTGTGAGATACGCTTGCCGTTGTTGGTGCGGTGGACGTACATCTTGCCGCCGCAGTCGGCACAGTAGAGCAGGCCGGTGAGCGGGGCGGCTTCTCCCCAGCCGTCCGGGTAACGCTTCACATTGGAACGGATTCTCTGCACATTCTCAAAGGTTTCCGGGTCAATAATGGCAGCGTGGGTGTTCTCAAAGATTACCCATTCGTTTTCGTCAACGTAGTGGCTTTTCTTGTCCTTGAAATGTTTGCGGGTCTTGAAATTGATGGTGTGGCCTAAATACTCACGTTTTTTCAAGATATTGACGATAGTGGAAGAACCCCAGCCATAAGGGTCTTTAAACGTCTTGGATTGATTCACGCCCTCCCCATAATGGGAGAGGTGCAAGGAAGGTATCTCAATCTTTTCCCGTGACAGCCGGTTCGCAATCTGGTAGGGGCCGTATCCGTCCAGGGTCATAGCGAATATCCGGCGCACCACGTCAGCGGCTTCTTCGTCCACAATCCAGTGTTCCCGCTTTTCGTCCCATAAGTAGCCGTAAATGACAGTACCTGTCAGGTGTTTGCCGCTCATGCCTTTTGCCTTAAATACAGATTTAATTTTGCGGCTGGTATCTCTGGCGTAAAATTCATACATGATGTTCAAGAACGGGGTAAAATCATTCTCTCCGTTGGCGCTGTCCACCCCGTCATTGATGGCAATCAGCCGAACGCCTCTCTGCCGCAGGATTTCCATGACCTGGCCAACTTTGAGATAGTCACGTCCCAGGCGGCTCATGTCTTTGATGATAATTGCCTCCACGTTCCCGGTCTCCACTTCTTCCATCATGGCAGTGAATCCGGGGCGGTCGAACCGGGTTCCGGAGATTCCATCGTCCGTGAAATGGGTCGGGTTTGGAAAACCGTTGCGGCGGGCGTAATCTTCCAGCATGGATTTTTGGTTACTGATAGAATTGGATTCCCCGTTCAATTCATCGTCACGGCTCAATCTCTCGTATAATGGAGTGATTTTGGTTTTCGTCATAGCGTCTGCCTCCTTACATGAAATATGCTCTAAATGGGTTCTTCACTAACCATGAGAAAATCTCGTGATTAAGAAGTCATTTAGAGCATATATCACCCGCCGCAAGCTTGAATTTCTTATATTGCCGTACCGCAAAGTGTTCCGGCTTCTCCTGTTCCAGTTCCTCAAACAGTTCGTCCACAGCATTTTTAAATTCTTCATCGTCCTCCCTCGTCTCCGAAGCATTGATAAACTCCAGTAACGTAGAGAAGTTCTGTTCTTCCTCTGGCGCTTCATAATAGATATAGCCAATCAATGCACAGTACAAAAGCCGCTCTGCTTTCGTCCAGAAATCTTCGGAAGATTTTTCTCCTTCCCCCTTCGTATTTGCAATAATAGTGTTCACCAGCTTCAAAATATCTTTCTCCGAGCGGATATACCGGAACGGATTGTAATGCATACTTTTGTTGAAATTGATGGTATTTAAAACCTTGATCTTATACGGTTCATAAACAACTTTTCCATTCTTATCCCGTACCGCTTTCCCGTCTTTCATTTTCGGTGTGCCACGCCTCAGCATCTCCCCACATTCGACCAGGATTGTGCCTTTCGGATCAGTGACACAATAGCTGACATTCGGCGTCATCTGCATGAGCTGCGGCTTCACATAGAACCGTGTCTTGCCGCTTCCACTTCCTCCAATAATAATTACATTTTTATTTCTGGCATACTTTGGCTGTTTCGGCCTGCTGTTCATGGTAAGGCGTTCCGTCTGCGTCAGGAGAATATTATTCTCAAATGCCGGGTCTATGTATGGGGCAATATCTTTGGGCGTTCCCCACCTTGCAGATCCATACTCCACTCCCTGCCGGTATTTCTTCGCATTTTTGCCTTTCAGATATACCATGAGCTTCACAGCCACAGCTCCGGCCACCCCGGCCAGCAGATCACCCCCATGAATACTCGGAATCGGATTTTCAAACGCCAGTTGGAAATTTAAGAACAGCGCCATCGACTTTTCTATCATGGAATCCCCTACACAATGGTGGTACAGCCACGCTAATTTATCCACCAGATAAAACACAATCACATAGGGGATATTCAACATTGCCAGACGCTTCACATCTACGGGAGGCATTTTTTCCCGGATCATGCTTTTTATTTTTCCGGACAACGGCACGGATTTTTTCTCTGCTGCAGGTTTCTTTTTTGGTTTCCCACTCAATGCTCCGGCCCCCGTTCCTTCTGTTTCGTCTTTTCCCGCTCCCTGTGCTTTGCAACCCGCTCCTTCGCCTGCTCCAGCTTCCTGCGGACGGATGGTTTCTTGCTTTTATTCAGCGACTTCCCGGTATATTCCTTAAATGCCGCCGTCATGACATCCACATCCTTTGCTTTGAAGAATACAAAATAGCGGGGCGGGGAGATGGACGTGTCTTTTTTCAGGCTGAAATCAATGCTGTACTTCCGGGCGCATTTTTCAAAGGACTTGATATTGCCGTCTGTCACTTCAATATTGGAAAGCTGGCATCCTTGATTCATCAGCTTCTCCATGCTCTGTTTCCCGTGGCTTTTAGCAGCTCCTTTCTCCGCTTTCTGCACTGCCTGTTTCTCCATTTTTTTCTGCTTCCCGTTCCGCTTCTCCTGTTCCATCTTTGCCAGCGCTTTCAGCATGGCGGCTTTCAGAATCCTTGCGGAGATCTTGCCGCCATTGACGCACAGCGATACGGTTTTCTCATTTACCTCGTCCTGCAAGTCGTTCCCCCTCCTTTCCTGCGGATTGTTTTTTCTCCCCCATCTCCCGTAAAATTTTTTTCAGACAGTAACCGATGCATGGGGAATGCCTGCCGTATGGACATCCTTGACAGCCGCCACCGCCATTTCCGCTAAATTCCTGCGGCAGAGGATTTTCGGAAACATCCACTGATGCCGGACTCTCCTTCGGGAGAAGGTAATAACATTCCTTCTGGCTGCAGCCTTTCCGCTTTCCTTTCCAGAAATAGCAGTGTTTACAGTCACCCGGCCTGTCTCCCGCATATCTCCTGTTATCCCTCGCCCGGTTCCGGCTGTCTGTCCTTCCTGCCTGCATCCCATTCCCCTCTCTGCCTCATTTCCTCCATCCGCTGGTCCTCCTGCGCCCCTGCCCGGATGCACGAGTACAGCGTGACCGCCACAAATACGCCTGCGGCGGCAATGATTCCTTTCATTCTGCTTCACCCCTTTCCATATGGGGAACTGCCATACATCAATTTCTGTGTGGATATATTCCCAATTTAAAACCTGTAATGGACAGTTCCCCATATACAAGCATAAAAAACGCTTACAGATTCTTTCTGCAAACGCCCATATGTCTTATTAAATTATTATTGTGTTGCAATGAGCGTTTTCTTGGATTGCTCCAAACGCTGTCAGTCCTCCTTCCTTTTTCTGTAGAATATAATCACAGAGCTTGCTATCCCGCAGACTGCAATCCCGGCCAAGGCAAGCCATAACCAGAACGGCCTGTCATCCCCTGTTTTCGGAGTCTCAGCAGACGGCGTTTTCGGTTTCGGTGTTTCCTTCGGCTGATCCGGTTCGTCCGGCTCCGCTTCATCCTTCATCGAAACCTTCTGGATCTCCCCGGTATCCTTAACTTCAAACTTCACATCTTCTGCCACAAGATAGCCGTCCGGCGCACTTTCCTCATGCAGTGTGTATTCCCCGATTGGCAGCATTTCCATATAATGCGGCTTATTCCCGGAAGTCCAGCTTTCTACTTCTTTCCCGTCTTTATCCAGAATGGAAAGTTTTGCCCCTGGCAGTTCCTTCCCGGCTATGTCTGTCTTGGAAATCTCCACCTTTGTCACATCATCCTTCATATCCACCTTCTGCACTTCTCCTGTATTCTCCACAACAAACTCAATGCTCTCCGCAGTCACATAGCCCTCTGCAGGCTGTGTCTCTGTCATGGTATATTTTTTACCAACTACTAATTCTTTGATGATATGCGGCTCCTTGCCGGAAACCCACTCATCCACAAGATTGCCGTCCTCATCCGTTACCTTAAGCTTCGCACCCTCTACCTCTTTTCCATCTGTAAGGGATGTTTTGGTAAACTCAAATACCGTAGGAACATTTTCAAAGGCAAATTCATAGGAAATGCTTTCTCGCTCCGCATCTTCATAGGTGAAGTCAAATTCCTTTGTTTCACCTTCGCTGGTAAATCCCGGAGCGGGGGCCGTTTCTTTCACATAATAAGGGAACCCAATCGGGAGGGCAGCCGCAAATGACAGCTTCCCATCTTCGTCCGTGGCTTTTTCCTCAATCACCGTATCCGCCTCCATGATCACTTCGCCATCTTTATTGGTGATGTCCTCTTTCGCACAAAGGGCGAATACCGTCCCTTCCACTGCACGGTCAGAATCTTTCTCCGTCTTTATTACATTGACTTCTGCTTTCTGGCGGTTATTCTGCCAGTCCGTAGAGAACGTGACAACCGCTGTGTCCTGATCACGGTAAGTCAGGTCAATCTCCCGGATTTCCCCGTCAAGGACATAACCCTCTGCTGTTTCTTTCTCCTTCACATAATATTTCCCAAGAGGGAGATTGTCCAGTTTTGCAATCCCGCTATCGTCCGTGGTGATGGCAGCTATCAGCTCATCCTTTTTATAATAATCCTCACTCTCCCCATCTGCCGCTTTTATATCCTCCAGGGCATACACTTCAAAGACAACATCTTTCAGTGAGCCGGTGACATACTCAAACAGATGCGTGATCCAGCCGCCAATGCTGTCCAGCAACGATACATTTTCTAAAAACTCCCCTTCTTTGTTGATCAGGAGCGTACCTGTCGGCACATCGTCCTTCATCTCCACTTTTTGGATTTCAGCCGTATCTTCCACGGTAAACGTGATTTCTTCTGCCTTTAAATACCCATAAGGCGCTAATTCCTCCCGGAGCGTATAAGTTTCTCCGACGGTCAGCCGCTTAATGATATGTTCCTCTCCTTTGACGGATTTCCATGTATCTACGATATTCCCGTCTTTATCAAGGACAGTCAATGCTGCCCCTTCCAGTTCCACGCCTGTTGCAAGGTCTGTCTTTTTAATGGAAACGGTTGTCGGTTCATTTTTAAATTCAGACACATATTCTGCAACTTCTACATCCTGCCCCTGGTATGCTGCAGATACTTCAATGGTTTCATCGGAAGATACATAGCCTGCAGGAGCCTGTTCCTCCCGGATGTAATATTCCCCGAAAGGCAGATCCAGGTCAAAGACTGCCCTGCCATCTTCCCCTGTCATGGCTTCACCAAGCAGCATATCCGCTTTAACAATCACTTCCCCATGTGCGAAAATATCAGCCTTCGCATACAGTCCAAAGACTGCCCCCGCTACCACAGATTCATTCTCTGCATCTTTCTTCACCACTGCAATCGCCACCTTCTGGCGGTCATTCTCAAATGTGGCTGTCTGTTCAATGATTGGCGTGTTCTGGTCTGTGTAAGCAAAGGTAATGGTCTGCGCCTCTCCATTCAGCACAAACCCTTCCGGGGCTTTTGTTTCTTCTGCCCGGTATGTACCAAGCGGAAGGTTTTCAATCGACGCTTTCCCGTCTTTATCTGTCACCAGCGTATCCACCAATACGCCAGAAGCATATTCAAGAATTCGGTTCCCGTTTTCGTCCTTCTGGAAATCAGCGGTGTAAATATCCTCTGCCGCATAAACTTTGAACTCTGCACCCTCTAATGTTTCCACCTCATACCGGAAATCCTTATCATCGTACCGGTTCAGCACTTCACCCTTCTTCACGATATGCAGCTCACCCTTTACCGGATGGTTTTCATAGACAACATCAATGATAACATCCCCTGACACATCGTCCATCTGGTACAACGTATCTGAATCCACAGACACTTCATAATAATTCTCATTCAGCGTATAGCCAAACGGGGCATTGACTTCTTCTATCCGATAATGACCGATTTTCAGGTTCTGCGGCAAAATCAGATAACCTTCGCTGTCCGTGAAATAGGATTTATGTATTACCACGGTCGGGTAAGTCGTCACCTGCTCCACATATTTCTCGTTGTCCAGGTCATATACCTTGAACTCTGTGTTTTTCGCAAGCACAGCCTTCTTCGTTTCAACATCCTGCTTCACAATTCTCAGCTTCGCTTCAAATTCATCGTCCAGAAGCACCCGCCATACCTGCGGAGTGTCCGGCTTATGCTCCGTGATACGCACAAGGAAATCCCTAACCGGCGTATAATTATGCGGTGTGGTTGTTTCCCTCACAATGTACGTCCCAAACGGGAGCGGGATGCTGCAGGCATAACCCTTTTCATCAGTAAAGATTTCCGTTGCCCCGTTCTCCCCGATTTCCACAGGTTCAGCGGAATCAAAATCATATCCGCCATCTTCCTTTGTGTCCAGGGAAGATACCAGCCATGCCGTAAACCCTGCACCGGATAATAAATCCGCATCGGTTTTCCCATTGTCCGCTGCCTTAATGATCTGGAACGGCTGCTTTTTCACCTGCTCCGGGGATGTGCAGTCACGTTCTACCGTAGACACCAAATCCCCCTCATAGCTGCAGGACAGGTCATACTCCGTTCCGTCCGCCAGATAGCCCGTGGGCGGCGTGATCTCTTTCACAAAATACTCCCCAAGGTATAAATCTGTAATTTCTGCCTTGCCCTCTTTATCCGTAGTCAGTGTTCCCACCTGTTCCCCGGCTTTATAAAGGACGCCTGTCTTTTTATCCGGGTGTAGGATGTCATTCCTTGCATATAAGCCGTAAACGGCATGTTCTAGCGTTGCGTCCCCCTGTGGAATATTTTTATTGGTTTCCTTATCCTTCTTCTGCAGCCGGATTGTGGCGTTGACACGCTCATTAGCAAAAGTATGGGAGAATGTCACTTTCGCTTCCTGGTCATTGGAGTAACTAAACCGGAAAGAATACACATCTTCCGTATTCCTAAGATACCCCTCTGGAGCCTGGATTTCTTTTGCCTCATACCCAAACCCAACCGGAAGGTCTGCCAAAAATGCTGCATTGCCATCACCATCCGTTGTTGCTTTGTCTATCAGTGCGCCTTTGGATACAACAACATTCCCGTCTGCATTGGTGATATTTTCTGAAGCATACAGTCCGAAAATTCCCCCTGCAAGTCCATTTCCCGTATCCTTATCGTTCTTTACCACACGCACATCCGCTTTCTGCCTGTCATTTAAAAATGTAGCATTGGCAAACGCCGCCTCCGCCATCTGCCCGGCATAGGCAATCGCCACATCCTTTGTTTCCCCTTTGTTATAGAAGTTCTTCGGGGCCTGCATTTCCTTTACCCGGTATGTGCCAAGATGCAGGTTTTTCAGCGTCACAGAGCCATTGTCCCCGGTCACAAGATTTTCCGCCACCAGCTCCCCGGCTTTATAGACTACCGAGCCATACGGCGTGGTAATATCCTTTGCCGCATAGACATTAAATACAGCGCCCTTCTGTCTACGGCTTTCATAACGGAATGCTGTGCCGTTCTCATTGGAATCCGCACCTGTCAGAACCTCGCCTTCCTTGTAAATCGTCAGATTTCCAAGCTGCTCCACATCCGGGACAGTCGTGGAAGCTGTCTGGTTCGCTTCCAGAGCCACACGGTAAGCAGTCGCATTATACCGGTATCCTGCCGGAGCCGTAATCTCTTTCAGATACACCGTATTCTGTGTCATGACAATTTCTGCTTCCGACGCACCATTACTGTCCGTTGCAGGCATCCTGGTAATCAAGTCCGTACAGTCCTTATCCCGGTAAACGCCGAATACAGCGCCGGAAAGTTTTGCGTTGGCAATGGAATCCACCTTGATTACCTTCACCTTTGCACGTTCCAGCCAGTCCACGGAAAGGCTCACGGAATTGCCGCCTTCTTCCTCATAATAACTCCCAATATCCTGCGTGGCGCTCCCTGTCGGAACGACAAGCGCCTTCCATATCACCCGGATGCTGCCTTTCATTGCTCCGGTATTCCAGTCCCCATTGACCGTCACCGGGGCAGTAAAATAAAAACTTGTCCCACCGGAAACACGGACATTTCCCCCTGTCTGCTTGCTCCCGTCTGTCTTATTATGGAATGTCACATCCTTTGGAAGCTTAATGGTAATGGAATTTCTGGAATCACCGTTTAGCTTCGTTGTCCCCGTCACCTGTTTCGAGCCATCATAGGCTGCTTTCAAAGCGGTCTTGCTCAAACTAATCTGTGGATCGGGCGGCGCAGGCAGGCTTTCCAGATAATTGATCCAACCAAGCACCCCGCACTCCCGCAAATCATCCATCGTGCATCCGGCAAACCCATCCATGCCGCAGTAAAAATAACTGGCCGCGATATGGGTGAACACATACTTTAAATCCTCTCCAAAGGACGGCATATAGCTTGCAGTCACATCCCCTGTGCCGCCATAGCCATAATAAAGCGCTTTCTGCAGGTTCGGATTCCCGTCTATAATCTGGGCGGCGTAGCTCCCGGTATCCGGGGAACCCTTTGCAGACTCCAGGCAATATGCGATCTTCCCATTTACCGTGAAATAACAGGTAGAGTAATTTCCCAGGTTGCCGGGATAATAAATCTTCCTACCCTTTACCATTGTTGCGGAACCAGAAGCCCTTGCCGTCTGCCTTGCTTCTGCAAACAGAAGGATGCCTTCTTCCTCTGCAATCATTTCCGCATCCTGTCTTGTATCTTCTGCCTGTTCCATGCCCTCTATGACCGCTTCCATCTCGGATTCTGTCATGGATTCCTTTGGGATTCCTTCCCCATCTGCCGTCTGCCCCGGCAAATCTCCTTCCCCATCTGCTTCCGTTCCTTCTGAATCATCGGAATGGCTGTTTTCGCTCCCTTCTCCATCTGCCGTCCGCTTTTCAGAAGATGATACAGACATTTTTTCCTTTACAATAATGTTCCTGCTGATATGGTAAGATGGATTCTTACTGGCCGGCTCTACAAAATAAACCGCTTTGTAAGTCCCTGCCTTCCCGATGTCAATCTTTTTCCCATCTTTATCCTTCGCTTCATGGAATATGATTTTTACTTTATCCGGCGAAAACTCTATGCCGGAAAAATCATGTTCCACGTCAAAGCCACTGTCAATCTCCACGATATGATCTTTTGCAGCCACAATTTCATCCGCATCCAGTTTTTCTTTCACCTTCTCAAAAGCCGGGTACTCCGCTTCATAAGCCACAGTCTCCGGCACTGCCGCATAAACTCCCACCGGCTGTAAGAAGGCTGACAAGACCGTGACCGCCGACAGCAGGCCGGATACAATCCTCTTTACATTTCCTTTCAATATATTTTGTCCCTCGCTTTCTTCATTGTGCAGTCCCATAACTGCCATCATCCTGTCTTTTCCGCTTATTTCCTATCTTCCCATATATCTGTCTCCCTTCGTTTTATTTGCACTGCCAGCCGATAACAGCACATCAATACAGGAAAGCCCTCTGGTCCCGGCATATTCAAACACACCGGAACAAAAAGGCTTCCCTGCATGGCATCTGCTGTTATCCAATCCGGTTTCCCGGACTGGCTTTATTTTATATTGAGCGTTTTCCTGTGTTCCTCCCAGACCCGTTCCCTGCCCCGGCTTCTCTTTCCTGGGGCGTTTTCTCCGGCAAGGTACGCTAAGATGCACACTCAATGCCGGGTATCAATCTGGGCAGGATATGAAATTTTCAAGGTACGCTGAAAGGGAAAATTTTTGAATTGTGATAGTGGAAATTTTTCAGAAATGTTACCCTTTCACTAATAGCAGGCTGGAGAGGGCAAAATACAAGCAGATTTGCAAATTTCTTTGATTTTTTAATATAAGATAAAATTGGAATGGAAAAAACATTTAGATATGATAGAATAACTATTAAGCAGTCAGAATTTTACCCGTTAATAGTTTATTGAAAAAGGAGTGATGAAAATGCATGACTTTAAAATTAGAACCGACCTGGCGCTCTTTTCCATGCTTAATGTTAAACAATTTAGTTTTGAGAGTTTGAATGGCGAAAAAAAAGAAAAGAACCAAGAACTGTTTCAACAGGCGGCAATGCACATACCCATAACTGAATTGGATAATGGAATTTATTATAGAGCAAGAATCATTGATCCAGCTGATGGAGAAAATACAGGGATTATTAAAGAAAACGGCATACCAATAAGCGGATATGATGATCTGCATTCTGGTGTAGCGCCTGCATCAGCAATAAAGATAACTGGAAGGGTAAATCATGCCGGCGAACAAGTCCTTTATTTGGCAGAAGATATAAAGACTTCCTGTAAAGAACAAAAAGCTGCTGAAAACGATTATATCTCTGTTGCTGAATGCACTATAAAAAACAGAATTAGCGTAATGGATTTTACAATTATGGCTTCCGATAGGCTTGACAGCCTGTTTTCAGATGAAACAGTACAGTTTTTCGCCAGCCATTATTCCGTTGATATTAGGGCGTTCTATATCTTCATAAAAGATTATTTAACATCTCCAGCTTATGCAGAACAAAATTATGCCGTACCATTGGATTTTTTAGACATTGTAAAAAATAGGAAGGATATTTCCGGCATAAAATATAATTCTTCTTATACCGATAAACATAATATTGCCTTATGGGATGAAAATAAAAATAACAGATGTACAAATAGCAAAGTTGTAAAAGGAAAACAACAGGCTCCCCCGTCTTCTGCGGGCCAGAATTAAAAACGGATTTAGCTCAATCGAAGAATAGATACACAATCCTGAAAATAATAAAAGGCTATGGTACATGACTTATCCCATAGCCTTTCATTCCCCATATTTTCTTCTATTATCTGTAATCCCCAATATATAATCGACACTGACATCATACCGTTCCGCCAGTTTCATCAATGCCCATAGCGGTATCTCACGTGAACCATTTTCGTATCTTCTGTACACCCCTTCATGGCACCCTAAAAATTCAGCCACATCTATCTGTCTTAAATCATGGTCTGTCCTTAAATCCCTGATCCTCTTGTAATGCATACTACACCTCACCGTTCGGTTTGATCTATATTTCAATCTTATCATCAGATAGGATATTCTAATCAAAACCGTACTATTCGGTTAGGTAAATAGAAGAAGGCCAATATTTGAAAATGCTCAGAATATTAGATATAAAACATCCTGCAGGAGAGCATGATACAAAAAGAGTTATGGCATGAGAAATTAATGTGCCATAACCCTATTCACCATATTTTCTTCTATTATCTGTAATCCCAAGCATATAATCAACACTGACATCATACCGTTGTGCCAGCTTCAACAATGCCCATAGCGGTATCTCACGCACCCCATTCTCATACCTTCTGTATACACCTTCATGGCAGCCCAAAAATTCAGCCACATCTATCTGCCGTAAATCATGGTCTGTCCTCAAATCCCTGATCCGCCTGTAATACATATCGCACCTCACCGTTTGGTTAGTTTTACTCTTTCAAATTTTATCACCAGATGTTATACTTTATTCAAAACCAAACCATTTGGTTAGGTAATTGGAGGTGACGGGAAATGAAAAAAACAGGAATCTTAATTTTATTATCATGCGGAATGATATGTGGGTGTTCCAAAGAATATATTGAAATGGACATTCTCTCTTCCAATAACACAACATCCGGCAACTGGTATGAACTGGATATTGATGTCATTGCCGATAAAGATGACGTATCGGATAAAGAAGCATGTTCCAGGGAAATCATACAGCATATCCTTGACAATGATTTCCACAGTACACGCTTTTCGTTTGATATAAACGGATATCCTAACAATGTATCCGTAGATGTATTCACTTCTGAAAAAAATGCACAAAAAGGTAAGGAAGCTTATTCTTTTGAATACGTTACAGAATTTAATACAGAAAACCCTGATGTACAAAATAATATCAAAGACAATCCAGGAGAATTTGAAATACAATACGAATAAAATATCCCTGATGGCAGGACTCCGCTTTGCGACACGATGTCGCAAAGTGGAAAACCATGTGCTTTCAGAAATATCCCCCTTGAATTCCCTGCTCTTTCATTTTCCGGCATAACTCTTCTAATATCCGTTTCCGGCGGTTCTGTATCGTTTTCCGGCTGCAGCCAAAGAGCTTTGCCGTATCTGTTACCGTAGCTTCCGCAAAATACAGCAGCTCAATCAGCCTGGCGTCCTCTGCAGGCAGTTTTTCCAGAACTTCCCTCACTTTATCCCGGCAGATATTTCGCAAAACCGTCTCCTCCACCCCCTCTGCCACATCCTGGAAATGCCCTGAACCATTCCCCCGGACCTCTAAGCTGTCCAGACTGCATATGCCATGTTTCCGGTTCCGCTCCTTCTGATACCGCTCCCTGCGCCGTGACCGATACCATTCTAAATAAACCTCTCTGGTCACATCCACTAATGTACCGTCCGCCATCCGCAGCACATAATGATCCCGTTCCTTCGGCTGTTTCCCTCTCATGCCCTGCCCTCCCCGCAACATATCCTGTAATCAGGGCAATTCTGAGAAACCTGATAATTTTTACGGATGCTGCGGACTGCCTGGGAAATCATTGCGGATACCGCCTGCTGGCTGATGCCTAATTCCTTTGAAATCTGCTCCCGTGTTTCTCCCTGCAGGTAATATTTTTGAATGACATATTTCTGCCTTGCCGATAAAATCCCCAATATTTCTGCCACCGTCTCTTGCCTTGTCAAATGCTCTAACATGGATTCTGTCAGGTTTTCCATTGCCAGCCAATCTTCGGATACAGCGCTGTAAGAAACATTCCAGCTCCGTTCCTTTTCTTCATGGTTCCGGTTCAGCCGGTCTTCGCCTTCCAGTACAAGCCGCAGATACCATTCCCTGTTTTCAAAAAATTGTTCCGGCAGGATAACCGTCTTTCCATCTGCCAGATACAGATAATCCCTGCATGAGTGAAGTAAAAACACTGTGAAATATTTTTCCACCTGATAAAGCACATAACCGCTCTGATAAGCGGATATTTCCGAATCCAAGCCAAGACTTTCCTGTGCGATTACCGATCTGGATGCCCTTAGCTGCTTTGCCGTTGGAAGTTTTACTCCAAAACCCGGCACATCCACAATTCGTTTCAATTCCTGCAATGTCAGCATATATAGCCGCCTTTCTGCCCGAAGGCTGCGGGCGGCCCGGAAAACTGGCATCACAGGGATTGTCCGATACAGCAGGAAGGCAGTAAAATAACGCTCCCGGCTCACCCGTTTTTTTTAACGGGAGCCAAGAACCCCTTTTACCGCCTTTACCAGTCCATAACTTTATCCTTATATTTTCTGATAATCCTGGTCTTTTTATCTGCCTTTCTGCTATCCCCCTTCCATCACCGTTTTCTCCTGTGGCTGTTTTCCTCTGATGTATCCAGTTTAACAGCCGGCCCTTCCGTTTACCCCAACATATATGTGGAGATTCCCGGAAAGGGCAACATATTTGTGGAACTTCAAGAACTGTGGTAAATCACATCACCTGCATTGCCGCAGTCCATCGACCAATGCCTCCATCGTCTGTAAAACCACCATCTGCTCACTCTGCTTCAGATGCCGGATGCGGCAGAACATCTTCCGGCACTGCCCATCCTCCTTCGTCTGGCCGCTTACGCCAAGAAGCTCGTTCGCATCCACGCCGAGTATCTGCACCATTTTTATAAATATCTCTATGGACATCGCAGACTGCCCGCCCTCAATGCGGCTGACGGTGTTGGCGCTGATCCCTGCCTGTTCCGCAATCTTCTCCTGTGACATGCTGATCTCATTCCTCCGGTCACGGATACGGTTGCCCAATTCAATCAAGTCCTGCGACCCTGCACGATTGCCCAATATGCACCTCCTTCCTGGTCTGAATTTTCTCCCGGAACTTTCCGTCATCGTGTCGTAAAGTGTGCAGCCCGCTTTACATCCGCCATTCCGTCAAGCCCTGTCCCCTGACTTTGCGACACCGTGCCGTAAAGCTGGACAACAAAAAAACAGCCGTGTATCAAGCTGTTTTTACGGATTGTTATTCAATTTATGCCTGTATTGCCTGTCCTTTCTGTTTCTTTCTATTTCTTTCAAACGCCAATCACGCCCTGCAAGGCTTCCCAGCCATTTTTTTCACTGTCCATCTGATCACTGCCACGACTGCTTTCACCAGATATACTGCGGCTGCCAGCAGTCTCCAGACAAGAACGATCCCGCCAATCACGCCGCCCACAAGAACATTGATAAACAGGATGCCCACCGTGCTGCCAATGTCATAGCCTTTCGGGATAATCCAGAAAAACATCCTATGTATGCCAAATGGAATACCCATGAACCACCACAGGTTCAAATAATTGCACTCCCCATTCTCCATGCACAGCGGACGGAACAATGCCGCCAAAAACAATGACGATACAACCGGGATTACCACTTTCTTTACAAATTCACTTATTTTCATACCTTCCTCCAATCTGTACCTGCATCCAGTATATCACGCCTGGCACACCGAAACAATTTTATCGCCAATATTCCCCGTACTTTTTCATCCGCTCCCATATAGGTCATGGTTCACTTCCGCTGTGTAATAATTGCTTATGGTCATCGGGGCATTATACAGAGTTGTCAGAAGGTATGCCTTGATATTTCCCACCTTCGTCGTATTTGCGCCCAGGCAGGTAAGGATATACTCCATATGCTCATGGTTCAGCTTCATAAACCGGTTCTTGACAACCGCCGCCGGCTTTTCCACTCCTGCAATCCGCACTGTGCCATTGTCCGGCAGCATCATCACTTCCACCATCAGCTCCACCAGTTCATCCACGTCCTCCCTCCGGTGATAGCGCCCGTCCTGGAAACACTCGTAAGATATGTGTTCCCGGATGATGTCTCGGTAAGCATCCATCTCTCCCATCACATCCGGCTCTGTTCCTGGGATAGATGGATTAGACAGGATAGGATTAGGATGGATAGCAGACACACCGGATTCAGGATCATTAAGATCAGGCTTACTACACTCCGTTTCACTAAATTCAGTCTTACTTAAATCAGTCTTGTTAATATCAGTCTTATTAGATTGTGATTTTGGAAATTCTTGAATTGTGATTCCCACCATTCCAGAAGTATGATTTTCACCATTCTTGAATTGTGATTCTGGAGATTCTTGAATTGTGGTTTTCATCATTCCTGAATTGTGATTTTCACCATTCTTGAATTGTGATTCTGGAAATTCTTGAATTGTGGTTTTCACAACTCTTGAATTGTGATTTTCACTATTCTGTGCATTTATAGGCATTCCACCCTGTTTTTCCTCTCTTTCCTTGTCCTCTGTCTGCCGGATAATGAAATTTTTCACGTATATGACATTCGGCTTTCCAAGCCCCAGGCGTTTCTTTTCAATCAGTCCAATTCCTTTATCTGCATCCAGTTCTTTCAGAAGCCTTACCGCTTTTTGTGTACCACAGTTCATAAGCTCTGCAATTTCTTCCACTGTAAAAATGATATACACCCTGTCCTCTTCATCAAACCACCGGTTCTTTATGCTAAGGCTCATACGGTCTAATAAAAGACCGTATAAAACCTTCGCTTCACAAGAGAGAGACTTGAAGCATTCTGCAGTGAACAGAACCTTCGGAATCCGGTAAAACGTGTACTGCTCCGCTTCCATGCCCCGATAATAATCAAACTGTAATTCCTGCATCCGTTGTCCCTCCCTCCTTCTGCTTCCATTCCTCCAGAAGTGTATAGATCACATCCTCAATCTGCTCTTTGGAATATTCCGTCGGGAAATAATTGCGGATTCTCTTTGCGGAAATCGTCACATTCACATTTTCCTTCTCTTTCCGGATTAAAACCGCATATACATTCCCTTCCGTCAATTCCCCTGTTTCACTGCTTTCCTTTAGCTGTTCTGCCTGCGCTTTCGATGGGAATATGCCGCTGTTGCCGATGGCGTCCACAACCCATGCCTGTTCTTCTGCTTTCAGATAAGACAGTTTCTCCCCGGCCACCATAGGGATTTTATTTTCATCCACATAATCCATCAGTTCTTCCGCCAGTTCCGACAGCCGGATATAACGCTGCACTGTCCTCCCGCTGTCCCCGGCAGCTTCCCCGATGGCATCCGCAGTATATTTCTCCCCTTTGCTGCCCTGGTGCTTCATTGCTTCGTATTTCATCCGATATGCCCTCGCCTTCTCACTTGGCAGGATGTCCTCCCTCTGGATATTCGTATCGACCATCAGGACTACCGCTGTATCATCATCCATTTCCCGGATAATGACAGGCATTTCCGTAAGTCCGGCAAGCTCACAGGCCCGCCACCGTCTATGCCCTGCAATAACCTCATAGCCGCCTTCCGGATGCGGGCGCACAATCCCCGGCATCAACACGCCATACTGCTTTACGCTTTCCACCGTTTCCTGCATTTTTTCATCATCCAATACCCGGAACGGATGGCCTTTAAACGTATGCAGCTCACTTAGGGGAACGGAAGTGACCGTTTCGCCCGTTTCATCTATGCCAAACAAATCATCAAAGCTGTTCAGCTTTACCTTCTCTGCGCTCTTACTTTTCATCCGCAAGCACCTCCTGTGTCAGTGAGTGGTAGCCGCCTGCCACAATCCCCTTCGGATCATGAAGATAGATGCTTTTCCCCTCTGCCGTGGTTTCCGCAGCCTTTACAGATAACGGGATGCAGTTCTCAAAAATATGTACCCGGTTCCCATATACCTCCCGGATCTGCGCTGAAATGTCCCTTGCGAAGTTTGTTCTCCGGTCTACCTTTGTCAGCAGAATCCCCATAATATCAAGCGCTGGGTTTAGCTTTCTATGTACCCGTCCAATCGTCTTAATAAGCTGCTGAAGCCCTTTGACTGGGAGATATGCCGCCTCTACGGGAATCAGTACGCTGTCCGCCGCTACAAGGGCGTTTATCGTAATCATGCCAAGCGAGGGCATACAATCAATAATCGCAAAGTCATACTCCCCTTTTACGCTGTTGAGATACTGGCGCAGTATCGTTTCCCTGCTCATAACATTTACCAAGGCCGTTTCCAAGCCTGCCAGTTCGATATTTGCCGGGATAAAATCAATCCCTTCCTCATGGTGGATAATGCCCTCACCTAACTCTGCATCCTCGTCGTTGATTACCTTTTCCATGATGTTCACTAACGTCACATCCAGCTCGTCCGGCTCCGCAATCCCCAGGCTCACCGCCATGCTGCCCTGCGCATCTGCCTCTACCAACAATACTTTCTTGCCTGCCCTGGCAAGCCCAATCCCTAAATTCACACACGTTGTAGTCTTGCCGACTCCGCCTTTCTGGTTTGCTACTGCGATCACTCTGCACATATATACTTTCCTCCTGATTCTCCAATCTATTTTTCTGTTCTTTCCACTTCCGCATATACACGGAAATACTTATTTGTCCCTTTGTTTGCAAATGGTTCCGACACTTCTTTCACATCCACGCCTTCATGCCGCTCCAAAAGCCGCCGGAACCAGTGAAGGTCTTTCTTTGTCCCCTGCATCCTGATTTTAAGCATATAAATCCTCCATATCCACGTAAAAACAGTATTCCGGATAGCGGAGCTTGACTGCCTCCCAAAAGTATCTGGCATAGCCGCAGCAGAATAAATCTTCCACTGTATAACAACGGAACTCCTTTAATTGTTCATCCACATCCTCCGTATCATAGACACTTGGCGTTCCATTACAATAGAGGTTAAATGCCATCCGTACAATTTTCGCACTTCCGCTGGTCTGCCATCCTTCCCGCAGGCATTCCGTTTTCACGCATCCTGTTTTAAAATCATAAATTCTGTTCACATTTACCCTAGTATCCTGACCAATCCCCAGGCAGTACACCAATGCTTTATGGTATACATCCTGGTATCTGCATTTCTGCAGGTACTCCTTATAAAAATCCTTATGTTCTTTGCTCTTGAAAGTAATTGTGCGAGTATCTTTGTTTCCTGCACCTTTCGCTGTATTCGCTGCCATAGCTTGTCCTCCTTATCTTATCTGCTTGTTTTTTTTATATTCTTGGGAGCTACACTCCCAAACCCTTGTGGATTCGTGCTGCCAGTTACCCAAAATACGGCTAACTGTCAACCCGAATTTGCTTTTGCCCCGGAGAACGGTTTTTCACTCCTGACCTTAACGCTGTGTTTGCCATTTCCTTTTCCTCCAATTCAAATTTATTTTTTGACCATAACAAAAAAGGACACTTCCCTAAAATTTCTTTTAGAAAAATGTCCTTAAAGTGCTTACTGTATTAAGTTGGCTCATGTACCAATCAACGCATTATCAGGCATTATCCCGCATTATGCGTTGCAAATTTGTTGCAATTTTGTTGCAAAATCTGAATCGAAGTACCGCAAACCCTTGAAAATACTGGCTTTATTTGTCCAAAGACTTCATAGTCGGGAACAGCAAAACATCGCGAATCGCGCTGGCCCCTGTCAGCAGCATACACATCCGGTCAATCCCGTATCCAATCCCTCCGGTGGGCGGCATACCGATCTCCAGCGCATTCAGGAAATCCTCATCCGTGGTGTTGGCCTCCTCGTCGCCCTGGGCCAGCAGCTCCTCCTGGGCCTTGAACCGCTCCCTCTGGTCAATGGGATCATTCAGCTCCGAGTAGGCATTCGCCATCTCCCAGCCGTTCATGAAGAACTCGAACCGCTCCACATAATCCGGATGGCTGGGCTTCTTCTTGGTCAGGGGGGAGATCTCAATGGGGTGATCCATCACAAAGGTAGGCTGGACCAGATGCTCCTCCACAAACTCTTCAAAGAACAGGCTTAAGATATCGCCCTTCTTATGGCGCTCCTCATACTCCACATGGTGCTCCTTGGCCACAGCCCGGGCCTCCTCCAGGGTATGGATCTCATTGAAATCCACGCCGGAATACTGCTTCACTGCATCCAGCATGGTAATGCGGGCAAAGGGCTTGCCCAGATCCATCTCAACACCATTGTAGACAATCCTGGTGCTTCCCAGCACCTCCTGGGCCACATGGCGGAACAGGTTCTCCGTCAGGTCCATCATGCCGTGGTAATCGGTGTAAGCCTGATACAGCTCCATCAGGGTAAACTCCGGATTGTGCCTGGTATCCAGACCCTCATTGCGGAACACACGTCCGATCTCATAGACCCTCTCCAGGCCTCCAACGATCAGGCGCTTCAGGTACAGCTCCAGAGAAATACGAAGCTTAAAATCCTCATCCAACGCATTAAAATGAGTCTCAAAGGGGCGTGCCGCCGCACCGCCGGCATTGGATACCAGCATGGGGGTCTCCACCTCCAGAAAGCCCAGGCCATTCAGATAGCTGCGGATGGTGGCCAGGATCTTGGAACGCTTAATAAAGGTATCCTTCACCTCATTGTTCATAATCAGATCCACATAGCGCTGACGGTAACGGATATCCGTATTGGTCAGGCCGTGGAACTTCTCCGGCAGAATCTGAAGGCTCTTGGACAGCAGCGTCACCTTCTGGGCATGGATGGAGATCTCCCCTGTCTTGGTGGTAAACACCTCGCCCTCAATGCCGATGATATCGCCCACATCCAGCTTCTTGAACTCCTTATAGGGCTCCTCTCCAACGGTGTCCCTTGCCACATAGGACTGGATGTTCCCCTTCAGATCCTGGATATTGCAGAAGGAGGCCTTGCCCATTACGCGCTTGGACATCATACGGCCTGCCAGTGTAACCCTGCTGCCTTCCAGCTCACTGTAGTGATCCTTAATCTCCTGGCTGTGATGGCTCACATCATACTTGGTAATCTCAAAGGGATCCCGCCCGCTCTCCTGCAGCTCCCGGAGCTTATCCCTGCGGACCTGTAACAATTGGTTCATGTCCTGCTGCTGTACATTCTGATTCTTCTCTGCCATGGTTCCTCTCCTCTTCTAATTGGACCGCTGAATCTCCAGCACCTTGTACTCTATCACACCTGCCTGTGTCTCAACCTTGACCACATCGCCAACCTTTGCTCCCAGCAACGCCCTTCCCACAGGTGATTCATTGGAAATCTTCCCCTGCAGGCTGCTGGCCTCCGTGGAGCCGACAATCTTATATTCTAACTCTTCTTCAAACTCACAATCATATATCCGTACCTTGCAGCCAATGCTGATCTTATCCAGATCAACCTCATCCTCAACCACAACCTCAGCATTCTTCAGAATCTTCTCAATCTCCTCGATCCTGGCCTCAATGTCTCTCTGCTCATCCTTCGCTGCATCATACTCTGCATTCTCAGAAAGGTCTCCCTGCTCACGGGCTTCTTTGATCTTCTGTGACACTTCCTTACGCTTTACAACCTTCAGATCATGCAGCTCAGCTTCCAGCTTCTGCAGTCCTTCATAAGTCAAGATATTCTTCTTTTCCATCGCTGTTAACACCTTTCCTCTTTTTTTCCTCTGACAATCACAGTATTATACCCGATAGGTACTAAAATGTCAAGATTTTCCGCGGTTTTCCACGGTTTTTTATAAACGGGGATGTAGAGCCCAGGCTCTCTGAGACGCATTCGGCGCATGCCTCCCTGCCGTTCAAAATCCAGCAGCGTATTGGCGGCCAGCTGCACCTGAAAATGCTCCCTTTCCAGCCGGTCTTTCTCCCACAGCTCCACCAGCAAACCATTTTCCTCATACATTCTCTCTACATACTCCTGAAAATATGCAGGCCGCCGGGTAAAAATCAACAATCCGTTCAAATCCTCCGCCAGATCGTTTAACACCTGCAGCACCATGTCCTCCCAGAAAATGACCTCCTCATCCTCATCGGTATCCAAAACCGCAAGCCGCAGGGTCTGATAGCTTAAACCCCGCTGGGGCAGAACATCCCACAGGATCTGCCGCATCCAGGGCAGATACGGGTTCTCATACCACAGCTCCTCCCCGCTCTCCTCCTCTGTTACGGCCGGCTCCTGCGGCGCCCTTTTGCCCCGCTTCCACCACTCCCTGAAAATTCCCATACCTTCTTCTGCCTGCCCCTGTCTTTGTCCTTGTTTCAATTATATGCAGACAGCCCTGAAAATAATTCCTCCAGCTGTTGGTAGCTTTCCACCCCATTGATTCTTCCCCGAAGCCTGGCAGAATGCTGATATCCGCTGGTGTACCAGGCCGCATGCTTGCGGATCTCCCGGATCCCGGTATACTCGCCCTTTACCTCAAGAAGCATCCTGGCATGGCGCAGCAGCATATTCACCATCTCCTCAAAGGGAGGCTTCTCCAGCCTGCGGCCCGTATCCAGGTATTCCTGTATCTGCCGGAAGATCCAGGGATTGCCCTGGGCTCCCCGGCCGATCATCAGGCCGTCGCAGCCGGTCTGCTCCTTCATCCGAAGGGCCTCCTCCCCGCTGGTAATGTCTCCGTTTCCAATCACCGGCACGGACACTGCCTCCTTCACCTTACGGATAATGTCCCAGTCAGCCCTTCCGGCATACATCTGCTCCCTGGTTCTGCCATGGACGGCAATGGCCGCCACGCCGCTGGCCTCCGCAATCTTTGCGATCTCTACGGCATTGATGCTTGTCTCATCAAATCCCTTGCGGATTTTTACCGTTACCGGCTTTTGGATGGCCTTCACGGTCTTGGTCAGGATCTCCTCCACCAGCCCGGGCTGCTTCATCAGGGCCGATCCCTCGCCGTTACCTACCACCTTTGGTACCGGGCAGCCCATGTTGATGTCCAGGATATCAAAGGGCCGCTCCTCAATCCGTTTTGCCATTTCACTGATAATGTCTGCGTCAGAGCCAAAGAGCTGCAGGGACACAGGCCGCTCCTGCGGCGCAATCTCCATCAGGCTCTCCGTATTTTTACTATGATAAAAAATTGCCTTTGCGCTGACCATCTCCATGCACAGAAGGCCTGCCCCCTGTTCCTTGCAAAGCAAGCGAAATGGCAGGTCTGTTACCCCTGCCATAGGCGCCAGTATCAAATTATTTTCCAGTACTACATTGCCGATTTTTAATGCTTCCATATTATTTCTTCTTCTGCTTGTTATAAATAATGCGCAGCCCCTGAAGCGTCAGGGTGGGGTCGTAGATGTCAATGGCATCGGTTTCATTTGCAATGATCTTGCCCAGGCCGCCGGTGGCAACCACCTTCAGCTCCTTCAGGCCGGACTCTGCCTTTGTCTGATTGACAATGTACTCTGTCTGGCCAATCTGTCCGTATACAAGGCCTGCCTGCATACTGGATATGGTCTCCTTGGCCAGGATGCTGTCCGGCTTGCGGATCTCAATCTCCGGAAGCTTTGCCGCCTCCTCCCAGAGGGCCTTGGCAGAGGTGCGTATCCCCGGAGCCGTCACTCCGGAAATAAAGGCCCCTGTCTCATCAATCAGATCATAGGTTGTGGCCGTGCCAAAATCAATCACCAGCACCGGCCCGCCGTACAGCTCATAGGCTGCCGCCCCATCCACAATACGGTCTGCGCCGATCTGCTTGGGATTCTCCGTCACCACCCGGATCCCTGTCTTAATCCCCGACTCCACAATGATCGCCTGCTTGTCCAGGTATTTGATCACTGCGCTTAAAAGCGAATGGTTTACATTGGGCACCACTGAGGCCACAATCACATCCTCAATCTCCCGGGGCGCAACCTTATTGTGCACCAGCATATTTTTCAGCTCAATGCCATACTCATCCGAGGTACGCAGCAGCTTTGTAGTCATGCGGAAGGTGGTGATAATCCGCTCCTGATCAAATACGCCAAAGGTGATATTGGTATTACCAACATCAATTACTAATAACATCCTTCTATCCCTCCATCAACTTTCCTGTGTAAATGACTCCCCCAAAAAAACAACCCGGTAAAACAGCTCCAGGGATGCAAGCAGCTCCTCCCGCTCCCGCTGAATCTGCTTGATCTTTAACACGCTTCCGATCTCATCGTACAGAAAATCTCCCTCCCGGCACTCTGTCTCGAATTGGAGGCTGCCTGCCTCATCAAAAAACAGGGTCAGGGCGCCGCCCACATCCTCTGTGTACAGCACACATAAAATATTTAATTCTTCCTTCACTCCCTCCGGAAGATTGTCAAACTGCGGATTCAGGTAATATTTTTGGGTATATGCGCTGGCTCCGCACAAAATGAGCTTTTCCTGTTCCATATGGTCTCCTTTATGTATATCCGTAAATTCCCCGCACCGACACCTCTCCGGCATTTACCCTTACAAGCCCCTGGCCGCATTCCACCAGCAGCTCCCCTTTTTCATTGATTCCCCTGGCAATTCCCTGATAGTCCCCTGCCGGATCCAACACCTGAACCTGGCGGTTCCTGTTTACCAGCAGCTGTTCATATTCCTCCTGAAACAGGCTCACGTCCAGCCTCTGCAGAAACTGCCCGTAATACAGCTCAAACTCCTCCAAAACAGCCTCCAGAAGCAGGTTGCGGTCAATCTGCAGCTCCTGGTCCTGCTCCAGGGATGTGGCCTTCTCCCTAAGCTCGGGCGGAAACTGCTGCCTGCGGATATTGATGCCGATTCCCACAATTATATAGTTGATCCTCTCAATCCGGGCATTCAGCTCAGTCAGGATCCCGCAGACCTTCTTTCCCTCCAGCACCACGTCATTGGGCCACTTGATCTCTGCCGGCTGCCCGGTTATCCGGCGGATGCCCTTTGTCACCGCCATAGCCGCCACCAGCGTCACCATAGAGGCCCGGTCCGGCAAATAGTCCGGCCGCAGCAGCAGACTGAACCACAGTCCGCTTCCAGGCTCTGAAACCCAGCTTCTTCCGTGCCGGCCACGGCCGGCAGTCTGGGCCTCGGCCACAATTACACTTCCGTGGGGCGCCCCTTCTTCTGCCAGACGCCTTGCCTGGATATTGGTGGAATCAATCTCCTGATAATGGCAGACCCTGCATCCGATTCCGTTTTTCTTCTCCATGCCTATTCCTTCAGGGTGGCATACATCACGGCTTTGATGGTGTGCATCCGGTTCTCCGCCTCGTCAAAGACCACGGACCTTGCGCCTTCAAATACCTCGTCTGTCACTTCCATCTCATTCAGGCCGAATTTTTCATGAATCTGCTTTCCCACCGTAGTCTTCAGATCATGGAATGCTGGCAGGCAGTGCATGAAAATCGCCTGGCTTCCTGCCTGATCCATCACACTCTGATTCACCTGATAAGGCGTCAGATCATGGATCCGCTCCTCCCAGACCTCATCCGGCTCTCCCATGGACACCCACACATCCGTGTAGATGACATCTGCTCCCCTGACGCCTTCTGCTACGTCCTCTGTCAGGGTTATGGTGGCCCCGGTGCCTTTGGCCGCTTCCTCACAGTAGTCCACCAGCTCCTGATCCGGGAAATATTTCCGGTTGGTGCAGGCCACAAAATGCATGCCCAGCTTCGCACAGGCCACCATCAGGGAATTCCCCATATTATACCGTGCATCTCCCATATATACCAGCTTCACACCCTTCAGATGTCCCAGCTTTTCCTGAATCGTCAGCATATCTGCAATCATCTGGGTGGGATGGAATTCATTGGTCAGCCCGTTCCATACCGGAACCCCGGCGTATTTTGCCAATTCCTCCACAATCTCCTGGCCATAGCCCCGGTATTCAATCCCATCGTACATTCTGCCAAGTACCCTGGCTGTATCCGCAATGCTCTCCTTTTTCCCGATCTGGGAGCCGCTGGGATCCAGATATGTCACATGCATGCCAAGATCATAGGCTGCCACCTCAAAGGAGCAGCGGGTCCTGGTGCTTGTCTTTTCAAAAATCAGGGCAATATTCTTCCCCTTCAATTCATCATGGGGGATTCCCTTCTGCTTCTTCTCCTTCAGCTGGGCCGCCAAGTCCACCAGATATGTAATTTCCTCTGTTGAAAAATCCTTAAGCTTTAAAAAACTCCGGCCTGTCAGTTTCATACAAATCTCCTTCTTTCTGTAAATTTGACTGTGATATGAGAAATCGGGCTGCCACAACAGACAGCCCGGTATATCCATGTAATGAAATTGTATTATGATCCTATTGTTTGTCGGCTGCTATCTCCACCACGGACTTGGCAAGCCCGGCCACCCCCTGGATCTCGGAGGGAATGATAATCTTGGTCGCCTTGCCGTCCGCTGCCTTAGCAAAAGCCTCCAGGCTCTTCAGCTGCAGTACGGAAGCGTCCGGCGCTGCCTCCTTCAGGAAGCGGAGACCATCTGCATTGGCCTGCTGAATCTTAAGAATGGCCTCTGCCTGGCCTTCTGCCTCGCGGATGGTAGCCTCCTTGCGCGCCTCCGCCCGAAGGATCGCTGCCTGCTTCTCGGCCTCGGCATCCAGAATCGCAGACTCCTTCTTACCCTCGGCAACCAAGATCGTAGACTTTTTCTCACCCTCTGCCCGAAGGATCGCCTCACGGCGCTCACGCTCTGCCTTCATCTGCTTCTCCATAGCATCCTGAATGGCAGTAGGCGGAATGATATTCTTCAGCTCCACACGGTTGACCTTGATTCCCCATGGATCCGTGGCCACGTCCAGGGAGGCCCGCATCTTGGTATTGATGGTCTCTCTGGAGGTCAGTGTCTCGTCCAGCTCCAGATCACCGATAATATTACGGAGCGTTGTGGCTGTCAGATTCTCAATGGCCATGATGGGATTCTCCACACCATAGGCAAACAGCTTGGGATCCGTTATCTGGAAAAATACCACCGTATCAATCCGCATGGTGACATTATCCTTGGTAATTACAGGCTGAGGCGCAAAGTCCACCACCTGCTCCTTCAGCAGCACACGCTTGGCCACACGGTCAATAAAGGGCACCTTAAAATGTATCCCAACGCCCCAGGTACCCTGGTAGGCGCCCAAACGCTCAATAACCAGTGCATGTGCCTGCGGTACAATCTTCACACAGGATGCCAGCAAAATCAATACCAGCAAAATCAATACGATTACAACTGCAATCCATGCCCAATCCATCATAGTCTATCCCTCCGTTTTCTTTTCTTCTACAATCAGCTTCACTCCGCTGATGGCCCGTATGACTACCTCCTGCCCCTTCTCAATGGTGCACTCGTCTGTGGCTCTTGCGGACCACTCCATCCCGTCCACCTGGACAAGTCCTACGGCATGCAGATTATTGATATCCTCCAGCACAATGCCGCATTTTCCAATCAGCCCCTCTGCATTGGTCTTGAGTCGGCCATTGTTGAAATATTTCAGGGCAATGGGCCTTGTCAGGAACAGCAGCACCAGGGATACAATAACGAACACTGTAATCTGAAGCGGTACAGGTGCCCCAAACAGACTGAAAATAAATGCCACCAGCGCCCCGCCGGCAAACCAGACTGTGGTAAGCCCCAATGTAATAATCTCAATCACTGCCATAACCACAAGGATCACCAGCCAGATCATCACCATCATTTGGATCGCCCCTTTCCTTCGCCGAAGCAGCTTCTTTCCATTATATTACTATACTTCCTTCCAGATTACAACTACAATTTCATATAGAAATAGAATATGGTATCCCCGAAAAAATATTCGGGAATACCATATTTTTATTATATATATTCAGTTTTTAGAAAAACACATGGTTGCCAATCACAAGGCCGCTGGCAGAACCTGCTCTGCGGAAGGATGTGGCGCCGCCTACATTGTCCACACCGCTGATTGCCTCCTGGGCTGCCTGCAGACAGCTGCTGCTGACACCGCTTGACAATACTCTGGATAAAGCTCCGCTGGATGCCGGTGTAAACTGTCCGCTCTGATAAATCACGCCGGAAATACTGCCTGCCCATCCGCCTCGCAGACGGTTCATAACAACAGCTCCAACTGCAACCTTGCCTTCATAGCACTCGCTGCCGGCCTCACACTGGATTAATGCTCCCAACAGGGTAACCTCGTCATAAGATGCTGACACGGACTTCTTCTGGCTTTTGGATGAGGACTTTGCGGCTGCCGCTTTCTTCGCCTCCTCCGCCTTGCGGATAGCCTCCAGCTCTTCCTCAATGGAGACAGCCTCCTTCAATTCCAGCTCTACGGACACATACTCTGCGCTTACATATGCAGTCGTGTCGGCACAGCTGACAGCTACCCAGCCTTCGGGTGCCTCCACATTCGTATCAACCTTAACCTTCTTGCCTTCTCCAAGGACATCATAGATTGTAACATCCTCGCTGGTATCTGCCTCCTGGCGGACACGCACACCACCTGTCAGTGCTGTGGCATACACAGACCCCTGCTCCTGGGCCATGGTCTCTGCTTCCTGGTCAAATACGCAAAATTCGTTCTTCACATATCCTTCCACACTGCCGGAGGAAATCTTGGTCCATTCCTCTCCCCGCTCTACAATATCAGCGGCAGCGCCCTTGTAAAGCTTACCTGCAAGCTGGGCTTCCTCGCTGGGCTCCACACGGATATTCAGGGACTCTTCCACATTGGGCATAAGCTTTGCAGACCACTCGGAAGCTGCTTCCTCTGTCGGCTGGGCTTCTTCTCCCTCTGCCGCTTCTCCCCCTGGAATCACAGTCTGGGGAGCTGTTCCCTCTGCTGTATCCGCTGTCTGGGGAGTGTTCTCCTGCGGTGCGGCTGCATCTGTTGTCTGAGGAGCGTTCTCCTGCGGTGCGGCTGCATCTCCTGCCTGGGGCGTAATCTCCAACGGTGCGGCTGTTGCTCCTGCCTGGGACGTAATCTCCAACGGTGCGGCTGTTGCTCCTGCCTGGAGCGTGTTCTCCTGCAATGCGGCTGCTGCCTGGGGAGCAATCTCCTGCGGTGCGGCTGCATCTGCCGTCTGGGGAACAATCTCCTGCGGTGCGGCTGCTGCTCCTGCCTGGAGCCCAATCTCCTGCGATGCAGTTACGGCCTCTGTCAGCGGAGCAATCTCCATCTTGTGGGCCATGGCCGCTGCAAACAGCGTCTCCTCTGACCGTTCCTTAGATGCCACAGAAATCTTTTCTGCCGGAGCTTCCTCTTTTGCACTTGACTCTGCAATGTTGTTTCCATTGCTGTTGACAGCTGCGGTGATCATTACCGTCAATGCGAACGCTGCAACGGTTGCACCTTCGATAACTTTCCTGTTCGCTTTCATGAATACCTCCTGCCAGCATAGCAAAATATTTCTTTGATGCAAAGATATTATGACATACTCTATGCTGTTTGAATCAAATTTGTTACAATTATTACAAACTTGTTACAAATGCATTATAGCAAACTATTATTTCTTTGTCAAGTTTTTAATTTTCGGCGGCACTCTCTCGGAAAGAGCAAAAAGAGAAAGGGCGGAAAACCCTTGATTTTCCGCCCTTTCTTCTATAATCCTACCTTCATTTCCCGATATAATCTCTTTTATATATCAAGATATTTTTCGGATTTTTTATTTTTTTTCCAGATTTTCCCGTAAAATTCATTTTACAAATTTCTTACAAGCGTTTCAGCAGCTCTTCCCGCTCTGCTTCATAGCCCGGTTTGCCCAGAAGCGCAAACATATTTTTCTTGTAGCTTTCTACCCCCGGCTGGTTAAAGGGATTCACGCCAAGGATATATCCGCTGACTCCGCAGGCAAACTCAAAAAAGTAAAACAGCTGTCCCAGGTAAAACTCATTCTGCTCCGGAATGGACACCATGAGATTGGGGACATTACCGTCGGTATGAGCCAGGATCGTACCGTTCATAGCGCTCTTGTTGACAAAATCCATGGTCTTTCCGGCCAGGTAATTCAAGCCGTCCAGATCCACCTTCTCCTCGTTAATCACAAGCTCCTCCCGGGGTGTCTCCAGGCAGAGAACCGTCTCGTACATAATTCTGGAACCGTCCTGAATGAACTGGCCCATGGAATGCAGATCGGTGGTCAGATCAACGGAGGCAGGGAAGATTCCCTTCTGGTCCTTGCCCTCGCTCTCTCCGTACAGCTGCTTCCACCACTCTGATACATAGTGAATGCTTGGCTCATAGTTGGCCAGAATCTCAACGGCTTTGCCCTTTCTGTGGAGAATATTGCGGACAGCGGCATATTTCAGTGCATCGTTTTCGGCAAATTCACTCTCAAGTGCCAGCTTACGGCCGCTGGCAGCGCCCTCCATCAGCTTGTCGATATCTGCGCCGCTGACAGCGATGGGAAGAAGGCCCACTGCTGTCAATACGGAGAAACGCCCTCCCACGTCGTCCGGAACCACAAATGTCTCGTAGCCCTCTTCCGCAGCCAGCTTCTTCAATGCCCCCTTGGCCTGATCGGTGGTGGCATAGATTCTGCGGGCTGCCTCTTCCCTGCCGTATTTCTTCTCCAGCAGCTCCTTAAACACGCGGAATGCAATGGCCGGCTCGGTGGTGGTTCCTGACTTGGAAATCACGTTCACGGAAAAATCCCGGTCTCCCACCACGTCAATCAGCTGCTTCAGATAGGCAGAGCTGATGCTGTTTCCTGCATAGTAGATCTCCGGCGTCTTGCGGATCTCTTTTGATACATTATTATAAAAGCCATGTCTCAGAAATTCAATAGCTGCACGGGCGCCCAAATAGGAGCCGCCGATGCCGATCACAATCAGCACCTCTGAATCATTTTTGATCTTCTCTGCCGCCTGCTTGATTCTCGCAAATTCTTCCTTGTCATAATCCACCGGCAAATCGATCCATCCAAGAAAATCGTTCCCTGCTCCGGTTTTTCCTACCAGAACCTCCTTTGCATCTTCCGCCAGCTTGCCCATATAGGACAGCTCCTCCTCACTGATAAATCCTGCTGCTTTGGCATAATCAAAGGTCACTTTGCTCATTGCTCTCTCTCCTTTAAAGTCTTAAAAATGGGTTAAATTTTGACTATCTTATATTTTAACAAAGTGTCCCCATTTTATCAAGATTTATCAAGAAAAATATTCCTGCAGTACTGCATCCAGCACCTCTTCCTGTTCTCTGGTCTTTTTCCGGTCCATCCGGTCCACGCGGTCCGTATGCTCTGTGCGGGACGTGCGCTCACTGTGATCCGCCAAAAGCATCTCCCGTTCTCCTCTGGTGAGACGGAAATCCTCCTCCCTGGGCGTATAGTGAACCGGCTGCTCCTGCATATGTACGGCCCTTCTGTCTGCCGGTTCCTCGTCCTCCTCCTCTTCGCCCATAATAATATCAAAATACTGCTGTACCTTTGCTGTCACAAGTCCCAGGCTCCGGTTCAGCTTTCTTATCTGTCGGTACATACCATGCAGAACAAACAGCCCTAATATGGCAATGGCCAGAATGCCCCACACTGCGTATTGATGTATAAAAGCGAATATCATGTCTCTCATTTGCCCATACATCTCCTTTCTATGTTTATGACTTCTATTATAGATTATTTCCATCTATTTTGAAAAGTAGCCAAAGCCCACTTTTCACCGCAAGTTCTCCTATCCTTCGACACCGGGAAATGACAGCAGGATGCGACATCTGTTTTTCCTTGACTTTTCCCACAAAGCGTATAATATAAGAAGAGAAGAAAATCCTGACCCAGGAGGCACGATATGAAAAAAATTATTCTTACCGGAGGCGGAACTGCCGGACATGTAACACCCAATATTGCCCTGATGCCCAAATTAAAGGAGCTTGGCTATGAGATCCATTACATAGGCTCCTATGAGGGAATTGAAAAGCAGCTCATTGAGCAACAGAATATCCCCTACTATGGCATTTCCTCCGGAAAGCTGCGCCGTTATTTTGATATTAAGAACTTTTCAGATCCCTTCAAGGTACTGAAGGGCTATGCCCAGGCCAGGCGTCTGATCAAGCGCATTGCTCCCGATGTGATCTTTTCCAAGGGGGGCTTTGTCTCGGTCCCGGTTATCCTGGCCGCAAAGCACTGTAAGGTGCCTTCCGTCATCCACGAATCGGACATTACCCCCGGTCTGGCCAACAAGCTGGCCATTCCCGCTGCCCGGAAGGTCTGCTGCAATTTCCCCGAGACCCTTCAGTACCTTCCTAAGGAAAAGGCCGTACTTACCGGCTCCCCCATCCGGGCTGAGCTGATGCACGGCGATCCTTGCAGAGCGCGAAAGCTCTGCGGCTTCTCCGACAGCAGGAAAACCATTCTTGTCATTGGCGGAAGCACCGGTTCCCAGATTATCAACCAGGCGGTGCGGCAGCTGCTGCCCAGGCTCTGCAGCCAATACCAGATCATTCATCTCTGCGGCAAGGGCAAGCTGGAGCCCTCCCTCACAGGGCAGGAGGGGTACGCACAATTTGAATATGCCGGGACAGAGCTTAGCGATTTCTTTGCCCTGGCTGACCTTGTGATCTCCCGTGCCGGCGCCAACGCGATCTGCGAGATCCTGGCCCTGCATCTGCCCAACATCCTGATCCCCCTGTCCGCCAATGCCAGCCGGGGCGATCAGATTCTGAATGCCCGGTCGTTTGAAAAGCAGGGCTTCAGCTATGTCATTGAAGAGGAGCGGCTGTCAGACGAGACCTTATCCCAGGCCATCCTCCATGTGCTGGGGCATGTCTCTGACTACAAAGAAAAAATGGAATCCAGCAAACAGCTGAATTCCATTGATACGATTATTGATCTGATCCAATCCTTCTGATCTCCCCTTTGGCCAAATGCCGGCAGGGCAGAAGCAATATTCAAACACGCGCTAGAGCCGCAGCAATCCTACCAGTTGATCGGTCTCACCGTCCTGGTAGGATAATTGGTTCCAGGTCAGCAGATCGCGGTTATCCCCATCCTTGTAGCGTGGGATCAGGTGCAGGTGGAAATGAAATACCGTCTGCCCTGCCACCTCTCCGTTGTTCTGGACAAGGTTGAAGCCGTCACAGCTCAGCTTCTCCGTCATATGGGCCGCCAGCCGCTTCGCCAGCTTCATCACCTTCCCGCACAGCTCCTCCGGCAGCTCATAGAGGTTCGCATAATGCTGCTTAGGCAGAATCAGGGCATGTCCTTTTGCTGCCGGACTGATGTCCAGAATCACCTTGAAATCCTCATCCTCATAAATGGTTGCCGAGGGAATCTCCCCCGCAATAATCCTGCAGAAAATACAGTTCTCCATTGTTCTCACTCTCCTGTTTTAACTGTCTGAATGCCTTCTCCATCCTTCCTTACCCCGGAAAGATAAAAATACGGTCCAGCATACGCAGCGTCTTAAAATTCCCCTTGGCCGTCATATCCCCGGTCATAAAGGCTCTCTGGAAGGTCATCTCCCCATGGATAATCCGATCCATCACCTCTGTTGTCAGCTTCGTATAGACATCAATGGGGCCATTCTGGCCGTAGAAGCAGTTCAGCTCCCAATTGTCCACCTGCACGGTCAGCGGCTTCTCCTGGCCGTCCAGCATAAACAGATAATTGGCCTTAAACTCCTCCTGTGGTACGAAATTCGCCTGCAGCTCCGAAATATAGGCTGTCTCGTCCTCAACCTTATCCTTCCCCAGCATATCCTTGAACATACTTGCCAGTTCTTCAATGTCCTCTTTTTGCTTCTTCACATAACCGTCGTCAGACACATACTTGGATAATTGTTCGCTCTCCTGGGGCGTCAGCTCCAGCTGCTGGGTCCGCAGTATCGTTCTTGTCACCGCCTGATTGCTGTTGGGCATGCTCTTCTGCTTCTGGGAAATGGTCCGATACAGATTCTCCGCCTTCTTCTCAATGATCACCGTGTAATCCCGGTTCATCTCAAAGCTTACCAGATCATCCACATAGCCGCACAGGCCGGCGCAGGGCAGGCCTCCCAGAATCTCCCAGGCATTGGCCAGGGTCATCTCTCCCTCCCGCTCGCCGTAGGTGGTAGACATGACAATGGGCTGCATGTAGGTAGAGGCAATCTTCTCCTTGTCCCCATACAGCCAGCAGGAATCCAGGAACTGCTGCATATAGCCGCCAATCCCAAGCCATTCTACCGTAGTGGCCAAAATAATCCCGTCTACATCCTTCATTGTCTGAGGCAGCGTAGAAATACTGTTCTTATGCTCAAAAATATTATAGCGCTCCACGGTCACCCGCAGCTCTGTGAGGACCTCCTGCATTTTATTGATGACATAAAGCGTAGGATCGTCCAAGAGACCTCGACCACCATAGTAAATATTAACCTTCATACATGACCTCCCGATTCGTTTGCCTGATTTCAGCCGTATTTTTAGTATAAAAGCTTTTCTTCCGAAAGTCAATCACTGGTTCGATTGTAACGCTTTTTTCGGTATAAAAGTACTGCTAATGCCAATCCTGACAGCAGCCCTCCCAGATGGGCATAGTTGTCCACTCCCGTAGAGGTAAAGCCAAGATACAGGCTTAATGCAGCCATAAAAACAAGGCGTTTTGCCGTCAGATCCTCCAGGCGCCCATGGTTGCGGATCAGCACATAGATCAGGCCTCCCATCACTCCGAATATTGCGCCGGAGGCTCCCGCCGACACGGCATAAGCGCCTGACCGCAGCATCATCCACGCAGACAGCAGGCTGCCGCAAAGCCCTGACAGCACATACAGAACCACATACTTCACATGGCCCAGGGCCCGCTCCAGATTATCTCCCAGGAAAAACAGCACCACCATATTATTCCCCAGATGGCGTATCCCAAAATGGAGAAACATACAGGTAAACAGGCGATACCACTGCCCTGTCTCCAGCACCTCTATCGGGAACATGGCGCCGTGTTCATACATGAATATGGCGTCCTCCGTATCCCCCAGCAGCTCCAATATGAAAAAAACAATCACATTCAGAGCAACCAGAGCCTTATTGCAAATATCCGGATTTTTCTGTCGCATAATACCAGCCCTCATTCGTCAAATTGTCCATTTGATAGGGTTCAAAATACTTTTTACCCTAACATCATCATTATATGCGATTTTAGAGATACAATCAACAAAATCCTGGCGCATGTTTGAAAATAACATATTACCGAAAGCAATATTCCACATTTCCGAACCGTATCCGGTCCCCGGCTGCAAGCTTTGCCTTCTGCCGGTACTCCAGACGCTCGCCGTTGAGAAATGTTCCGTTGGTGGAATTCAAATCCTCCAGAAAATAGTCCTCCCCATCCTTTTCCACCCTGGCATGGATTCGGCTCACCGAGCGCTCCGGCAGATAGCCGTCCACCTCCTGACGCTTCTTTCCGATCAGAAAATCCCCCTTTCCCAGAATCAGATCCTCCCAGTCCTTTTGTCCCAGATAACAGAGCCTCCCTTGCAGACCACCTGTTCCGCTTAATAGCTCCGTAGGGTGCACAACCACTGCATCCTGGCCGCTTCCATAGGTAAGCGCCTCCATCTCCTCCTGGCCCGCCAGATACACGGAGCTACTCTGCTGCCTCCGTCCCTCCCTATAAGCAGACTCCTTCAGCTTCTCTGCGCGGCCTCCGTAGGCAGGCTCCTTCGGCTTCTCTCCTCGGCCTCCGTATACCGCCTCCTTCGGCTTCTCTCCTCGGCCTCCGTATACCGCCTCCTTCGGCTTCTCTCCTCGGCTCCAAAAGCCCTCCTTCCTATTAAAATTGAGAGAAGAAAGCCTCTCTCTAAATCCGCTGCCTCCTCCGCCTTCCGGTATTTCCATCCGCTTCCTTCCGAAATCACCCGCTGCCTCCCGCTCCCTGCTGCCCTGCCTGGAGGCCGAGATTTCCGGAAGGCCCATGGCTTCCTCAGCTTTCGGTTCCTCCTCATCCAGATGCTTTTGCATTGCCTCCTGCAGCATCTCCTCCAGAGGAAGCTCCCGCTGCAGAGACATTTGATACACATCATAGGCCACCATAACCGCCTGTCTGTCCTTGTGATCCAGCTGCTGCAGCAGACGCCCCATCAATTCCTGAAATGCCTGCGCCGGCTCCTCCCTCCAGCCCGGCACATAGGTAAACGCCAGTCCCTTGCCTGCAAAATCCAAATAAATATACTCCTCCTTTAAAAGAAGGGGCCATTCGTCCAGAAGGTACTCCCCCAGCTGCCGGTACAGCTCCTCCAGGCCAAACAGCAGCAGCCGAAGCCCTTCCATATCCAGCTGCCTTCTGCCAAGATAATCTGCCAGTGACCGGTATCCGGTAATGTCATACCAATAACAGACGCATCCGTCCAGAATCTCAGGCTCCACAGACAGAAGCGCCGGGATTTCATTATTGGCCAGCATCTGTAATTCACATGTCTCCCTTTCGGCAAATTGATCCCGTATTGTCATAAAGCTTTGGTTCATCTGCCTTTTAAAGCTAACCTCCATCCAGTACCTCCCTTCCCAGAGAATACAGCCGGAATTTCCAATCTGCATCCTCCAGCTCTACCCAATACACCCCGGCCCGTTCCACTACCTGCTGATGCAGGGAAATGGCCATCTGCATACACCCCATCAGCACCATCAGCACCAGGAACATCACCAGAGCCCCCTCCACGGTCACACTGGCCCTACAGCTCCCCTTGGCCTCACTGGCCATGCTCCTCCCCTTGGCCTCACTGGCCATGCTTCTCCCCTTTAACATACTGCCTCCCCTGCAATCATGGTGAGATATCCCAGGAATAGAAAGGGCACAAAGGGCAGCTCCCGGTTCCTATGCCATTTCCGCAGCACCAACAGCGTCAGGGAGGCCAGGGCTGCATATAGCAGGCCATACATCAGCAGCTGAAAATTACCTGCCCCACCCAGGTAAATTCCTGTTACCACCAACAGCAGGCCGTCTCCCGGCCCAATCCGTCCACCGGTCGCCGCAGCAAGCACAAGAATTCCCGCGCCTACTGCAATTCCAAGTGCCATACTTACCCAGGTACTGTCATTTCCCCAAATATGCAGTGCCAGCCCCAGGGCAGCCGGGAAAGCCAGGTATTTTACCGAAATGCTGTGCTTTCTGATGTCCTCCCAGCTGTATCCTCCCATAATTCCCAGCAAAACCCATATTTTCAGGATCCTTATGTCTCCCATATTTTCCACTCCCTTTCTCATTTCCCGCCGCATCTGCTGCAGCCTCCATATCCTGCTGCCTCCGACAGGCGCACCAGGTATACGGTCCGTTTCAAGCCGCTGCATCTTAATGTGGTGTGATACCGTTCCCCTTCGTCAGTCACATAGTAGCAGAGCCCGGAGAGCTTGCTCCCGCATCTCTGGCAGGGCGTATACTCTGCCTTGGCCTGTGTCTCGGATGCAGTCCGAACCGACAGCTGCAAATGGGTACATTCCCTGGAGGTATGGTAAACGCTCCCGCTGGGCGTTATGTAAACCCAGTTCTCCTCTCCCCCATCCCCGGGTGCACCCTGGCCGGCTCCAATCCATTTCCGTATCTTCACCTGCTGGGAAACCGGAATCTTTCGGATGCCAAATAATGCCACCGGCAGCCTGCAGTCATACTGAATGCAGAGAATCACGTCCTCTCCTGATGTCTGCGTTCCCAGCCAGCGAATGCCTGTTATCCCTCCGGCAATCCATTGGGTGGAAGCCCCCTTTTCCTTCAATTCCTGGCCAAAATACAGCAGCCCTCTGGCCCCGGCCTCCTTCTCCCCGGTCAGTTCCAGGGCAAGTCTGCTGGCTGCAGCCGCCAGGGCTCCCTTTGTATCCAGGCTGGTGTGCAGCACACGGAAGAAAAACAGGATCCCGCAGAAGGCAAAAAGAATCAGCGGAAAAACCAGTGCAGCCTCTACGGTGAGGCTGGCCCCAGTTTTCCTTTGGAGGAGACTTTGTGGTACCTCTCGACAATGGGTAACTACAAAGGCTTTATATTTTTTGATTTTGTGAATGAGAGAGTATTTTAGAATAAGATTGAGAGGTACCACAAAGTCCCCTCCTTTCTATATTATTTTCAGTGGGATCCGCCTATATAGGAACAGGTCCCTTCGCCGGAAAAGGAAAGCTCTTCAAAACTGCCGGCAGCCAGGAGGTTCAGATTCCAAAACAGCGGCTTTGCCCCATAGGTAAAATCCAGCTTTGCTGCCATAACCATATGATCCATCCGGACCTGCTCATTCTGTTCCATCAAAGCCATACATCGGAAGCTGAGCTCACCGGCGGAGTGCAGGAACAGCAGCAGCAACAGATATTGTACATAGGACAAGCCCTTCTCATCCTCGCCTGCTGTCAGGTTCCTCTCTACATTTTCCCGGCAGTGTCCCACATCGCTGCTCCACTCTCCTGCTGTTTTCAGCATTGAAATCTTCCCGCCCTCCAGCAATGTCCGGATATCCAGCACACTTTCCACAAAGGCCCAGGCCAGCAGAATTCCGATCTGCACAGCCATTACCAGAGGCGCAATTCCCGTAAATCCCACCAGGGCCGTGGCAAGGGTCATCGCCTGCTGCTTCTTGGCCGTATCCCCCATCAGCGTGATAAAATTCATAGCCTCCCGAAGGGCCAGAAGCTCCCCTACCACCTTTTCCAGGTTTTCCCCATCCGTTTCCTTTCCCCCAATGAGGAATTCCATCTCATAGTCCAGGCTGCGCTGTTTGGGACCCTTTTCACTCACCCCGGTAAAACAGGAAAAATACTCCTGCATATAATACCACAGCATCAGCTCCTGCACCCCTCCGGCATCCGCCAGTGCCATTGTCCCCTGCTGGAGGCTGCGCCTGGTAAGAAGCTTCTCCCCGGGCAGGCCTTTGGCGGACAGGCTGCTTCCGGCGGGCAGCACCAGGGCTAACAGGGAGGAGGCCTTCAGCTGCTCTACATATTCCATAGGATTTTCCTGGACCTCCTCCCCTGCTTCCAAGCTTCCTCCCGAACCGGTGCTTCCTCCTGTTCCCGTGCTTCCTCCTGTTCCCGTGCTTCCTCCTGTTCCCGTGCTTCCTCCCGAGCCGGTATTTCCTCCTGTTCCCGCACTTCCTCCCGAACCCGCGCTTCCTTCCGAACCGCCGGCCCCCTCCCCTTGCTCTCCAGAGGATGATGCTTCCTCCTGTTCCCGTATATCCTGCGCCTCCTCCAGGGCATCCAGAGCCTGTTCCCACCGCTCCTCCTGCCCCTGGGCGTTCCCTTCCGCTTCCCTGCTTTGTTCCTTCCGGGACTTCAGCTCCTCCAGGGCGTCCGCCGGAATCTCCAGCATCATCTGGCGGCATACTGCCTGCAGGAAGGCCTGTCCTTCTCCGTCCGTGGCCAGCAGGTAGGAATCCGCCCGTACATCACGGCACGCAAGCCCCAGCAAATCCCAGCCCTGGGCCTCAAGGCCGCTGCCCCTCTCCTGATTGCGCCTAGCCTCCGCCATTGCCATTCCCTCCAGGCTGCCGGCGGAAAAGCTTCCCTGCCTGTCTGCATCCAGCAGAAGCAGATGATAGTCCTCCCACAGCCCCTGATGGTAATTGGCAAATACAGACTGGGTGTACAGCCTGGATACATACTCTGCCTCTGTTTTCAGGCAGTACACCCGTCCGCTCTCAAGCATTGCGAAGAAAAAGGAAAGCACAAGCACCAATACCAGCGACAGGAATACGGTTATGCTTCCCCGCCGCACTTAAATCTTCCCTGCCTGATTATCTATGTTCTGGAATATCTTCTGCACCAGAGCGGTGAGCCTGGTCTTAAAAATCGCCACCAGGGCAATCAGCACCACCAGAATTAAGATAATCTCCACTACGCCTACCCCGTCCTCTTCCATAAAAAAGCGTTTCCAACAAGTCATTTGATTCATATTGTTCTCCTTTCTATCACACACGTCCCTGCTTCTGCTGCTATGACAGCTGCAGAGAAAACATCGCCGGCAGGATCAGCACCGCAAAGACCAGAATCAGCATCATTCCCATAGGAAGCAGCAGCTTGGCTGACGCCTCCTCTCCCAGCCGCTTTACATGGGCCTGCTGCTGCAGGTATACCTCCGTCACCTCCGAATCCAGCAGCTGCTGGATTCCCTTTGATCCCTTTTGCACGTTCTGTATCAGCAGGGAGGATAGTTTGCGGTATTCCTGCCGGCCGCAGCGGGTTCCCAGGTTCTCATAGGCCTTCCGCTCCCCGGTTCCGTCCTGCATCTCATTCCAGGTCTTCAGCAGCTCCTCATAGCCCGGATGCATCCGCTGCCTGCCCTCCCCATAGCTTTTCTGGTATTCACACGCCAGCTTTCCAATGGCTCCGCCGGCAGTCATTCCTGCTCCCACCAGTAGAGACAAGCGGCTGACAATATCCGGATAATCCATGATCAGCCCATCCTTCCATTCCTTCTCCAGCCGTTCCCGCCCGGACCTTTTGACCATGTAATGGATCAAGATTCCGATCACACCCAGCAGCAGTATCTTCCAGTGATCCTGCTCCTGTTCCTGATACCAGGCTACGGCGGCTCCCTGCACCTCCCTCGGAAGGGCAAAGCGGTCTGTATCCGTCTGCTGGTTCTGCTGCTGCAGCTGCTCCTTAAGCTCTGCGTAGAAGCGCTGGCTGTCATCCAGCGGCGGACGCTCCAGCTGCAGATAAAACTCATGGTACAGCTCTGCCTCCTGACATTCCAGCAACACGCCAACCTGTACCAGCGGCTCCTCCTCCTCAAAATACTCCCAATGTATCACCCCTTTCGTGTCAATCACATCTCCTGGCCAAAAGCTGACGGCTGCCAATACCCGTCCCTCCTGCAGCACATCCGGGATCATAAGGTCAGAGGAAACCACCAGATCCTCTTCCTGCCCTTTTTGCATATACTCCTCCAGCTCGGTCACAGCCGCCTCCAGCAGCTGCCGTTTCTGGGCCTCTGTCAGCTTCTGCTCCTCCACAGTAACCGGATAGGAGGTTCTCTCCGATTGGCCATCGGCCTCCAGCAGGAGCGTAACCTGCCGGTCTCCGGATTCCTGCCGTTCCAGCTCCGTGACCGCCCCGCTTCCTGCATCCCTTCCCTCCCACACTGCCACAGCCAGGCAGAGCAGGGAAATTGCGCCCAGCACCGGCAAATACCCTGCCAGAGCCCCCCCTGTTCCTTTTCTTTTGCACAGATACCATCCCGCGAATCCTGCGATAGACATCAAACTGTATCCGATATATCGTTCCATTACGCCTCATCCTTCCCTCCTGCTTCTATACCTTAATATCTGCGATCCGCTCCGCCAGCAAAAATGCCCCTCCGTATAGGATCAGACAGGCCGTCATCATGCCCCTTCCCATCCATGTGGAATACATCACATCCAGAAAGCCTGGATTTGTAAGCCGGACAAACAGCAGAATCCCCAGAGGAATCAGGTTCATAATCCGCTGCTCCATCTGCTTTGCCGCAATCATGGTCTGAATCTCCCGCTCCAGCTCCAGCTTATCTGTAATCCGCTCTGACGCGTCTCTTAGGATTCTTGTAAAATTGCTGCCATTATGTCTGGCATAGGCAAATACCTGGCCAAAGGTAGCGATCTCCTCTACCCCGCTGCGCCATGCAAGGCTTTCAATCAGACCGTCCACCGGTATATTCAGCTTCAGCTGTCCGTTAATCTGCCTTAGCTCCCTGCACATATCTGCCTGATCGCCCAATAGCTGCTCCAACTCCTTCTGGGCAGCCCCAAAGGCATTCTCCACCGAATAACCGGCATACAGGGAAGCGGTAAGGACGCGGATGCATTCCTTGAACTGCCGCTTCAGTTCCCTCTGCTGCTGTTCACAGCTGCTGTGCCTTACACGCACCAGCGCTGCCGGAAAGACTGCCAGTACCACCAAAAGCCCTGCTGCACTCTCATAGAACAGAAATGCGATCACAGCTGACAGGCCTGCTGACAGCGCCAGACACCTCCCCACATCAGACCCGGTCAGCCGATAGCTGCGGTAATCCTTCTCCTTTACTGCTCCTGCCCTTCCCGTTCTCCTTTGTCTCTTTAACGGCCAAGCCCGGCAGCCAGCAGCTTGTCTCTGCGTTCTAACACGCCTTCCCTGTCCCAGCATCCTGTAATCCGTCCCCCCTCCTCTCCTGTCTCTCGAAACCGGTACAGGGAATTCATGCAAAAGCTCCCCTCCCGGTAATCTGTAAGCTCCCTAATATCCAATACCTTCCTGGTTCCGTCCCGCAGCCTGCCCAAGTGGATCAGAATATCAATGCCTGATGCAATCTGGGCGCAGATGGCATCCAGAGGAAGCTCCATACCCATCCGTACCATGGTCTGAATCCGCCGCAGCATATCAGCACAGCTGTTGGAATGCCCGGTACTGATGGAGCCATCGTGGCCTGTATTCATAGCCTGCAGCATGTCCAGTGCCTCCGCCCCCCGGATCTCCCCCACAATAATCCGATCCGGCCGAAGGCGCAGGGAGGTCTTGATCAGATCCCGGATGGACACCTCGTTCCCCACCTCCATGGTATCGCTGCGGGCTTCCAGCCGGACCAGGTTCGGCACGTCCCTGATCTGAAGCTCCGCGGAATCCTCAATGGTCACCAGCCGCTCCCCTTTGGGAATAAATGCTGACATGGCATTCAGAAATGTGGTTTTCCCGGAGCCTGTCCCTCCGGAAATAAAGACATTGTATCTGGCCACCACTAGCTCCTCCAGAAACTCTGCCATCTCCCGGCTTAAGGAGCCGATCTCGATCATACGCTCCATGGTAATGGGATTGGCGGGAAACTTGCGGATGGCAATACAGGAGCCGTCAATGGCAATCGGTTCCAACACAATATTGACCCGGGACCCGTCCTTCAGACGCGTATCCACAATGGGGGAATATTCATTGACCACCCGGTTGTTGGTGCCTGCCATCTGCTGAATGACATCCTCCAGCTTCTCCCTGGAGGCAAAGCATTTGTCCCACTGCTGTATCCGTCCCTGGCGTTCATAAAAAATCTTTCCCGCCCCGTTCACCATAATCTCCGTTATGGTATCATCCTCAATCAGCTCCTGAAGGATATCCAGCCGCCGGAGAGAATAGAATGTCTCCCTGCGCAGCTGCCCTCTCTGCTTTACGGACAGCACCTGCTGTCTGGCTCTCTGGCAGACAGCCTCATCAATCAACGCCAGGATCTCCTCATCCGGCACCTCCCTGGAAATATCCAGCCGTTCCACCACATACGCCCTAATCTTCTCCATGATTCCCATACCGGACTGCCCTCGCACGATCCCCCAGCTTCCCATTGACCCACTGCTGTACCACCGGCTCCTCCTCCATGATTTGATAATCTGACAATTCCAATGTAATGCATTCCAGCTTCCCCGCCAGCTCCTCCAGCTCCTGCTTCATCAGGCTGTCCTCAAACTGCTGCCAGCGCAGACGGCTCCAGGGACAATTCTCCACAATTCCGTATACATGGGAGCATTGCTCCAGCAGGGCGAAGAATCCGGGAACCATAATGCCAAAATCCAGAAGAATCACATCATATTCCGTTTTCTCCACCAGCATCTGCAGCAGCAGCTCATAGGCGCCGGCCTCTGTTTCTGCCAGCAGCTGCGCGTCTGTCATGGGCGGTATGTAGTCCACACGATGGTACGAATGTACCACACTCTCCAGGATCCCTGCCGTCTGTCCGCCGTAGGAGGACAGAAGATAGAGCAGGTCTGCCAGATCCCTGTGGTACTCCGGACGCATCCAGGGGCAGAAGCCGGACCACTCTCCCAGATTCAGGTACAGGACCTGTTTTTCCTCCGACAAGGTCTGGGCCATGGCCAATGCAAAGGGGGTCTGCATCATGCAGTGGGTGGGAGAGTATATGGCTGCGATCTCCTTTGCCTTGCGGCTGCTGCCAAGGTTCTTCTGCCTCTGCCTCAGATAATACGCATACATCTGCCGGAGAATCTCCTCTGCCGACTGGTACTTAAATATGGCTCCCTCCTCCCCGGACTGTTCCTCTGTCATCCGGATAAAAAGACTCTCCCCCGCAGACGGAACCGGTTCAAAGCCTGTACCATACAGTACAATATCTACCGGCTGTGACTTCAGCTGATCCATCAGCATCCGCTTGCCGGAAAAAGCATAGACCTGAATCTGCCTGCTTTTCTTCCGTATCAGGTATTCTGCCAGCCGCTCCCGATATACCCTGTCCGTATCGCAGACGGCAACCCGGATCTTTTTCAAATAATCACCCCTATCGAAATAAGAAATCCAATTAAAATCGCAACTGAGAAATGAATGATTGTTTCTTTTTCTGATATACCTCTGTCGTATATTCCGATATGCCCCTCTGTCAGCGACAGCCATACATAGTAACAGAAGTATCGTAGACGCGCCCCAAGATTCTTATAGAACAGAAGCTTTCCCAAGGATACAAGAGCTCCTGCAAGAAAGGAAAAAAACATGCAATAACAGATTACTTTCAGGTTCCAAATGCCACTTACAACGGAAAATAATTTGATATCGCCTGCACCAAGTGCACGCATCAGGAATAAAAGAAATAACACGATAACCGGAAAAAGAACTTGAATTACAAATCGTATGGATCCGCTCCATCCAGACTCCCATATCTGAAGGATCAATCCTGCTATGAGCCCCAGGCAAATCAGCCGGTTACTGATTCTGCCGGAGCGAAGGTCTGTAACGGCTGCTGTCAGCAGCAACAACAGCGTACCTGCAATTTTTAAAATCCCAATTCATCACCTCGCTTTTGTAGTTTGGATTATAAAACAGTTTTTTTCTCTTGTCCAGTGGTTTTTTGAAACTTTCTCATTTTTGTAAAACACTTACAAATTTTGATAAATCAAAATCCCGTAAAGCAGTGCAAACCCGCTGATACCAAGGGTTCCGACTGTCAAAAGGCTTGCCGGATTCAAGCCCACGGAGACAGAAATATGCTGTTTTGCCAGAAATAAATTGCAGAAATAAATTCCAATTCCTCCAATGGCCATCCGTGCCAGAAATCCAAACACAATCTGCGCCTTCTTTTTTAATGCCCCCATTACCAATACAATGATACAGATTGCCACAATGGCTGCCGCTCCATAATTCATATCCTGTTGTCCTGATCCCGTTCTTAAGTTAAATATATACAATTTTTTCTTTTTTTATACCTTTTTTTGTATAGATTTGAAAATCCTGGATTATACTTAAGTAAAAGGGAACCGATTTTGGAAAGGATGATTTCTTTGAAAAAAGATCCGACTTACGCACTGCTATTAGATGACCTGAGAAAGGCGAAAAGCGACCTGGAGCTGGCCTACTCCAATTTTGAAAACGTGGTGGACCCGGACCTGATCGACAGCTGCATCTATCAGGTGAATGCCGTACAGCTCCGATACAAATTTCTGCTGGGACGTGTCAAACAAATAGAGGATTCTTATGCAAAGAATCCTCTGGAGCTCATGGAATCCTGAATGGTTTCCGTTAGATTTCCTCTTTGGTATGTCATACCCGCTACAATCTGCTGAGTATGCTTCATCAGAGGTTCTGAGGTGTCCTGTCTGGCTGCTTCCGCAAAGCTGCCGTACAGTCCCCTCAGAACCTTATTTGCCGCCGTGATCCCCTGGGTGTCCTGCCGGTAGAAGCCGGTGGACAGCTGCCGGATGGCATACTGGTAGAGGGGATACAGCTCTTTTGCAATGGGATAGGAAAAATCAAGGGCATTCCGAAGAACCGCCACCGCCTGCTGGGCTTTGCGCAGCGCAGCGCGATACTCCTTAAGCTCTCCCTTTTCAAACCATTGCAGCGCCTCCTGCTGGTAGGCAAAATAAATATCGTATATCACTACAATCATTCCCCCCCGGTTGCTGCTGCTGATACGCCGGGTGAATTCCTGTTTCTTTGCCTTGTCCATAGCCGACTCCTACTGCAGCAGCTGCAGCGCCTGCTGGGGAAGATCATTGGCCTGGGCCAGAACAGAGGTAGCCGCCTGGGTCAGTACATTGTACTGGGTATAGGTTGTCATTTCCTCCGCCATATCCGCATCCTCAATCCGGGACAGAGCCGCCGTCATATTCTCCTCCGTGGCATCTAAGCTGCTCACCGCGTACTCCAGCCGGTTCTGGTAGGCTCCGATGCGGGAGCGGGACTCACCGACCTTGGCAATGGCCTTGTCATAGGTGCCAATGGCCCGGTCTGCCCCATGGATGGAGCATACGTCCACCTCGTCAATATATAATGCCTTGGCCGATATGGAGGGAATTCGGATATCCATGGTCTGGTTCTCGTTTGCCCCGATCTGCAAGGTCATGGTGCCGATCTCCGTCACCTCAAAGTTCACGGGATCCCCCTGCATCTCGTCTGCAAGGCCGGTCTGCAGCTGGAAGGAAAGCTTGAATCCGTTGCGGTCCGTGACTACCACGTCCCGACCGTCACAGGTATAGGTTGCCTGCTGGGTAAAGCCGTCCCCTAAGGTCAGCTCTGCATCCGTGCCATAGGTTGGTCCCAGTTTTGTCGGTATTCCCAGATAATCTGCCAGATCCTGATTGTCGCAGGTAATAATCATCTCTGCGGAGGATCCGTAGCGCTCCGATACAAAGGCCAGACGCGTGCCAGGCCCAAAAGGCACAGCCTCATAGCCTGCATTCTCCTCCGGACCGTTCGTTCCAGGCGGATCAGCGGTGGCAAAGAGGTTTACCTCCCCGATCTCCGCTGCATACCGCAGGGTTTCAAAGACAATCTCCATCTCCTGGCCCGGAGCAAGCAGGGTCTCCACACCGTCCAGCTTGATCACCGGCCGATCCTCCGAATCCTTTGTGATCTGAACATCCACACCATTGATGGAAACCTTCCCTTCCGGAACAGCCTGCCCCGGTGCAGCGCCTACCGGCAGTCCTATATTCTCTGAATGGGTAGCGTCCTGCGTCACCGTAATCTGATAATTCTTGGCCTCCACCGCATCGGAGATATCCACTCGGTCAATATTCCTGGTATTCAGGTACACCCGCTGGTCCAGACTGCCGTCCAAAAGCTTCATGGTATTGAACTCCGTATCGGTAGAAATACGGTCAATCTCCTCTGTCAGGGAGCTTACCTCCGCCTGAATGGCCTCCAGCTCCTCCTGGGTATAGATTCCGTTGGCTGCCTGTACCGACAGCTCCCGCATACGCTGCAGCATGGCCGTCACTTCATTCATGGCTCCGTCTGCCGTCTCCAGGACGGAAACACCGTCAGAAGCGTTCTGGGACGCCTGATCCAGGCCCTTGATCTGAGCATGCATCTTAGACGCAATGGCCATGCCCGCCGCATCATCGGAGGCCTTGTTGATCTTCAGGCCCGAGGACAGACGCTCCACTGCATCGCTTAATGTATTTTCATTTCTTAACAACCGGTTATTGGCAATCACTGCCGACATATTGTGATTAATTTTCATTGATCTGCACCTCTCTTATGTGTTATATATCGGCTTCCCTGCCGGATTTCTTAATTCAGAATCCATTCCAAATCCTGTGCTTTCAATTTTTATGCCTTCTGCCCCATGCATTTACTTATAAACGCATCAGGGCGTCCATGAAGCTCTTTGCCGCGCCATAGAGACGGCTGGTCTGAACCTCATAGTCCGGCCCGGCCTCTTCCTGCCCCTGGCCTCCGCCAAAGCCTGCTGCTCCCATCTCCGTATTCTGGCAGTGATAATCCAGGCGTACCTGCCACTCCTCGGAAAACTTCAGCTGCTCCTGAAGCGTCTCCTGCTGCTCCCGAAGCTGATCCAGGGTCTCCTGACGGTCAGATACCAAAAATCCCTCTGTCCGGTTCTCCGTCACCTGGATATGGGCCTCCAGCTTCCCCAAGCGCTGATGGCTCAGCAGGATATCCACCATGCCGCGTTTCTCCCGGCCCCGGACAATTTTAAGCTGCACATTGGTCATCTCGTCCCCGATCAGCACCGGAATGGCATAGGTCTCCTCCCTGCTCATCCGGGTGCTGATGGAGATCTCGGTGCGCATAATCTTCAGCTGGCGTACATCCACGCTGGTAAGCTCCTCCTCCTCCAGCATGGTGTCCATCACATGCTCTGCGGTCTCTGCCAGCTCCTGCTGCGCCTTTGCCATCTCCTCCGGCGTCTTTATGGCCTCCGAAAACCGCTCCAGAAGCTCCTGCTGCACCGCCTTAAGATCCGGCGTCCGCTCCTGCCGCTCCCTGCCGAACAGCTGGCGGAAGGTAGCATTCCGCTGGCTGATCATACGGCTGACTGCCTGGATATGATACGTATCCATCGGGAGCTGGTAGCTTTCCAGAAGCCGGAGCACGGCGGCCTCCGTATCCTGATTCTGGGCAAACTGCTGCAGCTGCTGCCGGTATTCCTCTAACCAAGGCTGGTTCTCCTCTGCCTCCTGGGAGGCTGCCGAGGAAAGCAGAGCCTCAAGCAGCTGCTCCGGCGTCATCTCCTGCCAGCTATCGTTCTCTACCAGGGTTTCCGCGCTCTGAGCCGACAGGCTGTGGAGAGCATCCTTGGCACAGTCTGTCTGGTAGGCAGCCTCGATCTGACGGTCAATGGCTGTCTCATCCGGCTTGATCTCCTCCGCAGCGCCCGTGGTCTCATCGACCCGCACATCCATGCCTCTGGAACGGCGGCTGCGCACCGCATGAAGGAGATTGCCCAGAGTGAGCTCGCTTCCCTGATTGGCCACCGCGCCGATCACCGCACCGTCTGTCTTCTCAATCTGCCGCAGCAGCCGGTAAATGCCGATATAGCTTTCCCGCTCCTGCTCTGTCACCTGTCCCCTCTGCTCCAGCTGCCAGAGATACCTGCTGTAGGATTCCTCCCCGCCGGGATCCAGCTGCTCCCTGATCTCCCCGGCCTTGGCATTCAGTGTATCAATATCTGTCCGAAGGGGATTCACTCCCTCCCGGATCATCTCCATAACCACCCTGGGCTTCAGGTTCTGGAACACCTGCTGCATTTTTTCATCCAAAGCCTTCACCTGCCTGATATTCTGGGTGGTAAGCTCCATCTGATTATAGGCCAGGATCCGCACTGCCCGCCGGTTGCTGTCGCTGGTATCCAGATTCAGATCCTGTAAAATATCATCCACATTCCGGAAGGCCTTCTGAATGGAATCACCAAGATCCGCTCTCGGAGCCGTCATGGACGTCTCGTAGGACGCCTGGGCTCTGGCCAGGGGCTCATAGGGTGCCCGGGTCCCGGTCGACGGCTCATAGGGCGCCTGGGATCCCGTCAGCTCCGCCTGCTGGCTTCTGCCTGCCTGATGCATATCAAGGATGGTGGCCGGGTCGGAAAGGAAGCGTCCCAAAAGGTAGGCCGGCATCTGCATCAGCTCTTTTGTCTTCTGGGCCGTCTCCATAAAGAGGGCTGTATTCTCCTCCGTGGCCTCAATCCCCTGCTGCCCGAAAAGCTCCCTGCAGTACTCCTGCTCCAGGCCCTTCAGCTCTTCTACCAGCTGGGAAAGCTCCATGGTCTCAATGGAAATCCCCCGGCGCAGCAGCCGGTAATTGGCCTCCACTGTCATCACCAGCCGAATCTCCTCCAGACGTCTCCTGGCACTGATCGTGCCGGCATCCTGCCCGCTCGTCCCCTCCCGGGCCGGTCTTTGGCTCTCCTGCTTTCCGGTATTTTGCTGTTCTGTGGAAGAATCCTCCCTCTGTCTGGAAAGCTGCTCCAGCCGGGCAATGGTAACAGGCTCTCCCTGCTGCTCCAGCTGGGCCACCTCCTGCTCCGTGGCTTCGTTCATGACCTGGCTGGCCGCAAACGCCCGGTCCTTTGCGCTGTATCCGGCAACCAGATATGCCTCCGCAGGCCTTTTCTGCTCTGTCACTGCCTCGGATACCGCCATCCGCAGCTCCTCCTCATCCGGCGGCAGCGGCTGATCCATCAGCTTCTGCATATAGGAGACATTCTCCGGCGTAAGGGGAGCCCCCTTCTGAAGAAGCATCGCCCCATACCCCATGGTCGTCTCATTGACCGGAAGCCCTGCCCGGGCAATGACAGTGGCAATCTGCTTCTGAAAGCCCTCATCCTCCGGAATGGGCGCCTGCTCCCTGGCCGGGAATACGCTTCCGCTGTGCTGGGCGCGGTAAAGGTTCTCAATGGTGGGCTCCTGCTCATTGGCAACCAGATATGCCGCCTCCTCCTGGCTGCACTGCCTTAAGTCCGCCGCCATCTGATAGGCCTGGCCGGCATTGGGCGCAATTGCCTGAAGCTTCTCCAGGGACAGGTCGTCTCCAAAGATACTGATATCCATGCCGCCCTTGGCCAATTCCATCTTAATCTTATCCACCACCGTAACAATGGTCTCCACCTGCGTATCGTTCAGGGAAAATCCTTCCTCGCCCAAATGCTTCAGATCGCTCTCGGACAAGGTGTTGGACAGAATGGCCATCTGCTGGTGGATCGCCTCCACATCAATCTCAGCTGCCGCCTGCCCCAGCCGTTCCAGCTCTGACTCCCACGAAAAAAAGGCCTTTTCTACAGTGGTGGCTTTTACACCGTGGGACTTTTCCCCATAGGATACCGCCCCGGCTTTTGCGGCAGTATCCGCCCTTCCCGTATCCTGGCCTTTTATTTCTGTTTTTGTATTTGGCTTAAAAATATCGTTGATTCCGGTTCCGTCTACTCGCATGCTCTTACCCCGCTTTAACTTTTCATTTGCTATGCATTAACTATTTCGGAAAAATGAGGCAAAAACTTAAGAGCACTTGACGTATTCTGTTCTTATTCCGGCAGATAGCTGGTAAAAAGGCTGCCCGCCTGGTTGAAAAAGTCCTGGCTGTCCTGCAGTCCCTTGCGATAGGTGGTCTCTGCGGCAAAGTCATACAGCAGCACATTATACTGATCGTACCCTACAATCAGCACCGGCTGTCCCTCACTGTCATAGGATAGTACGGGGCTGCCCTGATCTATATAATACAGAATCTGGGATACCGCACATCCGTTTAAATTCAGAACCAGGGCCTTATCCATCACCGACTGCAGGATCTCCCGCTGGTTCCCCTGGCTTCCGGAGAGAACGCTGATGTCAAATGGAAGCTCCTCTGTCCGAATCGTTTTGCTGCCCTCCCGGCCTCTTCGCCAAATATACTGATGGTGCCTGCCCGTGACAGAGCCGCCGATTTCATCTGCATACCGTACCGCGTCGCTGACATCCGCCATACAGCGTACAATATCGTCCCCATAATATACATAATAGCATTCCCCAAGCTCTCCCGGCTCTAAGGTCACAAGATTCTTCTCCTCTGCCACAACCTCCTTGGGTGTCAGAAGCTGCAGGGTCCTGCGGGCCAGTTCCTGGGGCAGCGCCAGCTCCACCTGGGTCTGACGGACCGCATCATAAACCGTATTGACCTGTATGCTCTGGGCTGCCTCGATTTCCCGGCTCTTAATGGTATCCCCGGCGGTTTCCACATAAAGCTCTCCGTTCTTGTAGGCACGCTCCAGAACAACGCTGTTTTTTTCTACATAGGCATTGGTGATAAACAGCTCCGGCTTCTCATATTCCTTTACCTGCTGCCCGGTCTGATCCACAATCACAATCTTGTAGAGCAGGCTGCTCCCATTGCGGGCTTCATTGGCAATCCCATACACAAAATCGCTTTCCACAAAGCCGATGGGGCGAAGGGAGGCGCCCTGCTCCCCCTCTACCTCCCACTTTTTCTTATCCTCCAGATCCATAACGGTAATGAGGCCGGGATCCTCCCCCTGCCATGCAACATATCTTCCCCCTGCCGCCACAGCCAGGCTGTCCGTCTCCAGATCCCTCTGTATGGTCCTGACAGACCCGTCTGCCAGATTGATCCGGTACAGAGTACCCTCTGCCGCCATATAAAAATCCCCGTCGCCGCTGACATAGAACAGTCTTCCCCAGGTCTGCTTCAGCACCTGATAGGGCTGGGAGGACTCCACAAATACCTCTTCCTGCACCGTGTTGGCCACCGCGTCATAATGGTATACACAGATACCGCTATACCCCTCATGCTCCCCGCGGTTCATATAGCCATATACCACAAAATCCGTGCTTCCGGTCTCATCCATTTTGATGATGCGGATATCATACTCCTGATGGTTCTCCCTGTCGTTGATCCCTTCCATTCCCCGGAAGCTGAATACCCGGGACAGCTGATTGGTACTGCAGCTGTAATTCCACAGATCTCCCTCCTGGATGAAGCTGATGTAGCTGCCTGGTTCATTCGTCATATAGGAAATATCCCCATCACGGATCCCCATCCGGATAGATGCCTTGTCAAAGCTCCCGCTGTCCCCCTGGAAAATCTCATTCATCGTTCTCTCATAATCCAGAAGGTGAATCCGGTTGCTGACCGTACTGTAACGAAGGCGGAAATACTCCTCCACATTATAAAACTTTGTCTCCCCGTCCTCTCCGTTGGAAGCATATACATATTTCAGTATAATGGTATTGTAATTGGCGCCAAGCTCCTGAATCAGCGGAATCGGCTCCTTGAGCACCTGCCCCTCCATATCTGCCCAGGCCACCTGCTTCAGGTTCGAGTGGATGGTCACCCTCTGCAGGGTGGTATTATCCCCCTCTGCATTCGGCTCCAGATAGGTAGCCAGGGATGCCGTATCCTCCCCGCTTATGGCCTTCTGGTGAAAGCTTTGCACAAAATCCAGGGATTCCTCCACATAACAGCTGTCCGTCCGAAACAGACGGGAATAATAGCGCAGCTCCTCCCCATCGCAGGTCAGAATCAGAATCAGCCGGTATTCCGCGTCCGGCTGCAGGAGGTTCTGTATCTTAAGCTGCGTGGAAATGATACCGTCCGTTTCATTGTAATCCGCCACCTGGGTGGATTCCAGCAAACGCTGATTGTCCATGGTCCGCACTTCATAGGAAATCCCCTCCACATGGTTTTGGAAGGTCTGAACCGTCAGGTCAACCGTCATATCCGCAGACAGAGGCATGATATTGCCGCGCATATTTTCCTCCTCCATCTGGCCTCTGTAGCCAAACAGCTGATCAATCACGCGGTCCTCCTTCTGCAGATATACTATGGGCAGCGTAGGCCCCGGCATCTCGGAGGTAATATACCCGCTCTCTTTGTCCGTCAACGCACTGGCTCCGGTAAAGGTTGCCAAAAATACCAAAACCGGTACTAACACTTTCAAAATCCGTTTTATCATCCCTGTTTCTTTCCTTCCTCCTGCTGTAATCTTGCCAGGGTAGGCGTTACCTGCAGGAAATCCATGACCCTCTGATACCGGCCCTCATTCCCGCTTCCCTTTCCTTTTACCGCCCGGATCAAAATATTCTTGGGCGTGTGCTCCATATCAATAAACTCCAGAAGCTGAACCTCATATCCCCTGCTTTCCAGAATCTGTGCCCGCAGAGCATCTGTGAACAGCGCCGCCATCCGCTCCCGGATCAGCCCATACTGAAATATTGGCTCTAACAGCTCGTTTTTCATCTGCCCGTTTAATTCATGCTGGCAGCATGGAACAGAGAGGATTACCCGGGCGCCCCAGCGGATCGCCTTGTCCAGGGCATAATCCGTCGCCGTGTCGCAGGCATGCAGCGTCACCACCATATCTACCTGGCCCTCTCCCTCATACTGTGCAATGTTGCCCACATAAAAATGCAGCTTCTCATAGCCATATTTCCTGGCCAGCTGGTTGCAGTGTTCCATGACATCCTCCTTCAAATCCAGCCCTGTGATGGCCACCGGAAGGCCCTTTAATTCCCGCAGATAATAATAGATGGCAAAGGTCAGATAGGACTTCCCGCAGCCAAAATCGAGAATATGGATCTCACGGTCCCGGGGCAGCTGGGGCAGAATATCCTCAATAAATTCCAGAAACCGGTTGATCTGCCGGAATTTGTCATATCTGGAATGTATAATCTTCCCCTCACTGGTCTGCACACCCAGATCCACCAGGAAATCCACCCTCCGGTCCGGCTGCAGGATATACTGTTTCTTTCTATTATGGGACAAATCCACCTGCTTTACACAGCAAATGTCCTTTTCCTTTACCGTGACCTTCCCTTTTTTGCTGACCAGCACATGGGCCTGGCCGCGGCTGTGGGTGATCACAAGCTGCTTATACTGTTCCATCCATTCTGTCAGGCGCCGGATTGCCTCCCCCCGCTCCAGATTATGGTGGAATACCTTTTTGTCCTTATATTCGCTGGCCTGAAATACAAGCCCGCCCTTCAGCTGCACCGGACGGATCTGGATCCTGGCTGCCGCCTGGCTGCTCCTGGGATTGCTCAATACCATCTGCACAAGCTCTTCTGTCATATATTTATCAAAAAGCTTCTTTTGTTCTTCCATCTCTGCTCCTTTTTCGTTGCAGTTCACGGCCCAACCGGCCGCGAACTGTAACGCATCCAGCCCATTGAAAAGTCGCCTGACGGCGAGGGGCTGGATGCACGCAACCGCTATTTTACTGGCCGGATGCCTTGCAGCAGGGTGCAAGGCATCGTGAATAGTACCCCTTTTTCTTCCATTATAGCGAACTCCCCCTGGAGAAACAAGGGGGAGCGTTCTTTTTTCACATTTCCGTTTACCACCAGCGGCGGCATCTCTTATGCCGGCATCTGCGCTGGTACATCTCATTATACAGCAGAACCTCGATCAGATTCTGCAATCCGCCTCCCGGAGGCGGTGGCGGCGGGCCAAAGGGCGGACGCCCCGGTGGTGGTGGCGGCGGGCCAAAGGGCGGACGGCCTGGCGGTGGCGGCGGGCCAAAAGGCGGACGGTCTGGCGGCCCTCCTGGCCCTGGCCTGCCTGGCGGGCGGCCCGGCCTGACCATGCGCAGCTCCTCCGTCTCCATATCCTCATACTGCTCTGCTTCTAAATTCCCTGATTCTGTCAGCCGCTGGTATATGCTGCCGCAGATCCGGCGCAGCATCAGCCGGTCCGGATACTCGTCAAACATCATGCTGCCTTCATATTCCAGCTTATCGCATTCTTCTTCCACCAATTCCTGAACAGCCCGGGCTTCGACAGGATACATCCGCTTCATGGATTCCATATCCCGCTCGTACTCCATTTCCTCCAGAAAAACATTCTGCATGGGATAGGTCATATAAAAAGGCACCTTTTTCATATCCGCGCCTGCTGCCCTGTAAATATCATTCTGTCTATACTCCACTGACATGCTCCTGTTTTCAACATCAGTATAGTATATGCATTTATTTCCTCCACTGTGCCAGAAACAGCGCTGCCGCCAATTCATAGGGAACAAAGGTCAGAAGTCCAAGCTGTTCTGTCAGATCCACCTTCCCGTTTCGGTACGCCTGATACACACAGCCTGTAATATAGGCGCTGTTTTGCTTCAGCTTCAGCTCTGCCAGCCTGGCAGCCAGCTCCATGGAGCTTAGCCCGTCAAATATTGCCAGCTCCTCATACCTGTCCGCAGGCTCTACCCTAGACAGCAGGCAGTCCACATACTCCTCCAGATACCAGGGCTCCTGGGCAGGCAGCCCAAAGATATTCCCGCAGATCTGGGCTGCTCCCAGGAAATAATCCTGTCTGGTGTAGGCTTTCTTGGGAAGCTGATCCTCAATGCAGCCGCACAGCCGGCCGCTGTCACCAGGCTTTACAAGCTTGTTAAAGGTGCCCTCCGTCAAATACGACTCTGTCCGGGCCACCCGTGTCACAAATGACCGGATCTCCTCCTGATACTGATCCAGATCTGACTGGTAAAACAAAAATTGGTTCCCCACAAGCCTCCCAAAGGCCTTCATTCCATCGTAATACCCAAGCTTGCGGTTCTCGTCCAGCACTCCGCGCTCAAAATTCAGCATGGTGCCCAGAGACCTGCTTGGGGTAATATAGGTCACATAGGGCTTATTGACATAGCCCGGATGCTGCGGGCTGTTATGCAGGTCCACTGCAACCACCTCGTCCGCCCCCATCTTCAGCGCCAGGTCAATGGGCAGGTTGTCATAATAGCAGCCGTCCAGATACAGCTCCCCCTCAATCCGATGCATGGGAAAGATCGGAAAAATGGAGGAGGAAGCCATGATATAATCCTTCAGCCTGCCATGGGGAATCTCCTCCTTGGACAGCTCCAGGGCTGTCAGCGTGGAAAACCGCACGGTCACCAGGCCAAAGTCTATATCCGAAGCACGCACCCTGTCCTCATCAATCAGACGGTCAATAAAATCCAGAAAGGGCGAAATATCCGCCCCTTTGTTTTTTACATATTTTTTCAGAAAGGGCTTAATGGCATCCCGCTGGTTGTACATCCCCTCAATGGTAGTGGTCAGGTTGACGCCGTCTGCCATCACATGCTCCATCTCAATGGTATCCCACAGCTCACTGGCCAGCCTGTAATCCCGGGTAGCCATCAGGGCCCCGTTAATGGAGCCAATGGAGGTTCCCGTCACAATCTGGTAATCCATGCCCACCTCATTCATCGCTTTCCAAATGCCCATCTCATAGGCTCCCTTTGTCCCGCCGCCCCCAAGGGCAATTGCTCTTCGCATGTTGGCTCCTTTCTGCATTTTTACCGTGATATCATCCTATTTAATGATAAAAGACGACTGCTAAAATGTCAATTATATTGGGATTTTTCGTAATTTTTTTGTATCCTTTCCAAATCCTGTTCCAAACGCCCCTATTTATGCTATACTCATCTCAGGATGACGGGACTGAATGAGACTTCTCATAACCGGCATTGGCAAATTGCACAAAAATATTTGATACCTAGATAAAGGAGATATGATATGGACTTCCATCATCAAATTGCAGCCCAGATTGCTGCCCAAAAGGATGCCCTGGGCATCCACCAGTACGCATTCCTGAAAACCACTGACCTGGTATTTTCCCAAGGCGTCCGCAGCTTATGTGAAATGAACTCCTGCGGCCAATACGGCAAAACCTGGGCCTGCCCTCCCGGAACCGGAACCCTGGAGGAATGCCAGGCCCGGGTGATGGCCTTTGAGAATCTCTTTGTATTCACCACCCTGCACCCGCTGGAGGATTCCTATGATTTTGAGGGAATGATGGAGGGCAAGAAGCGGCACAGCGACCTTTGCCCAGCCATTGCAGATCTGTTCCGCCAACACGGTAAAACGCTGTTGATCCTCTCTGCAGAGGGCTGCTGCCGCTGTGAAACCTGCACCTACCCCGACGCCCCCTGCCGGTTCCCGGATACCCTGTATCCCTCCATCGAAAGCTATTGCGTGGAGGTCAACCGGCTGGCAAAAACAGCGGGAATCAACTATATCAATGGCGCCAATACCGTCACCTATTTTGGCTGTATCATTTACTAAAAAAACATCCGGGCTGCCTTGGAATCCCAAATGCAACCCGGATATTTTTTCTTACTGCTCTGCGTAAAATTCCTGCACTGCCTCAAAAAAGGCCTCGATATTCTCCCACTTGGACATGGGCGGGATATCGCACCCGGAGGAAATGGCAAAATTGGGATACTTGCTGCAGGCTGCTAGAACCTCTTTGGTGGCCTTCTTGATGGACTCTACGGTTCCGTTGCGGAATTCGGAGGCCGGATCTACGTTTCCGGCTGCAATGATATCTGCCGGAACATGCTCCATCATTTCCGCCATATTGATGGCATTGCCAAAATGAAGCATGGGCGCTCCGATGGAGCAGATGGATTTGATCTGCTGGATGGTGCAGTTTCCGCAGTTGTGGTATACCACGATAAAGGTATCATCCTGCACTGCCTCCACAATTTTCTTCATATATTCTGCGGAAAACTCCTCCTCAAGGGCCGGGGAGAGCAGCCCTGCCAGGGGCTCTGCCACCACAACGCCATTGGCGCCTACCCGCTTGTACTCCAAAATGTACTTAATGATAAAGTCCGTTACCTTTTCCAGCACCGTATGTACCATGTCCGGCTCGTCGTAGCAATAGATCATGGCCTCGGATACGTCCATCAGACGGCCCGCCAGGGAGAAGGGCCCGATGACGCCTGCCAGCACCGGCCGATCCTCAATCAGCTTGACTGCCTTCTCAATGGCCTCAATGTAGATGGCGGTGCGGCCTGCCCCAATCTCCGGCACCTTCAGGGCATCTGCATCCTCCTCTGTGGAAACCACGCTGCCGATTACCGTGGGAACCTCATCATCCGAGAAACGGATGGTTGAGCCAAAGCACTCTGCTTCCAGAGAAAGATCCATCAGGCTTACGGCTGCCGCTGCGTCTACCCGGTCTGCCACCAGCTTCATGCCCTTGGCCTGCAGGTCGCTGCTGGATATCAGCTCCTTCACCGTAATGTCCATCATCTGGATGGCCGGGAAAGACAATACCGGCAAGGGTTTCTTCTTTGTCTCTGCCAGGTAATCTGCCGCCCACTGCTTCATGTTCATTTCCATAATTCTTACCTCCATACATGTTCTTCTTTTACTTGTTCTTTTACTTGTTTTATAACTGATATTAAGTATAATGGAAATTTTTTTGGAATTCTTGCATAAAATCCCATACTTTTTGTAAAAATTATGGATTTGCACTCAAATGCAATAGCTACCCTTCAAAATCATTTTGCAGTAGGTAGTCCGCTGGTATGACCCACACCAATGATCCATATGTTTCACTTGTCTAAATTTCCACCTGCTTCGTTGTCGTCGGTCAACGATGCCACCGCATCGCCCTCCCTCCTCCGCTTGTTCCTGGATAATTTTCTTCTTTTCCTCCAGAATTCAAAACCATAATGGTTTTTCCAACTCCGATACAGGAAATATTAGACTTATTATTTCCAATATAATATTCTGTATTTTCATCTACAATAAGGTAACATTCACCATTTTCATAGCCAGTCTCATTGATTAAAATGCTTTTTTCATCTATTGCCAAAATGCTTCCTTCTATGGTAGCTAATACATCCGTTCCTTTATATAATTTACGATTTACCTTTAAAGCTATAAGTATTATGCTCAAAATTTCAATTATAACAGGGATGATAACAGCAAAAATCTTTTTCATACACGCCTCCTTGAAATATATAAATTTTATTTGATACGATTGGCTTCAATAATTGAAAAATAAATCACCCTATACATAGATGCATTTTGGTTTTGCGCTTTTTACCGAATGTGAGCAGCTGATAGGGACGAAAGACTGTGAGAGCGTTCATTAGACGGGATTTTGACTGGATCAATAGCAGGGTTATGATAAAATATAATTTTGGGTACTTCGTGAAACAACCCTGTTTTAACTTGAAATGAGTATTGCAAAATAGAAATGCCTGTGTTATACTGTCTTTAGCAAGAACATATGTTCCTTTTCGCAGAATTATTGACCAGGAGATGTTTCCATGCAGCTGACACAGAGTATGACCATGATGGAGAAACTACACATTCTTTCCGATGCAGCCAAGTATGATGTGGCCTGCACCTCCAGCGGAGTGGACCGGAGCGGCAACGGCAGAAGCATGGGCAACTGCGTTGCCCCCGGCGTCTGCCATACCTTCTCCGCAGACGGCCGGTGTATCTCGCTGCTGAAGATCCTATTTACCAACGAGTGTGTCTTCAACTGCTCCTACTGCCTGAACAACTGCAGCCGCGATGTGAAGCGCGCCTCCTTTACCCCGGAGGAGATCTGTACCCTGACTATGGAGTTCTACCGGCGGAATTATATTGAGGGCCTGTTCTTAAGCTCCGGCATTCTGGTGAGCCCCAACTACACCATGGAGCTGATTTACCGGACCCTGCATCAGCTGCGGCATGTCCATCAGTTTCACGGCTACATCCATGTGAAGGCCATTCCCGGAGCGGACCCTGTGCTGCTGGAGAAGACCGGCTTCCTGGCAGACCGTATGAGCATCAACCTGGAGCTGCCTACCAATGACAGCCTGCGGTCCTTAGCCCCCTGCAAGTCCCGCAGTACGATCTTAAAGCCCATGCGGCAGATTCAGAACGGCATTGCTGCCAGCAGCCGGCAGCAATTGGAGCTGCATCACTGGCTCATGGGGCAGGAGACAGGTCTTAGCCCCCACCGGGCGGACAGCCGGATTGGGAGCTGGCAGTCCCGCCCCCGGTTCGTGCCTGCCGGGCAGAGCACCCAGATGATTATCGGCGCTACCCCTGAGAGCGACTATCAGATTATGAGCGTAGCGGAAGGACTGTATCAGAATTTTGATTTGAAGCGTGTCTTTTACTCTGCCTTTATGAATGTAACCGGCAGCTCCGACCTTCCGGCCCTGCCAGGGGGCCCGCCCCTGCTGCGGGAGCACCGCCTCTACCAGGCGGACTGGCTGCTGCGCTACTACCATTTCCAGGTATCGGAGCTTCTCAGCGAAGAGCGGCCGGATTTCAATATATTCCTGGATCCCAAGTGTGACTGGGCCCTGCGCCATCTGGAGCGTTTTCCGGTGGAGATCAACCGGGCGGACTATAAGACCCTGCTGCGTGTTCCAGGCATTGGCTACAAGTCCGCTGAACGGATCGTCAAGGCCCGCCGGGGCGGCAGGCTGGATTTTGCAGATTTGAAGAAGATTGGGGTTGTGCTGAAGAGGGCCCTGTATTTCATCACCTGCAGCGGCAGGCAGATGTATCCCACACGGCTGGAGGAGGACTATATCTGCCGGAACCTGATGGCAGATAAGACCCAGATCCCCAGGGAGATTCGGGAGAGCGGGTATCAGCAGCTGAATCTTTTTGATCTGGGGATGGTGGCCCCCTCGGAGCCTGTGGCTGCCCGCATGATTACCGGGATTCCCTTTGACATTCCAGAGCGTGCTTGAAAATTGCTTTCTGGCAGGAGGTGTATAGCATATGCAGAATTTGACCCATATCCTGATCTGTGAGAACAGCATTGACGGAATCCTTTCCGGCATTTACCGGGCCTATGAGAGCCGCTACGGCCACAGCCATATCCAGCTGACCACCGCGGACCGCCTGGGCACCTATGAGCTGTTCTGTGAATATGAGGAGGTTTCTGTGGATTTCCAGAAGGCTGGGAAGGTCAGCCGTACCCTGCAGAAGGAGTTTGGGCAGGAGGGATTCCGTACCCTCTGTGAGGCCATGAGCGCCTGGGAATCCCCCAGGGACCAGACCAGGGAGATGAGCAAGGCCAATGCCGTATACAAGACCGTGGCCCTTGGCCTGGCCCGGAAGGAAGGCGCGCGGGTGCTGAATTATCTGAGTGAGCCTTACGTGAACCGCGTCTTCCAGCTAAGCCGCAGCACCTACTATGAATCCCACCATCTGCTGGGTTTTCTGCGGTTCGCAGAGCTTGAGAACGGCCTGCTGTTCGCCCAGATCCATCCCAAGAATTATGTGCTGCCCCTTTTGGCAGATCATTTCTGCGACCGGCTGCCCCAGGAGAATTTCATTATTTATGACGACAGCCACAAGACGGCAGCCTTCCACAAGGCCGGGAGCTCCTATCTGCTGGCGGATATCCCTGAGGCTGACCAGGCCTTCATGGAGCGTTATTCCGCAAAAGAAAAGGAATACCGCGCCCTGTGGCTGGAATTCTTCCACAGCATCGCCATTGATGCCAGGAAGAACCCCAGTCTGCAGAGCAGCAATATTCCCAAGCGTTTCTGGAAGGACACGGTGGAGCTTAAGCCTTAGCGCGGCATTGCGCAATGAACAGGGAATGCCTAGCTATTTCCGGAAGAACTCTGCGCCGTATTTCCTTACCTCATCCATATAGATGAGCCATTTATCCTCCCGGGTGGGGATATAGTAGGGGATATATCTCCCCTTATGCCCATAGGCATCCATGGCCCGGCGCACCTCCCCGCGGATCTGTTCTTCCGTAGATTCCGGCATATCGATCATCTGATTGTTGATGCCGCCCATTACGGTAATCTTATCCCCGTACTGTTCCAGGATGCCGTCAATATCATTCTGGATCATCATGGGCTCTATGGCATCCACACCGATTTCCACAAGATCCGGAATGATCTGGGTGATATATCCACAGGAGTGATGGATATACACAGCGCCGGCCTCATGGATGCGCTTCACATACCGCGCTTCCAGGGGCTTGATGTATTCCCGCCAGATCTCCGGGGAGAAGAACATATTGCTGTTGGTTCCCCAATCATCATGCATATGGATCACATCCGGGTGCAGGTGCTCTACGGCCTTGTCAATGCATTTCAGCTTATACTGACACATGGCCTCCAGGAATTCCTTCATCTCATCCGGATATTCATAGAATGCGCAGAGGGCATCCTCCATGCCGATCATCTGGTTCAGCCGCTCGAACTGCCCGGACAGAAGCAGGCAGCTCACCACATCTGTCTCCGGATCCACATGCATTCCGGCGCACATCCCGCCAAAGATGTCTGCCAGGGGCATGAAATCCAGGGGCGGGAACTTTACATGATCCTTCCAATGCTCCATGTCGTCGAACAGCCGGAAGTCCTTGGCCACCATATTTCCATCAATCATCGGGTTGGGCCCCTGGTTCGTCCACAGGACGCCCCAGGCATCCGGGCCGGTTCCATAGGGGTCAAAATTCGGCCCCAGCTCAATAAACCGTTCCCCCGGGAACACCACATCCTTCATGGTACCATATACCTCTGGTATGAAATCCGCCTTTTCTCCCCGCAGCAATGCCAGCAGCGCTTCATTGTTTGTCTGCATATAGAACTCCTCCTTGTAATTATTATTTGGCCTGTTTCAGAACTGCTTTATTTATGCCCTTAATATATCACGTTTTCCGCACATAGAAAAACAGTTTTTGCATACATAGTTACAACTTGAAGTTGTATAGAACAGCTTACATCAGCTGCAGCTCAAATTCCTCACAGAGATCCCGGATCAGACCTTCATATCCCTGCAGCTCATTGCCGGGCCGATAGACCAGCGCCGAATAGAACCGGAATTTCCTCCCCGGGTAGGGTAGGGCCTTGATCCTGGAGCTCTCCATGCCCAAAAACGCCCTGGGAAATACGCCGAAGGCCTTTCCCTGGTGGAGCAAGGCACACAGTGTATCAAAATTATTCACCTGTATGGTCTCTTTGCAGGGAATATTGCCAAAAAAATGCTCCTCTGTCGGCACCAGGTAGGGTCCGCTGTTTTTATTCATTTTCAGGCAGGGGTACTGCCTCATATCCTCCGCCGTTATCTCATCTCGGACGGCCCAGGGATGGCGCAGTGAAACCATGACCTCAGCGTCATATTCTCCGAAGATCAGGCATCTGCAGTCCTTCCATGCCTCCTCCTCATGGGCATTGGTCAACAGCAGGTCCAGCCTGTGATCCAGCATCTGATGACGCCCCTCATGCAGATCCAGCAGATTGATCTCCAGCTGATATTGGGGATACACTGCCATCAGGAAGGATAGGATTGGCGTCACGATGGTGTCCTGGGGCATGGCCGAGAATATCCCAAGCCGCAGGCGGGGCCTGCTGTCTGCCGCCCGGCTTTTGACAGCATCCACAGCATCCCGAAGCTCTGTCTCCGCCTTCTGGAACCGTTCCCAGGCATAGCTTCCCAGGGGCGTCAGGACTGCTCCCTGCCGGGAGCGGACAAAGAGGCTGCCCCCCAGCTCCTCCTCCAGCAGGTCTATCTGCTTTGTCAAGGCCTGGGGCGATATATAGAGATTCCGGGCCGCCTTGGAGAAGCTGCCTGCGCAGGCTGCCTCCAAAAAGTAAACCATTCTCTGATGAAGCATAGCATCCCTTCTCCCTACGATACTAAAACATCTTCCCGATCATATTGGAAAGCTGTGCAAACTGCTCCAGATGAAGGGATTCCCCGCGAATGCCGGCCCCCATCCCAAGCTCCAGTATGGCCTCCGTAACCTGCTCCTTGGACAGGCCAAGCTCCGGCGCGTTGGCCAGCCCATTGGCCAGAGTTTTCCTCCGCTGATTGAAGGATGCCCGAATCAGCCGGAACATCAGCCCTTCATCCTCCACCTGAACCGGCGGCTGCTCGTGCCTGGTAAGGCGGATCACGGCGCTTCCCACCTTCGGCCTTGGCATGAAGCAGTTGGGAGGGACATTGGCTACAATCTCCGGCCTGGCATAATACTGCACAGCCAGGGACAGGGCCCCGTAATCCTTGGTTCCCGGCCCCACCTGCATTCGGTCTGCCACCTCCTTCTGCACCATCACCGTAATGCTGGCAAGAGGCACATGGCTTTCAAACAGCCCCATAATAATGGGGGTAGTAATATAGTAGGGCAGATTGGCCACGACCTTTATGGGCCTTCCCCCGTTTTTCTCCTGTGCCAGAGCAGGAATGTCCACCTTGAGGATATCCTCCTGTAGAATCTCTACATTGTCATATTCCCGCAGGGTATCCTGGAGAATGGGAATCAGGTTTTTATCAATCTCCACTGCCGTCACCATCCGGGCGTGCTCGCAGAGATACTGGGTCATCGTGCCGATTCCCGGCCCGATCTCCAGCACATAATCCTCCCTGGTGATCCCTGCCGCCGCGATAATCTTATCCAGCACATGGGTGTCAATCAGAAAATTCTGTCCGTATTTTTTTTGAAACTGAAATCCGTACTTCTGCAATACAGCAATGGTATTTTGTGGATTTCCCAAAGTTGCCATAGAATTCTTTCCTTTCTTAAACCCATAAAGGCATTTACCGGCTCTTTTCCCGGCAGGCTGTTCTATCACAGCCGATATAATTTACAGGCATTTTCCCAAGTGGCTTCCTCCACCTGACGAACCGTTACCCCCTTCAGCTCTGCAATCCGCTCCACCACATAGGGAAGGTAAAGGGAGGAATTGCGTTTGCCGCGGTATGGCTCCGGCGCCAAGTAGGGGCAGTCTGTCTCTATCACAATCCGCTCTAAGGGAATGGCCTCCACAGTCTCAATCAGCTTCCTGGCATTTTTGAAGGTTACCACACCGCCTACACCGATATAATACCCCATGTTTACATATTCCAGGGCCATCTCCTTTGCATAGGAATAGCAGTGAATCACCCCGGGTATGCCTGCTCCATGTTCCTTCATAAGCTCCATGGTATCTGCCGCCGCATCCCTGGAATGGATGATCACCGGAAGGCTGCATTCTCTGGCCAGCTGCAGCTGGCGGACAAACCACTTCTTCTGAAGCTCCTGATTGGCAGGCTCCTTCTCCCAGTAGTAATCCAGGCCAATCTCACCGACGGCTGCCACCTTGGGATCCTTGCTGCAGCCCTTCAGCCACTCCAGCCCTGTTCCCTGAAAGCCGCTGCCATCCTCATAGGGCTTCTGCTCCGTCTCCTCCAGGCAGGAAATGTCGCTGGGATGGACGCCAATGGCAGCATAGATGAAATCATACTGCCCTGCCAGAGCCAGAGCAGCCCGGGAGCTCTCCAAGCTGGCTCCCACATTTACAATCCGTCCAATATGATGCTCCTCCATAGAGAGAAGCAGCTCGAGCCGGTCTCTCTCGAACTGCTTGTCGTCATAATGGGCATGACTATCAAATATCATAGCATTCCCTCTCTTTTCTCACAATTCACTGCTCAAGGGCAGCTCTCCTTCCACAGCTGATCTCTGCTCAAAAGCAGCTCTCCTTCCTCAGCTGATCTCTGCTCCGGAGGGCATCTTCCGCTCCGGCACCAGCAGAGAGAGTGCTCCCTGATCGTCCTCCGCGCACAGCAGCATCCCCTCGGAGAGGACGCCGGCCAGCTTGGCAGGCTTCAGGTTCACCAGAACCATTACCTTCTTCCCAACCATCTCCTGGGCGCTGTAATGGGCTTTGATCCCGGATACAATCTGCTTGGTCTGGCTTCCGATCCGCACCTGGGAGCAGAGCAGCTTCTTGGACTTGGGCACCTCCTCACAGGCAATGATCTCCCCTACCTGGAACTGCAGCCTGGTAAAATCATCATAGGTGATCTCATCCTTGGGCTCGATATCAATCCCCGGTTCCAATGGCGCTGCCTCTTCCTCTGCCAGAGGATGAAGCTCCGCTGCCTTTGCAAGAACCTCCTCCATATCAAGGCGGGCAAAGAGTATCTCAGGCTTCTCTGTCACATGTGTGCCGCTTTCATACAGGCCAAAGCTTCCAAGCTCCTCAAAGCTGCGGCTCCTGCCATGAATCTGTGCAAAGATCTTCTCTGCAGTCTCCGGCATAAAGGGGGACAGCAGCGTGGTGCCAATGCTGATGCTCTCCACCAGGTTATACAGCACCTCAGCCAGGCGGTCCCTCTGGCTCTCATCCTTGGCCAAAGCCCAGGGCATGGTCTCGTCAATATACTTATTGCAGCGCTTGAACAGGTTAAAGATCTCTGTCATGGCATCCGCAACCCGCAGCTGCTCCATCTTGGCAGCCACCTTCTCCACAGTCCCGGTCACCACCTGCTTCAGATCCGCGTCCGCCTCTCCAATGACACCGGTACGCTTCACCTCTCCGCCAAAATACTTATTGCTCATGGAAATGGTACGGTTCACCAGGTTCCCCAGGGTATTGGCCAGATCTGAATTGAGACGCTCCACCAAAAGCTCCCAGGAAATTGTCCCATCATTGTCATAGGGCATCTCATGGAGCACAAAGTAGCGCACTGCGTCTACCCCAAAGAAATCCACCAGCTCGTCGGCATACAGCACATTACCCTTGGACTTGCTCATCTTCCCCTCCCCCTGCAGCAGCCAGGGATGGCCGAAAATCTGCTTGGGCAGCGGCAGATCCAGCGCCATCAGGAAAATGGGCCAGTAAATGGTATGGAACCGGATAATATCCTTGCCGATCAGGTGAAGATCCGCCGGCCAGTCCCTGGCAAACTGCTCTGTGGAATTGCCGTCGCAGTCATAGCCAATCCCCGTAATATAGTTGGTCAGGGCATCCAGCCACACATAGACCACATGCTTTGGATCAAAATCCACGGGGATCCCCCAGCGGAAGGAGGTTCTGGACACACACAGATCCGTGAGGCCCGGCAGCAGGAAATTGTTCATCATCTCATTTTTCCGGGACACCGGCTGGATAAACTCAGGGTGGCTGTTGATATAGTCAATCAGCCGGTCTGCATATTTGCTCATCTTGAAAAAATATGCCTCCTCCTTGGCCGGCGTCACCTCGCCGCCGCAGTCCGGGCATTTGCCGTCCGCCAGCTGGGATTCCGTAAAAAAGGACTCGCAGGGCGTACAATACAGCCCCTCATAATGTCCCTTATAGATATCGCCCTGCTGATACAGCCTCTTAAAAATCTTCTGTACCTGCCTCTCATGATCTGCATCCGTGGTTCGGATGAACTTATCATAGGACGTATTCATCAGATCCCAGATCGCCTTCACCTGGCCGGCTACTCCGTCCACATACTCCTTGGGGCTGACACCGGCTCCATTGGCCTTCTCCTCAATCTTCTGCCCATGCTCATCTGTCCCTGTCTGGAAAAATACGTCATAGCCCTCCAGACGCTTATATCTTGCAATACTGTCAGCCAGCACGATCTCATAGGTATTGCCGATATGGGGCTTCCCGGACGTGTAGGCAATGGCAGTCGTCATATAATATTTGCCCTTACAGCTCTTACACATAAAAATTCCTCCTAATTGTCTATTCTATTCTTCCTCAAAGGGTGTCTCGCATTTTGTTCCGCAGCTTGGGCAGAACTGGGCATCCTGGGGTATGATCGCCTGACAGGACAGGCATCTCTTCATGCCCTTCTTTTCTGCCAGCTGCTCCCGCATTCGCTCAATCTCCGCCTTTGCCTCCCGAATCAGCTCAATCTCCTCAAACAACGGTTCGTCGTCCATCTCATGCAGCTCAAAGTATTTTTTGCCCATGGAGGCATACTGTCGGTTGATATACTCCTCCTTGGAATGAATGTCAATGTTCATCTTTGTGCTCTCGGTCAGATCCTTGGCCTTCTGTGACACGTCGCGCCCGGCCTCTGATAACGTTTCCCCCAGCTTTGAAAAGAAATCCATCTGTTTCTCCCTTCTGTCCAAAATAAATTTAAAAAGATTTAAATAAATTTAAATAGCTTTAAATAGCTTTTAAAATAATTGTTTCTATTATATGCCATTTTTCACAGGTTTTCAACCGGAACTTATCTCACACACGCATATACAATGTATGCCACATACATCACCAGCATGGCAGCTCCCTCTTTCCGGTTGATATTCTGGCTCTTCACGGCAAACAGCAGGGTGATGACGCTCACTGCAGCCAGAAGAATCCCGTCAATGATATTCTCGGTCAGCACAGCGATGGGGCTGACCGCCGCTGCAATGCCAAGCACAAACAATACGTTGAAAATATTAGAACCGATCACATTTCCCAGGGCCATATCCACCTCGCCCTTCCTGGCGGCCACAATGGAGGTGACAAGCTCCGGCAGGGAGGTTCCGAAGGCCACAATCGTCAGCCCGATCAGGGTCTGGCTTAAGCCAAAGGCCGCTGCAATGCCGGATGCGGAATCGACCACAAAATCACCGCCAATCACAATAGCCGCAATTCCCACCACAATGCATACCGCACATTTCCAGACCGGCATGGTCTTAATCTCCTCCTCCTCTGCCGCATCCCGTGCCTTCTTGGCGGAAAGCACCATCCACACCAGAAAGGCCGCGAAAACCGCCAGCAGAATGGCGCCGTCCATATGCCCAATGATCATTCCAAGGTATCCCAGCACCACCAGCAGGATCCCTGCCAGAATAGACAGGGGGAATTCCATCTTCAGGGTAGATTTCTTGATGGGCAGTGTCTTAAACAGGGCACAGACGCCGCACACCACCAGCAGATTAAAAATATTTGAGCCAATCACATTGCTGATGGCCATGGAATTGTTCCCCTTCAGGGAAGCGGCAATACTGACCGCACATTCCGGCGCACTGGTTCCCATGGCCACAATGGTCATTCCAATGATCAGGGTGGGCACCCGAAGCCTCTTTGCCACGCTGGCGCTGCCATCCACAAACCAGTCGGCCCCCTTAATCAACAGAACAAAACCTACAATCAACACAACTACATCCAACAGCATCTCCATTTTCTTTCCCTCCTGAAATTTTATATCTTGGTTAAAAGGGCAGTATGCCCAAGTGCTCCAACAATATTTTCAAACCCAGCAGCACCAGAATCATGCCGCCGAAAAGCTCTGCCTTGTTCTTATATTTTGCCCCAAATATGTTTCCAATATAAACCGCCCCAATGGACAATACGAAGGTAGTACATCCAATGATGGCGACAGCCGGCAAAATGGACACCTGCAGGAATGCAAAGGTGATCCCCACAGCCAGGGCGTCAATGCTGGTAGCCACAGCCAGCAGGAACAGCTCCCGAAGATCCAGCCGCTCCTCCTGGCAGGATTCCTCCTCCCCTTCCTTCTTCAGGGCCTCCACCACCATCTTCCCGCCCAGAAATGCCAGCAGCACAAAGGCAATCCAGTGGTCTATGGCAGTGATATACTGCTCAAACTGCTTCCCCAAAAGCCACCCCGCCAGGGGCATCAATGCCTGGAAGCCTCCGAAAAACAGTGCAATTACCAGACAGCGGCCTCTGTGGACCCGTTTCATCTTCAGGCCCTTGCAGATGGATACGGCAAAGGCATCCATAGACAGGCCGATGCCAATCAAAAATAGCTCCAGATATCCCATAAGCGCCTCCTCTTCTATCGTCCTCCTGTTCCCGCAGCATCATGAACTGCAAACCAAAGAATATTTGTAATAAAAAAGAATCCTGCCCGGAGGGCTTTTTATGATATCGGAAATCCGGAGGAATTTCCGATATCATAAACAAAAAACTCATGTATGCAAAATGCATACATGAGTCTCATTCTTTACGATTTGCCAGGTCTTTACGGCTTGCGCCTGACCAGGATTGTTGACAAATCACGCCGCTGCGCGAATTACTCCCTCAGTTCTCTTCTGTTACTATACCGTATGGCAAGGCGGTTAGTCAATGCAAACATTTGATTTATGCAGTAAACCTCACGGTTCCGGAAAAAGTGTCATAAAACGGTAATTTTTTTTATTTACCCTTTTTCCGATTCTGGTTATAGTAATAGCATAGTAATAAGAGCTGCCCGACAAATGGGACGTTTCAAGACAATCGCTGAAAACGAAGGTAGAATTGGAGGGAAAAAGGATGTGGAACAAAAAATTATGGAAATCCGCAATGGCTTTGGCACTGGCTTTGACAATGGCTTTGTCTGCCGCAGCCTGCGGGAAGGATGGGGATAAGACACCGGACAGCAATCCGCAGGGACAGCAGGACAATCCTGGTGCCCTGGAAGGGGCGCAGGACAATGCAGACCCCTTTGGCGCTTACGAGGAGACCGTGACCTGTACCCTGGGACGCCGGACGCAGCAGAATCCCAAGCTGCCGGAGGGCGACAGCTATGAAGAAAACGCCTACATGAGCTGGGTGGAGGACCGGTTCAACGTAGCATTGACCAATGCCTTTGAGTCGACGGACGGCGAGGATTATGAGCGTCAGGTGGCCCTTGCCATCAGCTCTGAGGAATTGCCGGATATGATGACAGTAGACCGCGCCACCTTGGAGGAGCTGGTGGAAAACGATATGCTTGCGGATTTGACAACAAGCTATGAGAACTACGCCACAGACTATATCAAGGATATTTATGACTCCTATGAGGGCAGATGCCTCGGGAGCGCTACCTTTGACGGCAGGCTGATGGCCCTTCCCACCACAAGTCCGGATTCGGCCCCAAGCCAGGTCTGGATCCGCCAGGACTGGCTGGATCAGCTGAACATCCAGCTTGACACAGATGGAAATTCCTGTATTACCAGGGAAGAGCTTGAGATGACAGCCAAAGAATTTCTGGCCAAGGATCCGGGCGGAAACGGAAATCCGGTAGGCATTGCCTTTACCTATGATATGAACGCAGGCGACAATCTGGAAATGCAGGCAATCTCATGTTCCTTCGGAGCGTTCCAGAAGAAATGGTTCCAAAAGGAGGACGGCACGGTGTACAATGGCTCCACCACACCGCAGATGAAGGAAGCACTGGCCTATATGAACAAATTATTTACAGAAGGCATCCTGGATCCCCAGTTTGGAACCAGAACCTGGGACGATATTACAGCACTTATGACCAACGGGCAGACCGGTATCATTTTCGGCGTATGGCATATTCCGGACTGGCTGCTGAGCAATATAAAGGCAATGGATCCCAAGGCTTCCTTCACCTCCTTTGCCCTGGAGGACGGCAATGGCAAGGTAAACGTATTCCACGGTGACCCTGCCGGGAATTATGTAGTAGTAAGAAAGGGCTACGAACATCCCGAGCTTGCAGTGAAAATGATTAACCTGTTCCATGATGAGCGTGTAACCTCTAAGACCCTGGAGCAGGACGCGCCGGAGGTATACAAGTATGAGCAGCTTGGCGTGGACGGTTCTGTACGGCCGCTGCCCGTAGAGATTAACAGCAATGTCTCCCTTTTGAATGATTACAGCGCTATTATGAAATGTGTCAATGGAGAGGCTGACCTGGAGGAAATGCCTACATTGGAGGCAAAGAATATGGTAGGCCACATCCAGCGCTACAACGAAGACCCCAACACCACGGATGTCATTGACTGGTCCAGATATCACTCCCGCACAAAGGGCATCCAGCTGATACAGAATCTGACGGACAACGGAAGCTTTGCATGGGTATCGCCGCTTTATCTTGGAACCACAGAGACCATGAAGAGCAGCGGCGCCAATCTGGACAAGCTGGAGGCGGAAACCTTTATCAAGATGATTATCGGAGAAGAGCCAATCGATCATTTTGACAGCTTTGTAGAGCAATGGAACGCCCAGGGCGGAGCAGCCATCTGTGAGGAGCTGGCGGAAAAAGCACAATAATCATACCGGCAAAGGGGGCTTTCAGGAGCCCCCTTTTTCCATAACGAAAGGAGCCCTGCACATGAAAAAAAGAAATATGCTCAAATCAAAACGACGGCAGTCCGAATTATCCTACCATGCCATGATGCTGCCGGGCATGATCTTTCTGCTGATCTTCTCTTACATACCCATGTTTGGCCTGGTAATGGCCTTTCAGGATTTTGTTCCGGCAAAAGGAATCCTCGGCTCTCACTGGGCCGGATGGAAACATTTTAAATATATGATTGCTTTGCCGGACATTCGGCTGCTGGTGCGCAATACTGTGGTGATTGCCCTGGGAAAAATTATCATCGGCACAGCCATGGCTATCCTGTTTGCCATATTGCTGAATGAAATCAAGAACAGGCTGCTGAAAAAAAGCGTACAGACCATTGTATATTTGCCCCATTTCCTGTCCTGGGTGGTCCTGGCCTCTGTGGTGGTGAATTTCTTCAATCTGGACGGAAGCGTAAACCAGCTCCTGGCAGGCCTGGGCTTTGAAAAATTAAATTTCCTGGGAAGCAACAGGCTGTTTCAGCCCCTGCTTATCGGTACGGACGTATGGAAGGAATTCGGATACAATTCCATTGTGTACCTGGCAGCCATCACGGCCATTGACCCAGGCCTCCATGAGGCGGCAGCCATCGACGGCGCCAGCTGGCGGAAACGTGTGTGGCACATCACGCTGCCTGGAATGATGCCCATCATCCTGCTTATGGCAGCCATGAATTTAAGCAGTATCTTAAGCGCAGGCTTTGACCAGGTGTACAACCTGTATTCCCCCATGGTATACGAAACAGGGGACATTCTGGACACCTATGTATACCGGATGGGATTAATCAGCCGCCAATATAGCTTCGGAACAGCAGTAGGGCTGTTAAAATCCATCATCGGAATGGCGCTGATGTTAGGCTCCAACGGGCTGGCCCGGAAATTCGCAGACCGTAAGATATTCTAGGAGGTGGCACAGATGATTGAAAATAAAAGTGCAGCATCAAAAATACGTTGCTTTATCATCTACTTTGTGATTCTACTGCTGGCCTTTGTGTGCCTGGTGCCTCTGTGGAATATCGTATGCATATCCTTCAGCAGCAGTGCGGCAGTGGCCGGAAACCGGGTGGGCATGCGGCCGGTGCAGTTTACCCTGGGCGCGTATGAGAAGATCATCGGCGATTCCCAGTTCTGGAGATCCTTCGGCATCTCTGTGGCCAGGGTAATCATTGCACTTGCCCTTAATCTGCTGCTGATCCTTTTGATGGCCTATCCCTTATCCAAGAGCAGGCGGGAATTTCGGGCAAGGAATATTTATATGTATCTTCTGATCTTTGCCATGCTGTTTAACGGCGGTATGATTCCCACCTATCTGGTGGTAAAGGAGCTGGGCCTGTTAAACAGTATCTGGGCCTTGATTCTGCCAGGCGCCGTGCCTGTTTTCAGCGTAATTATGGTGATGAACTTCTTCATAGGGATCCCAAAATCCCTGGAGGAGGCTGCCATCATTGACGGAGCCACTCCCTTCCAGGTACTGACCCGGGTATTCATCCCCTGCGCAAAGCCCTCCATTGCCACAGTGGCATTGTTTAGTATTGTGGGAAACTGGAATGACTTCTACAGCGGGCTGATCTATATGACCAAGATCAAAAACTATCCCGTAATGACCTACATCCAGTCCCTGAGCGTAAATCTGGAGGAGCTGATTAAGGCCGGCGGAAGCGCCAATGCACTGGCAAATGCAGCGGAGGTGTCCAACCAGAATCTGAACGCAGCAAAAATTGTTGTGGCGGTGATTCCGCTTCTGCTCATCTATCCCCTTCTGCAAAAATACTTAATTACCGGCATCGTCATGGGGTCTGTAAAGGAATAGTCTCCGGTTCTGCCTTTCTCGGAATTGTCAGCGACACCCCGGTCCCCTGCCCGGGGGCGCTGTCATAGGCAAGGCCATATGCATTGCCGTAAAACAGCTGAATGCGCTGGTGCACATTCTGGATCCCATACCCGCTGGAGGCTGAGGTAAGGATAGAGGGAAGCTTCTCCTGAGGAATGCCTGGGCCATTGTCCCTGATGTGAAACTGAAGCAGCTCTTCATCCGCGCGGCAGGTAATGGAGAGAAGGCCTGGCTGGCCGGTCGCAATATGGTCAATCCCATGCATAATGGCATTTTCCACCAGAGGCTGCAGCAGCAGATGAATCATCTGGCAGGAGAGGGCCGATTCGTCAATCTCATAGACCACCCGGAAGGAATCCGAGTGCATCAGCAGCTGTATCTCTATATAAGAGCGGACATTGGCCAGCTCATCCCTTACGGTGGTCATGTTCCTGCCCTTGTTTAAGGTGGTGCGGTAAAAGGTGGACAGAAGCTGGGACATGCGGCTGATCTCCGGCTGGTCAGCCAGAATGGCCTTCCCATTGATCAGGGACAGGCTGTTGTAGAGAAAATGAGGGTTAATCTGTGCCTGCAGGGCCTGCATCTCATACTCCTGCTGCTTGATTTTGCCGGTCAGCACCTCATCCACCAGATGATGGAGCCTGGCGACCATATCCCCAAAGGTGCGGATCAGCTGTCCCATCTCGTCATTGGAATCATAGGTAAAGGAGACCGCGATATCCCCCTTTTCGATATGGTTCATGTTCTGAATCAGCATTTCCAATGGCCGAACAATAATCCGGGACAGGAGGTTTCCAAGGAAAATAACACAGAGAACACAGCAAAAAATCATGGTGAGAACAATGGTCGTCAGCTCCTTTGTGGCGACAAGGATCGTATCCAGGGGACGGTACAAAAGGATATCCCAGCCGCCGGACTCATTGTGGGCGCTCTCCACCACATAGGTATTGAGAAAGGCCGGCTTATCCTTTTGCTCCAGCAGCTGATCCAGGGTTAATACATATGCATTGGAGGATTCCTCAAATATGTGATATTCGTATACAACCTCCTGCTCCCCGGTATAGAGCAGAAGCCCATAGGATTGCTCGAACAGGGAATCCATGGAATGAAAGATGGACTCATAATTCATGTCGCAGAGAAGAATGGTGGTATAATCGCAGTTCGGGATATAGAGCTGGCTTACCAAAAACAGGGTTCTCTCCTTGGGCGAGGCAACAAAAAAGGGCTTGCGCTCTGTCAGCGCCCGTTCATACCAGGTATATTCCGCAAGCTCCTCCAGGGGTTTTAGCACAAATCCGTGGGGATAGATGGGATTGTCCGTGAAGAGGATCAGGCGGTTAAAGTCCCGGTTCAGCAGGCGGACCGTCTGAAGCAGCGGGTCAATCACATCACGGTAAGCCAGATACATTTCAAAGTTGTTGTCATAATGGGTCTGCATGGCATTCCGGAAGCTCTCGTCCCAGAGCACATGGTTCATGGCATTGATACAGGCATCCAGCTTGTAGGTCAGAGCATTGTTCTCCTGGATCAGCGTCTCCTGAAGGGCGGTTTTTTCCCGGGTAATCAGCAGCTCCTTCAGCTGGCGGTAGGAATAGGTGCCCAGGATGATAACCGGAATCAGGCTCACCATCAGGCATAAGATAAAGACTTTTTTCCGAAAGGCAAGATTCCGGAATATTTTTTTCATAGGGCCGCTCCTCCTGTCCCGGCGTCTTCGGCTTCCCTCCTCTGCCGGAATTTTTCCGGGGTGGCGCCATAGTCCTCCAGGAAGCTTTTACAGAAATAGGAGACATTGGAATACCCCACCTGGCGGCAGATATCGGTGATTTTCATGTTGGTATGAAGCAGCAGGTCACATGCCCTGTCCATGCGGACAGATTTGATAAATTTGTTGATCCCGCAGCCTGTCTCCTGGATAAACATGGTACTCAGATAACGGGGAGACAGATAGACCTGCTCTGCCAGAAGGTCCAGGCAAAGATCCTCGTTGAAATGGCGGTATATATACTGCTTGACCAGATGAATGGCATGCTTGGAGGATTGCTGCCCCTGCTCCATAGATGCCATCACTGCCTCTGCAACCTCCCAGATCGTATCCGCAATTTCCGAAAGCTGCTGGAAGCTGTAAATGCGTTCCGCCAGCTGGTCAAAGGAGAACAGCAACTCTCCCTCAAGGCCGCCCAGCAGCAGCTTCAAAAGGCTGGTACAGAGAAAGCGGATATAGATCCGGGAATAGGAAGCAGAAGTTTCATATTTTTCAAAAAGCATGGTGATATGCTGCCGCAGATGACAGGCATCCTTCAGCTGAATGTCCTTTTCGATCCCTTTTAGCAGCGTGTCGTCCTCCAGGGAGGAGGGAGCCTCCCCTTTTAGAGCCGTCATGTCCGCCATTGGGGATTTCCGGAAGAACAGGCGGTCTGCTAGGGAGCGCTCGGCCTCCTCGTAGGCATCCGGGATTTCCTCTGGCCTCGAAAAGGGCTCGCTGATAGCAGCGCAGCAGTCCATGCCGCAGAGCTTTTGAAGCTGCCGGATCAGGGACTCTGTCTGCTTTGCATACCAGTCCCTGTGATGCTTTGCGCCAAAAAACAGAAGGAGGTTCTGGGCTGGGTTCAGGTTGATAAAATCACAATCTTGGGGAATCAGCGGCTTTAAGTTAAGGGGAAAGAAGCCCGTGTCCTCCTCGGAATGGCTGCTTCCGAAAAAGTCCTTTTCCATCTGTATTAAGGCGAGCCGATGGTAATTATATACAAATCGGAAATCCAGATGGGGATATTGCTGTCTCAAGGAATCAATACAGCTTCGGTTGATAATTTGGTACAGCACATGATTTTGGGCAAAATCCTGGGTGATCTTCTGCCTGGTGCGCTGCTCCTCCCGCTCCTTGAGCTGTGCCAGTACCGAAGAGATCGTCCTGGCGAATTCCTCCGGATTGATGGGCTTCAGAATGTAATTAACCACATGGAGGGACAAGGCCTGCTTGACATAGTCAAAGTCATCATAACCGCTGAAAAAGATGATGAGCATGTCCGGAAAGCGTTCCCTCACATTCTCGGCCAGAACAAGCCCGTCAACAAAGGGCATTTTGATATCCGTAAGCAGAATATCATACGCCTTTTTTTCTAACAGCTTCAAAGCCTCACTGCCATTGGAGGCCTCGGTAATCTGCACCGGAAACTGATATTTATCCAATAAAAACCGTATCACCTGGCGTTCCTGTTTTTCGTCATCTGCAATCAGAATCTGATACATATGCGACCCCTCCCCTTTTGATCCTTGTGAATGAAATCATTATAACATGTAAAATAAGAAAAAAAACAGTGGAAAAAAATGTTCCGGAAAAAGTGTTATAAAACGGGATTATTTGTTGTTTACCAAAACGGGTGGACTTTGTATAGTGGAAGCACAAACATATTTCGGAAGGGATGATGATACATATGACACCAAAGGAACGGCTTCTGGCAAGTATTCAGGGACGAGAAATCGACCGCTTTTCCTGGTCCCCCAATCTGGCCTATTGGTGGGAGCACAGCGAAGAGGCGGTTGTTGCCATGGGGGAAGTGGAATTCTTAAAATCCATTGGCGCTGATCCCCTGATCCGGGGACATTTTGCATATCAGCCGGGAAGCAGAAGCTGGGATAACATGATGCTGTTTGATACCTCCTACGACAACAGCTGCCGGGTATGGGAGGAGACCATTGGAGAACACCGGAAGGTAGTCTATGAGACCCCTCTGGGCAGCCTGGTATTCGGATACAACTATTCCAAAAGCGGGAACACCTGGTTTTTAAGAGAGCATGGTGTGAAGGAGGAGGCGGATTTTAAAATTCTGGCATACCTAAAGGAGCATACCATACTGACCCCCAATTACCAACGGTTTGACCAGGAGGCGTCAGATCTGGGGGAGGAAGGGCTGATGGTGCCTATCCTGGTGCCGGATCTGAAGTCTGCCTTCCAGGCCATGGTGGAATACTGGGTGGGAACGGAGGGAATCTCCTACGCGGTGTACGATTACCCAGAGGCCGTAGAGGAGGCTCTGGCAGCCATGCGGAAGCTGAATCTGAAAGCAGCAGAAATCTGTGCCTCCTCCAAGGCGGAATGCTTCCTGACCTGGGAGGACAGCTCCACCACCAACATTTCCCCCGCTCTGTACGAGAAATATATTGCTCCGGAAATTAACGATTGGTGCGATTTTCTTCATAAAAAGGGGAAGCTCTATATCCAGCATGCCTGCGGCCATTTGAAGCAGCTGATGCCCATACTGGCACAGACGGGGATTGATGCCATTGAATCCATCTCCCCGCCTCCCACCGGAAATATTGAGATTTGGGAGGCCAGGGAGGCGCTGCCGGACCGCATTGCACTCATCGGCGGCATTGAGGCAGTCAATTTTAAGGAGCTGCATGTAACGGATTTGAAGGCATATGCAGAAAAGCTCATAGGGAAGATGCAGGGGACGGCCTATGTGCTGGCCAACAGCGACAGCTGCCCGCCCTATGTGGAGCTTGACAAATTCCATATGCTGGGAGAGCTGGTGCGGGAATTGTGCAAGAAACAGGAGGAGCAGATTTGAATGTGTTGGTTGGCGGCATCCACCAGGAGGCCAATACCTTTTCCGGTGTAAAAACAGAATATAAGGATTTCAAGCAATATCGCGGCCAGGAGCTATTTGACTGCCTGCCCCAATGCCATTTGTTTCAGGAGGCCGGGATTGACGTAATCCCTGCCGTATTTGCTGCGGCCATACCCTCCGCGCCCCTGGAACAGGAAGAATTTGATTTCTTCATTGGGGATTTCTTCCTGTCCCTGGAGGGCAGCCCGGCGCCGGATGCCATCTATCTGTCCCTGCACGGCGCAATGTACATCCGGGGCTTGGGAAGCGGGGAGCTGTATTTTGTCAAGAAGCTGCGGCAGCGCTACGGTGGGCAAATCCCCATTTTTGCATCCTTTGATTTTCATGGAAATATGTTTCCTGCGCTGGCAGCGGAGCTTAATTACGTTACGGCCTACAAGACGGCTCCCCATGTGGATGAGGCGGCCACCAAGGAGCGTGCCATACGTGCGCTGATTGGATGTATGAAGGCAGGCAGGTACCCAAAGGTGCGGTGTATGCAGCTCCCCATGACCCTTCCGGGGGAAATGGTGATTACGGCGGAATCTCCCTCCCGGGAAATCCTTGCCCGTGTGGCGGAGCTGGTCCGTGAAGAGCCGGTTCTGGAAGCCTCCTGGTTCTGCGGCTTTATCTGGTCCGATGCAGAGGAAATCTTTATGAGTGTGGCAGTAAGCGCTTTTTCATTTTCTCCTGAGCTGGAGGAGCAGCTGAAACAGACCGCTGCGTATATCTGGTCCTGCCGCAGGGACTTTGGATTTTCTGTGCCTGCGCTGGAGGTGCCGGAGGCTCTTCACATGGCCTTTGCGGAAAGCAAGGGGCAAAACAAAATGTTTCTGTCAGATTCCGGTGACAATGTGACTGCCGGAGCTGCTGGGGACAATGCCTATATGGCTGGGGCAATCCTTGCCTATGTGAAGGAACATCCTGCATATGCTGACCGCAGGGTCCTGGTGACAGGCATTGCCGATCCGGCGGCAGTGGCCCGCTGTATGGAGGCAGAGCCGGGAGAAACGCTTTCCCTTGGGATAGGCAAAAGCCTGGACCGTACCAGCAGGAGAATCGAGGGGACCTTTACATTGATCCGCAGGGGCCGGATTCCGGCAAGCCAATCCGGTCCGGAGATGAATTACGCCATGGTGCGGCAGGGGAAGGTGGACATACTTCTGAATGAGCTGCGCTTTGCTTACACAGAGATTCGGCATTTTCGAGATGTGGAAGCTTTGCCGGAGGCATATCATGTCATTTGTATCAAGCTGGGATACCTGTATGCGCAGCTTGCAGAGATTGCCAATGGTGCCATTCTTGCCTTCTCACCAGGAAACGCTCCCTTGAAGCCGCAGCTGATCCCGTATTCCAAAGGACGGAGGGATTTTTATCCTTTGGCAGAGGTTCCATTTGACATAGACGGAGGGAAAACTATTGAAAAAAGCATTTAAGGAGATTTGCTATGGACCGGTCCGGCCGCCCAGACAGCATTGGCCCATGGAGCCGGTCAGCCTTACGGATGAAACCATGGAACTGTGGAAAGAGAAGGTGCTCACAGCAATGAAGCACCAGGGATTGGAGGTGCTCTGCATCTATGCTGACCGGGAGCATGGCGGGAATTTTGGATACCTTACTGGCTTTGAGCCCCGGTTCGAGGAAGCTGTTTTAGTGCTGCACCAGGATGGAACAGCATTTCTGCTGTTGGGAAACGAATCCCTGCGGATGGGATCCTACTGCCGTCTTCCCAATACGGTGATCCATGTTCCCCATTTCTCCCTGCCCAATCAGCCGATGGAGACAGCATATTCCTTAAAGGAGCTGTTCGCCCAGGCCAATCTGTCTCCTGGCATAATTACCGGCATTGTTGGATGGAAGCTTTTTACCTCTACACACGACTGCAATCGGCAATTATATGAAATTCCTTCCTTTCTTGTGGATTGTATCCAGGAAATTACAGGATCCAAAGCAGCCCGCAATGCAGGCGAGTTATTCCTTCACCCGGATACCGGAGTCCGGGTAACCAATACTGCCAATGAAATTGCCCATTTTGAATATGGGGCCTCCCTGGCTTCTGATTGTGTGCTTCGGGCCATGGATGAAATTGCTGTGGGAAAAACAGAGCTTGCGGTTGCTGATTTTCTGGGGGCATATGGACAGCCCAACAATGTACAGACGATCTGCGCCACCGGGGAACGGTTTACCAATGCAGAGGTAGCCCCCCGCAGGAAGGAAATCTGTCTGGGAGATCCCTTTTCCTTAACCATGGGCCTTCGCGGCGGCCTGACCTCCAGGGCCGGATATGTCGCCGCCAGAAGGGAGGATCTGCCGGAGAAGGCGGCAGATTACATGGAAAAGCTGGCAATTCCTTATTTTGCGGCAGCTGTCAATTGGTATGAAACAATATGCATCGGAATGACGGGAGGAGCACTTTATGAGACCATTGAGCATGTGATTCCCAGAGCAGAATATGGCTGGAGCCTGAATCCCGGACATCTGACCTCCTCTGAGGAATGGCTGGCTTCCCCTGTTTTCAAGGATTCCGGCATTCCTCTTAAAAGTGGCATGATGCTGCAGATGGATATTCTCCCCAAGCGCGTTGGTTACGGAGGAGCAAACGCTGAGGATGGAATCGTGCTGGCTGACAGGACGCTTCAGCAGGAGCTTGCGCGGGAATACCCCAGGGTGTGGCAGCGGATGTGTGAGCGGAAGCGCTACATGAAGGAGGAGCTTGGAATCACACTGAAGGATGAAGTTTTCCCCCTGTCAGATGCTGCAGGGTATTACAGGCCCTGGCTTCTTAAGAAAAGCCATGCATTTTATAAGGAAATATGACGTTTTTTGCAAATCACGCAAGAAACCAGCGGCACAGGATTCCCGTCTTCAAAATAAATGCCTCTGTCGTTAGCAGTGTATGCAGTGAGACCGAGACGGCTCCGAAACCGCTCGTACATCTGCTGTTTCAGCGGAACCAGCTCCCTGCGCACAAGCTGGCACAGCTGTGCCAGCTCTTCTTCTCCATAAGAATACCGGCCCTTTTGTATGTTGGCATATTCCAGGTAATTCCCATAGCCGTTTGCCCCGGCAATCTGCCCGCGTATTTCTATCAGCTCCTGCAATATTTTTAAAAATTCTTTGCTTTTGCCTGCATAGGCCTTTCGATCCGCTTCTCTGGCCTGTATCCTAACAGCGGGCTCCCTGCTCTCACTGTACTTTGACAGCTCTGCAGCAGATATTTCCTGCCCTTCATAGGAAAACTTCATGGCGGAAACCATACTCTGATATTGGGCGATCAGCTCCTGTTCCCGGCTCATCAGCTCCAGGCCGCCTTGGATCAAGGAGCGTTCCTTCTCAATCTTACGCAGAAACTGTCGGCCGAATCTGGCGTCAATCTCACTGCGCCAGGGGCTTTGGAGCAATGCGTCATAGATGGGGGAAAGGTCTGTCATAGCTCCCTGGGACTGGGTATACTGCATCTCCTCCTGGTAAAACTTGTCGGTACAGTCCTGATAGCATCGGATAAAGGCCAGTGTTTCCAATGTCTGCACACCGCATCTGTCAGCAAAGAACCCTTCCAGTATGCGGCTCAGTTCGTCTATGGAGCCCCCATTGTTGATTTCCTGGGCGCATTTTGTTATCTTTTGGGCATAGGCCTCATAATTCGGCCTTTCATACGGAATGTCTTTAAAATTTCTCCCCTGCATAGAAATACCCTCCTTATCTGTTTTATCGGCTCTCCTAGTATAACCCACACTAATTATCGATACCTTTGACGCAGGATAAGTTTTCAGCCTGCAAGGCGGAGGAATGAGGCGTAGCAGTGGCTACGTCGATTGACGACAACGCAGCAGATGGAAACTTAGACAAGTCAAAGATACGGTTAATTAGTGTGGGTTATACTAGGCCTTATTTTATGATGTTTGGGGCACATAGGGCTTTTCGGAACTGATATTGGCAAATTGCACAAATTCTATTCTGATTTGTGACTGTGGAGAAGCTTAGAGCGTCTTAATGTTCTGCCCATGAAACAGCAATTCGGCGGCACGGATGCCGGCGAAAGCCCGATCTGCGCCATGGAGGGCGCATAGAGGGCGGTTGTGTCCGGTTATGACAGCTTTCCCCAGAACATTTAGAGGCTCTTAGGTATAGTGGAAAAGGTGTCTGCTTTTTTACCGCCTATCCACTGGAAAGGAGCGTTACAATATGGCTATCAGCTATCAAAAACTATTCCGGCTATTAGAAGAAAAAGGATGGACAACCTATAAAATTCGCAAAGAAAAACTGATAGGTCAAGGCACATTGACAGCCCTGAAAAATGGAACTGGTGGGCTTGACAGTAAAACCATATCCCGGCTTTGTGAAGTTCTTGACTGTCAGCCGGGGGATTTAATGGAGTATGTGCCGGATGAAAAGTAAATTTATAACAAACATACCAGAATATGACTGTATCGGTGTCTATGCTCTGATTAACAATCAGACTGGAAAAATGTATATAGGTTCTTCGCAATCGTGAAGCGCATTTTATCCAACATTACGATACATTAAATACAGGATATAACCGTGCAAAGACAACCTGCTCCACGAAAGAAGAACTTTTGGCATCTCTTGAACATTTTAAAAATAATAGCGAAATGTCAAACTATATCAGAAACATTATTTCAAAACGTGAACGTCCTATATATGCTAAACCTAGCGAGAATAACACCACTCGCCATATTTCTATTGATACCGCTCTTTTTACTTTAATTCAGGAACACGCCGCCAGTATGGGAGAAAGTGCTACTGCCTTTATCAACCGGGCTATTGATGAAACTATGGAACGTGACAACCAAACCTCCCCGGCTCCAAAACCTGATAAGGAATAGCCGTCACAGTTCCGTCTTATCAGGTGAAAAATCCCCTTTACTCCCTCACCCTGCGGAGAAAGCACAGCCCTTGATTTTACTGGCTTTTCTCTTTACTCCCTCAAGTTCCTCACCCCTCTATGAAAAGTGCGTGAGTAAGGGGAAATAAGTGGGGGAGTAGTTCCGGCTCCTGATAGGTAAAAATCATTTTATAGGTTGCCTGACTAATGACAAAACCGACAAAACTGACAAAACCCATCTATCAGAGAAAAGGGAATTGCATTTTTGCATCCCCTGACTACCGACAAAACCACCCATCAGGCAGAGGGCAGAGAGGAAAAGCGAAATTTATATTTCCCCTCATTCCTCAAAACCCCCAATACCTATTTATCAGGTAACAGAAATGTCCGTCAGTGTAGTTATTATGAAACTATCAGCAGTAACCACACAAAGAATATGCCGACAAGCTGGCACAAGTGGGGGTGCTGGTAATTATGGGGCAGGGGTACAGGTAATTTCCTTTACTGGCAGAGGTAAAAGCCAAATGTCCTTCACCTATCCCCGGTAAATCCAAAATAGGCTTAACCACTGGCAAATGGTTGTGGTTGACTGGTACGGTGAAAATCGTTCACCGCCAGTATTCGCCATATAGGCGAAAACCTGTACAGCGGAATTTTCCGCTCCATTCTTCATCCGGGAGGAATGAAACACACTGGCAACCAAAAGGTTGTGACCGCCGCCATTCAGAAGCACTCTAGCAAGGCTCTATTTGCACCATACAGGGCTTGTACTGCCTTGAATGATAGGAACGCCCCACGCCGTTACAATCCAAAATAGGGGCTTGTGGCGTGTTGCTGTTGGTATTCTGAAAAGCGGAAAAGCCGCCCTTGTCATTTTGCCGATTTCAAATCGGGGAATTATCACCGGGGGCTATCCAGTAATTTCAGGGTGGGGTCTAATCAGATCCCCCTTTGCTCCTCCCAAAAGAGGAAAGCCGCATATATTCCCCCGGAAAATCGGGGTTATGTCTGT
>CAJUQB010000006.1 GCA_910588285.1 uncultured Lachnospiraceae bacterium
TTCTCTTTTTTTTGTTCCATAAAAACTATATCGGAATGACATGGGATGGTCAAGAAGAAAATGTGCCGCACTGATTAAAGTGATGGGGCTTAGGAACAAACTTACGGACATGGAGATGCAGGCGGTTTACTTCCGTGGCTGCTATGACAGCGTGGGGTATCTGAAAAAGGCAGGGATTTTATAATGGACTGACCGAGGGAAAGGCGGTGTCGGCGTGAGTGCTGATGCGGTCTTTTACATAGCTGAATGAATATATAAATTTATGCAGTTGGGGGACAGTGACTGGATTTCTTGAAAAGTTCATAATCTAGGAGTATAATAAAAACTGCATATTTGCATTGTTAGGAGATAGTCATAAAATGAAAAATAATTTTATACTTTGGATTATAATTTCTTTGGCAATCATGTTGGTTTTACCGTGGCTTGCAGTTTTCTTTGTAAAGGGTGATGCTGGAATGGCAGTGTGTTTTATATTATTCTTTGCCGTAAACCCAATATATTCTGTTATTATTTTGTATGCAGGTGTTTATCTGATATTGGGGATAGCTGCTATGACAATTTCCATGATTATCCATAGGAAAGCACAAAGGTAATGTCTGATTTGTTTTCTGCAAAGGTTGGTGATAATATGAAAAATATATTTGGAAACAAGGCGGTAAGTTCAGTGAATGTAATTAAAGGAGATGATGGACCGACATCTTTTTTTATAGTAGGAAGAAATAATTTAAAACAGACACTCAAACAAAAAATCCAAAAATTTCTTTATAATGTGAGAAAAAAGAGGATTGTCAAATCGTTAAAAGCAAATCCACATTCTATGGAACAGGTAGCCGATTATATCGTAACTGAATTAGGGTTTTCAGAGGTTGATAAGACAAATGCGGAATATAAAACAGAATATTTGCAAATGAGGGCGTCTTTCATCTTGCAGTATAAGCCTGAATTACTTGGGGATTTAGCAGAAACTCCAAGACTTGAGAATCATGAGGAAGAAACAATAAAACTTTTTATGGAGAAGATAGGGCAAAGGCAGAAAGCAGCAGAAGATATTCCGCCAGATATTTTTGATATTGATTTGCACATATATGAAAAGGGTGATGGAAATAATCAGTCAAGAATAACAGTTGAAAAGAATTATGGCTATATTGGCGGTTCAGCATCTGGCTCAAAAAATGGTTTTATGAGAGAATTTGATAAAACATTCAGGAAGGTTTATCAATATTATGGCGTTACCCAAAAGGATATTGATAACAATACAAAGAGATATATAGAGCTTGTAAAAACACTTGCCAGAAGATAGCAGCACTGGCATATGATAGAGTTTTTAACCATATTTTTATCAGTGTTTTACACAGCCGCATGGAGATAAAACAAATTGGTATCATTAGAGAGGTGTATTTGATGAAAGAGTATCTAACAAAGCGGGTACATGAATTGTACTGGAAAGAAGATATAAATTGTGCAAGGACAGCACTTATCTGTTTGAGCGAATTATTTAAAATTGCCATTGAGCCGCAAACAATCTGGTCTGCTGTTGGATTGCATGGTGCGGGTGGATATAGGGCACAATGCGGTTTAGTAGAGGGTACGCTTATGTTCATGGGAATTTATCTTCATACGATAGGAAAAACAGAAGATGAAATTGTATCTGCCTGCTATAATTTTGCGTCTGCCTTTGATAGAGAATTTGGTTCATTAAGATGTTTTGAATTACGTCCTACGGGTTTCTCAGAGAGCGACCCACCACATATGTGTGAAAACTTGACTTGTAATGGAGTCGGATTTGCATATCAATATATTTTGGGAATCACAAAAAAGTAAGCAATAACTAATTTGTTAATGCCCAATAGTTAGAATTGAACATTGTTTAAAGCATAGCTAAATAGAGATAAATTTTCTATATGGCAGATAATAAAAGACTGGATAATTTAAAATTTACAGTTTGGAAGTAATAGCAGACTTACGGAGCGGAATCTAAAGGAGGACATTATGAAGAAAATAGCTCTGATACTGAGTATATTATTTATCATTTTAACCTTTGTTGGTGCAGGATATGTTTTATATAATGGTGGGAGGATAAATGCGGGGTATGCTACTATTCCAATGGTATTTGCCCTTGTTTGTATCGCCTTTTACCGAAATAGAAAGTGAGTATTTTATGCTTTATCTGTAAATCATGATTGGGATTAAATACTATTACATAGCCGAGTGGTTTTCATTTATGAAAGTCCCTCGGCTTATTTAATTTTCTGGAGGTGATTTTATTGAATGAGAGCATCTAAACCCTATGTGCAGATTGACCCAGACGTGCTTGAGCAGGCAAGGCAGATAGACTTGCTTTCCTATCTCCGAGCCTATGAACCGAGCAATCTTGTCAAAGTCAAAGGAACAACAAATGTCTACTGTACCGCCGAGCATGACAGCTTAAAAATTTCTAACGGCAAATGGTACTGGTGGTCGAGGGGCTTCGGCGGCTATTCCGCCCTTGATTATCTGATGAAAGTTAAGGAATACGGCTTTGTGGAAGCCGTGGAAACCCTCACGGGGCAGACGATGGCGGACTGGAAGCCGCCGCCCCCTGCCGTGAAGAAAGACGAGCCAAAGGTGCTGCTCCTGCCGCCGAAGAACAAAAATTGCGACAGGGTGACCGAGTATCTTTTCGGGCGTGGCATTGATTATCAGCTCATACAGGAGTGCATCGCCGAGGGCATACTCTTTGAGAGTGCCGACTACCACAACGCTGTTTTTATCGGAAAAGATGAAAGCGGAACGCCAAAGTATGCCGCCTATTTAAAGTGTGAGGGCAGGGATTACAAAGCGGAAAACCTGCTCTCCCTGTCGGGCGTGTATCAGCCAAAGAAAGAGATAAGGGACAGCAAAATTCCCGTTGCCCTCACGACTTTTTTGAAAGTAAACCCACAAATCAAGACCATCTTTCTGCATCTGGATAAGGACAGGGCAGGTCGGTTATGTACCGCCGCCTTAAAAGAATTATTGCAGAAAGACTACCGAATCGTTGATGAACCGCCGCCAGTCGCCAAGGACTTCAACGATTTTTTAATGTCCTATCTGGGGATTGCAAGGCAGAAACCGAGCCGTGAAAGGAGGGATGCCCGCTGACTGAGTGAGAATTTTTCTGTAAGACCAGACCCAAAACCAAGCCCGAATAATGATGAAAGAGAGGATTTTGTATGGTAAATTTTGACGTGACACTGAAAGGACACTATGAAAAGACCGTCACAATCTCTGGAAAAAGCCTTGAGGATGCGGTGGCGAATCTCCATATCCTGCTTGCAGACCCCGACCTCATCGGCTTTTCCAATGAAGATTTTTGTTATGGGGAAGCGTCCTTTGCAGGCGAAGATGACGAGGAGGACGGGTGCTTAGAGTATGAGGAATGTACAGACTGCCCCTACTACTGCCCGCTGCACGAAGAATGTCGTTATGAGGACGGGGATTAAAGACACGTCTTACCAAGCACTGAATTTGGTTATCCATCTGCCGATGGAAACAAAATTCGCTTGTTAGGGGAAAGCTCCCCTAACCCGGATAAACCGGAAAAGTTTTTTTGCATTTCCTCCAAATTTCAAGTACAATAAAGAAAAATATTGGAGGATGTGTTCATGTTACTTACGGATAAATATGCTGACAAAATTATTCGATTGCAGCGATATTCATTAGTGTTTTGACTGCTTAAAAATACGGACGAGATGAGATTATAGCTATCCCCATAGAAAAATGTGTGATATACTGTAAAAGCAAACAATAAGCGTACATAAAACTTGGTATTCCGATTTGGAATTTCAAGTTTTGTGTAAAGAAGCAGAACTTGAAGTCGCAAATTGTGATTTCAAGTTATTCATAGTTTTGAGGTTTCAATCTGGCATTTCAAAATAGAAAGGGCGATAAAGATGGCTGATACAGAACAAACAGCTCTGACAAAGGCAAATACTGATACCCAAGAAATAAGTATTGAATCAGCAGAGTCTGATATAAAAAGCATGATATATGTTATCCGCAACCAGCAGGTTATGATAGACAGTGATTTAGCGATGCTGTATCAAGTAGAAACGAGAGTATTAAATCAGGCAGTAAAGCGTAACATTTCAAGATTTCCAGAAAGATTTCGATTTCAACTGACGAATGAGGAATATGAAAACTTGAAATCACAATTTGTGATTTCAAGTTTGGAGGATGATAATGGATATGGCGGGCGTAGGAAACTGCCATTTGTTTTTACAGAACAAGGAATTGCAATGCTTTCTGCTGTTTTGCGTAGTGATGTTGCTATCCGAGTAAGCATTAGGATTATGGACACTTTTGTGGAGATGCGGAAGTATATGGCAAATACCTCTTTGCTGTATGAGAGGTTAAATACAATGGAGGTTCGCCAGATAAATTACCAAGCAGAAACAGATGAGCGTTTTGAGAGAGTTTTTGAGTACATATCCGAACATGAGGAATCCAGTCAAAAGGTATTTTTTGACGGACAGATTTATGATGCGTTTAGTCTGATAGTAAGTCTAATTCAAAAATCAGAGAAAGAAATCACTCTGATAGACGGATATGTAGATGTTGGGACATTGAATCTGCTTTCAAAGAAAAAGTCTGATGTTGCAGTAACTATTTATACGCAGAAGCAGATGAAGCTAACGAAAGCCGATGTTAAGAATTTCAATGCACAGTACCCGACATTGAATATAAAATATACCAAAGTATTTCATGACAGGTTTTTGATTCTTGATCGAACAATAGCCTATCATGTAGGAGCGTCTTTGAAAGATGCGGGAAAAAAGTGTTTTGGAATCAATTTAATTCAAGATGCAGGCATCATCAAAGACATCCTGCAAAGGTTGGAACTGGAAACGGAGAAATAAGAAGTTCTTTGAGGTCACAATTTGTGACCTTAGAAAAAAGCAAAGAGGAATGATAAACTCTTTGAGGTCGCAATTTGCGACCTTAGAAAAAATGCAAACAGCTTAAACTATTCGGGGATTCGTTGTGAAATGCAGGTATCAATCGGGAAAGGTTTTACAGCGTAACATTTCCCTAAATGCAAGCCCCTTGCTGATCGCCTGCTAAAAGGAACATCTAAAACGCCTTAAAATCAGCAGTCACACAGAGGTACGAGATAACATTCTGAATCCGTGACAAGCAAGGAAATAAAGGGATTAGATAACACTAAGAGGGAGCTGCCTATTAGTAAATGGTTCTACTCCTAAGCGGTAGGCCGGAGGTTCGAATCCTCTTAGCGACGTCTATAAAAATGCCGGGAATACTGGGGTTCCAGAGTTCTCGGTATTTTACTATATCTGGGTTTGCGAATCAGAATAGCGTTTCTGCTAATTATCCCCAAAATTTTATAGCAAGATTATTGCTATCCTCATAGAAAAATGTATGAGATACTGTAAAAGCAAACAATAGGCGTACATAAAACTTGGTATTCCAATTTTGAATTTTAAGTTTATACCATACAAAGAAGCAGAACTTGAAGTCGCAAATTGTGATTTCAAGTTACTCATAGTTTAGAGATTCCAATCTAGTACAGCGAATATTAAGTCTCTGATACATTGACGCAGGATGATTGCTTCATATGCAAGGCGGAGGAATGAGGGCGTAGCGGTGGCTACGTCGATTGACGACAACGCCGCAGATGAACAATCAGACAAGTCAAGGTGTCAGTTACTTAATATTCGCTGTACTAGTGCGCATTCCTGATCCGTGAAAAGTAAGATTGGGGCAGAGCTGATGCCGTTTCTACATAACCATGTAGTGGAAAATTTCATTAGTATATGGTAAAATAAACAAAAATTTAAAGAGTGAATCATAGATTGCTAGAGCGTGTTTGAAAATTGCTTTCTGACAGCTGTGCGTTACACTTTGTGGGAGATTTGGGCCAAATGAAGGGCGCATAGCGGGCTATGTAACCTGAATTTGGTCCAAATATACCGCAAAGTGGGGCGTGCAGATGGCGGGAATGAATTTTCAAACACGCTCTAGGATTGTGAGAAGTTGTAGGAGGTAAAAGAGGATTATGAGTTTTTTGGGGATTTTCTGCGGTAATACCTTTGGTTTGACAATAAGTGTGCTGTTTATGATCTGGATCTCCATGTTGCTTTTGGAGCGTAAACCATATCAAATAAAAGGGCGCAAAGTGAAAATAATTGCTTGTACTTTATTATTTATCTGTGTCTGGGCATTGCTAGGGACCGTTTTTTATAAAGCGGGTATCTTTAGATGGAGGTACAATGCAGGACAAATCTTGTTTACCTATATGGGAATGACAGGAGCAATGTTTTATTTATATTTTCTCTATCGGGAAAATCTGCTGGCTTGTTGGATTTCGGCTGTATTTTTAGAAATGTTGGAATCTTTTGCGGTACACATAGGAGTTTTATTTTCACCTAATATGACGTTTCATTTGGATATTTGGAGAGAACGGTTCCTCTATTATTTTTTTCTGTATGGATTAACACCACTCATAGAGATTATCTGGATTCTGTTTCTGTATAAAACCGGAGTTGGGAAAATGTTCCGGCTGTGGATGGAAGGGAAAGAATCGAAAAAGGTAAGTATTATTTTTATCAGTTTATATCCGATTTTGTCTGAAATACTTTATTATATGGTGCAAATGGGAGAACGGGTTGGTAACGACAATGCAGTGGTTTCTCTGTTATATCTGCTGATTGTTTTTATTATTTTCGGTTATGCAGGGCGTCAGGAAATGCAAAAGAAGCAAATTCAGACACAGCAGATTAGTATGCAGCAGCAAAATTCTTATATCGAGAGTTTAGAAAAAATGCAGAGTGAAATGCGAAGATTCCGTCATGATTATAAAAATATGATGTCTGGCATGTACCTTCAGGCAAAAGAGGGAAATATGGAAGCAGTGCAGAATTTTATCCAGGATATGACAACTGATTTTGATTATCAGGTGGGGGAACAGATACGCAGATTGACGCAGCTTGGAAATATTCATATGCTTGAGGTAAAAGGATTACTGTTGGGGAAAATGGAAAAAATGCACCAGGAGCAGATTTCCTGTGAACTGGAAGTATTGCGTCCATTTGACAGAACGCGGCTGAGAACGACCGACCTGTGCAGATGCCTGGGGATACTGATTGACAATGCGATTGATGAAGTACAGGGAAAAATAGGTAAGAAGCCAAAACCACAGATACATATCATGATTAGCAGCCAGGAAGAATGCACAACATTTCAGGTAAAAAATCCATTGTATTCAAACATTGATTTTCACAGGATCTGGCAGCAAGGTTATTCTACCAAAGGGGCGGACAGAGGAATTGGCCTTGCAAGTTATAAAAGTATTCTGGAACATTATGAAAATGTCTTCTCTCTGGCAACAATCCGGGATGGCTATTTTATTCAGGAGTTAAAGATACAGGAATAAGTAGTGTTAAAAATTATGGAGGAAAAACTATGCTTCCGATTTATATTTGTGAAGATGATGCGGCGATACTCGCTGCACAGAGAACCTTTTTAGAAAAACAGATTATGATGGAAGGTTACGATATGCAGATTGCTCTGTGCAGCAGACATCCCCAGGAAATTATTGAAGCGGTGGCAGCGCATCCAAAGAGAGGAATTTATTTTCTGGATGTGGAGCTTAAAAGTGAGCCGATGGATGGATTTATGCTGGGACAACAGATTCGGAAGTTTGATACCAGAGGTTTTCTGATCTATGTGACTTCCTTTTCGGATCTGGCATTTGAGACATTTCGTTATCACCTGGAAGCGCTGGATTATATAGTAAAGGGCAATTCTGAAAAAATGCTGAATGGAATGTACAAAAACCTTGCGATCATTACTGAGCGAATGAGTAAGGAGCAGGGAGAGCAAAGGGAATACTTTACAGTAAAGGTGCTGGATATTGTCAGACATGTTCCGGTGGATGAAATTATGTTCTTTGAAACAGGTGTCCGTACACACAGAATAGAACTTCATGGGAAAAATGAATGTATTGATTTTATTGGCAGTATGCAGGAGCTGCAGGAGCAGTTTGGGGAGCGTTTTTTAAGGGTTCACAGGTCATATCTGGTGAATGTGAATAAGATTCAGGAGTTAGATTTAAAGCATCGGGAAATTCTTATGGAAAACGGAGAAAAATGTCTGTTTTCTAAAAGTATGAAGGGGGAGTTGTTGAGCAGAATTTAGATAACAGCGTTTCACAGGCCATTTCAGGCAGTATGGGATATCATTCAGGCAGAATTCAGCATAAAGGTGATAAAATATGATACGATACTTCCATCATAATTACTCTGGGACAGAAAAACAGGGCAATTATAAAGAAAATATTTAGAAAGAGGGTTATGTTATGGAACAAAATGTATTACTGGATTTATCACATATTTCCAAACGCTATAAGACGGAACTGGCGCTTAAGGATATCAATATTACGCTTCATAAAGGCGAAATTCTTGGATTTTTAGGGCCGTCGGGCGCCGGAAAAACTACCACGATTAAAATAATCACAGGACAGTTAAGGCAGACATCCGGAGAGGCAAAAATTCTTGATACAGATACGGTTAATATTGATGAATCAATTTATGAAAAAATTGGTGTGGTTTCTGATCAGAGCGGAATTTATGAGAAAATGACAGTATGGCAGAATTTAAGTATGTTTGCAAAAATATGGCGTGTCCCCAGTGTAAGAGTAGAGGAAGTCTTACATCAGGTGGAATTGTATGAACATCGGAAAAAGCCGGCAGGTAAACTTTCCAGGGGGCAGACGCAAAGACTTGTTTTGGCCAGGGCAGTCCTTCATAAGCCAAGAATTTTATTTCTTGACGAGCCCACAAGCGGATTGGATCCATCGACTGCGGTATCTATTCATAAAATGTTGCTGGGACTGAAAGAAGAAGGTATGTCAATTTTTTTGACTACACATAACATGGAAGAAGCCACAAAACTTTGTGACAGAGTTGCACTTTTGTATCAGGGGAAAATTGTCGAGTGTGGATCGCCCAAAGAACTTTGCCTGAAATATAATCAAAATAAAAAATACCATCTGCTTTTGAATAATCAGGAAGAAGTCATCTTAGAGCAGAGTCCTCAAAATATTGCAAAAATATCAGAATGGATGCAGAGAGATGAAATACAGTGTATTCATTCCTGTGAGCCAACATTGGAACGTGTATTTTTGCAGGTAACAGGGGCATCCCTTGGATTAGCCAGTATGTGAGAGGAGTATTAATATGGATCATATCAATAAATTAACAGCAGTTGCACAGATTAAATGGATTTGTATCAGCCGCAATACGGCGATTATGATCGGGCCGCTTCTGACCGTGGCCATGGTATGGATATTCAAAATTTTATATAGCATCAATTCGGGAGGTGAGTTATCACCAATTCTGGTGTCTTTGATCCTGAGTCTGGGAATTTCCCTTAATTTGTGTATAGATGGATTCCTGATGGTAGGAACTGCCATTGCAGAAGAGAAAGAGAAACATACGTTACGGGTCTTAATGACGTCATCAATCACTGGAATGCAGTATTTTATCGGAAGTATTCTGTTTCCATTTGTGCTGATGAATATAATCAATATTGTAGTATTGGTGATTAGTGGTATTTCCATGAGCCAGGTATCTGTTGCGGCTTTCTTACTGGTCAGTGCGGCAGCCTCTCTGATCAGTTGTGTAATGGGAATGATTGTCGGTATCTGTGCCAAAAGCCAGATGAATGCAAATTTGATTTCATATCCATTGATGATCGTGTTTATGATGATTCCAATGTTCGGAAATTTTTCCGAAAAATTGCACCATATCTCAGGATTTTTGTTTACCGGGGTGTTGACGGAGATGGCAAGTGGATTTGCAGAGGGAATGTCATATACCTTAAAACCTCTGGATATCGCAGTGCTTATGGGAGAATTAATCATTAGCATTCTTGTATTTTTAATACTTTATCGAAGAAATGGATATGAAAAAGACTGATACAATTCAGACAGGGTAAGGTAAGCCTATCTGCTTTTCAAATTGCTTTATGAAATGGCTTTGGTCGCAAAAAAATGTGGACAAAGCCACTTCTGTTATGATAAAATTACGATAGAATTAAGATAAGGAGACGTGATGTATGATACAGATCAGACCTGTTTCAGACCTTAGAAATAAATTTCCAGACATTGAAAAGCTCGTGAATGAAGGGGAGCCAGTATACCTTACAAAAAATGGATATGGCGCTATGGTGGTTCTCAGCCTGGACATGTATTCCCGGCTTACAGATGGCGTAGAGGCGGCACTGGACAAGGCAGATCTGTCAGCCGCAGAGAACAGCAGAAGAATGACACATGAGGAAGTGTTTGGGAGCCTTCGGGGGAAAATAAATGTATGATAAGAGATACAGATTACGTTATCTGCCGCTTTTTTATGAAGATCTTGACGAAAAGATAATGTATATCGCTGAAAAGCTGAAAAACCCAAAAGCTGCCAGTGACCTGTTGGATAAAGTTGAGAAAGCCATACTGGACCGGCTTCCAGTGGCAGAATCCTTTGAACCATATCATTCCATCCGGGAGCGGAAATATACCTATTATCGCATCTATGTTGATAATTTTATAATCTATTATGTAGTGATCTATGATGAGGAGCTTTCCCCAATTATGGAAGTGAGGAGATTTCTTTATAACCGGCAGGATCAACGCAGGTTGGTATAGATCAGAAAATCATAATTCCCATAAGTCCGCATAAAGGATAAATGAGTGGAGAACTTTATCTATCGCTTCCTGCCAATATAACGATAGACATTTTTCTAATATTGAAGATATTCATTTCCAAATGCACTAAGCAGAAAGTCCTCCTCCACATTGACGATCTCATAGAAAGCAATAAAAGCTGCTATGGAAATCAGCTTAAATACCATTGCCATTCACCTTTCAAAATAAAACTATGTATTAAGGTTTTCATCACCCCATTGCTTCATATGCTCAAAGACAGGAATGAAGCTTTTGCCCAGATCCGTAAGGTTATATTCCACATGAGGAGGGACTTCCTTATAATCATGGCGGGTAATAAAGCCGTCGGCTTCCAATTCCCGAAGCTGCTTTGTCAGGCTTGATTCCGTAATATCGCCGATATGCCTGCGAAGCTCCCCGAAGCGGTGTATATCCCGAAAGGCAATATAATAAATAATTTCAATTTTCCATTTACCACCTAAAATTTTCTGTATGGTAGAAACTGTTTTGCAGCGTTCAACAGCCAGTGTACTTTTCTTCATTTTTCCACCCCTTTCCGAAACAGTATATCACACATTTCCGTATAAAACAATGTACCGTCCCAATATAGGTACTACAAAAAAGTACAGTACTTGTAAAATAAATGTATAAAAGTATAATAAGTATAAAATCAAGGAAGCACCCAGAGGGTATACCACTATGGCAAAAAACATGCCATAAATCAAGGAAACACCCAGAGGGTATACCATTATGGCAAAAACATGCCACAATTAAAGAAAGGAGTTACATATATGCACTATACTGGAACAATTTGGCGGCCGCCGTACGAGGCATCATCACTTCTAATCGAGGTGACAGCTGGCTGTACACATCACAAGTGTAAGTTTTGTACCTTGTATCATGATTTGCCATTCAAATTCAGAATGTCCTCCAGGAAGGATATTGAATCCGATCTGCAGGAGGTGAAAAAAGCAGTCAAGGGTTTAAGCAGCGGATGCATAGACCGGGTATTTCTGACAGGAGCTAACCCATTTGTTTTGTCCTATGACAAATTAGCTGCAATTGCAGAGCTGATTCACAAATACCTTCCGTCCGTAAAATCCATTGGCTCCTTTGCAAGGATTACAGATGTTACTCCTAAAACAGATGAGGAGCTTGCCAAACTGCGAGAATTGGGATATGACGGTTTGACAATAGGAATAGAAACAGGTGATGATGAAGCCCTGCGGTTTATGAACAAGGGATATACTTCTGCAGACATCATAGAACAATGCCAAAGATTAGATGCAGCAGACATTCATTACAGTTTCTTCTATTTGGTAAGTATCTCTGGGGCAGGCCGTGGAGAGATTGGAGCAAAATTGACGGCTGATATATGCAATCAGATACACCCTACGCTCATTGGTGCAAATATGCTTACAATCTATCCTGATTCTGAGCTTTATGCAGAAATACAGCGTGGGAACTGGCGGGAAGAAAGCGAACTTGAAAAATACAAAGAGATTCAAACGCTGATCGAAAACCTGCAGATACCTGTTATCTTTGCAGCGATGGGAGCCTCCAATGCCTACCAGTTTTATGGACAGCTGCCAAAGGACAGGAAAAAGCTGCTGTCCTTTCTTAATAAAATTATAGAAAATGTCAGCGAAGAGGAATTGAGGAATTACAGAAAGAGCGTACACCATCTGTAAGTACGAGGAGGAACAATCATGCATTTTACAGGCAGAACCTGGCGACCGCCATATGAAGCGCATTCAGTTATCATACAGGCTACCTCTGGCTGTACCTATAGGAAATGCAGGTTTTGCAGCCTGTATAAAAACGAGTGCTTTCGCATGTCGCCCATGGAAGAATTTGAGGAAGATTTGGCAGAGATAAAAAGCCTCCAGCCATATGCAAGAAGAATCTTTTGGACAGGGGCAAATCCCTTTGCCATGAGCTATGAGAATCTGAAACTCAGAGCCCTGACGGTAAGAGATTATCTGATTAAATGCCAGACAATGGCAATGTTTGCAAGCATCCGTGATATTAAAAATAAAGAAATATGGCAGCTTAGAAAGCTTCGGGCAATGGGCATTAACGGACTGAGCATCGGAGTGGAAAGCGGCGATGAGGAAACTCTTGCCCTTGCAAATAAAGGATATACAACTGCGGATATTCTGGAGCAATGCAGAAAATTAGACGAAGCTGGTATAGAATACTATTTTGTTTATATGACAGGTCTTGGAGGAAAAGGATGTGGATATCGAAATGCAAGGAACAGTGCAGAGCTCTTCAGCCAGCTTAATCCATACTTTATTTCCGTGGATTCACTTACGCTTTTCCCAGACACAGAGCTGTACCAAATGGCAGAGCAGGGCTTATTTGTTCCTGCTGAGGAAAAAGAACGAATCCGTGAATTGCAGATCCTGATCAATCGCTTACATATACGCACACACCTGTTTGCAGACACAACTTCAAATTTTACGCCAGTAACAGCATATCTTCCCTATGACCGGGAAAGGGTTACAAACCAATTGCAATACGTGTTAGATCATACGGATGAAATGGAGATGAGGAAATATAGAAATAATTTAAAATCCTTAGGATAAGCTATGGAGCTATTGAAATATATTTCTTGTTGACAGACAGAACCTTTTGGATTATAATTAAACCGAACGATTTAAAACATATGATTTAAATCGTTCGGTTTAATTTAACTATGCTCCATTTGTGGGGCAGAATATCTTAGAAAGGAAGGAACAGGATGCCGCCTCAAGCAAAATTTTCAAGAGAAGAGATCATAGAAGCCGCATTGAGCCTCATAAGGGCAGAGGGAATGGAGAACCTGACCTCAAGAGCCTTAGGGACACGGCTGGGCAGCTCTGCAAGGCCGATTTTTACCGTATTTCAAAATATGGAGGAGGTACAGCAGGCTGTCATGGAAGCAGCCAGAGAGATTTATAACGAATATGTCAAAAAGGGATTATCCGAAGAGCTGGCCTTTAAGGGCGTTGGCAAACAATATATATTCTTTTCCATAAATGAGCCAAAGCTGTTTCAGCTGCTCTTTATGACAGAGCATGGGAAGGCTCCCAGCTTATCCGGCGTGCTTCCCTCAATTGATGAGAATTATGAACAGATTCTCTCCTCCATTCAGCGGCCCTATGGAATGGAGAAGCATGCGGCCGAGAAGCTCTATCGCCATATGTGGCTGTATACACACGGTATTGCCACGCTATGTGCCACAAAAATGTGCAGCTTCACAGGCGAAGAGATCAGTGAAATGATGACAGAGGTATTTGTGAGTCTTTTGAAAGATGAGAAAGCAGGTGAAAGGCAATGATTGAGATCCAGAATATAACAAAGTCCTATGGGAGTGAAAAGAGCAGATTTCAAGTGCTGAAGGGAATCAGCCTTGGGATTGCGGAGGGCGATTTTGCCGTAATTCTTGGAGCCTCCGGCTCAGGTAAATCTACCTTATTAAATGTGATATCAGGATTGGAAACTCCTGACAGCGGAAAGGTGCTGTACAATAGGGAGGATATTACAGCCCTGCCCGACAAGAAGCTGACTGAATTCCGCAAAAAGAATATCGGTTTTATTTTTCAGCAGTATTATCTGTTACCCAATATGAATGTTGACAAAAATGTAAAAATGGGAGCTGACCTAACGGGTAACAAGGAATATAAGAACATGATCGAGGCAGTTGGCCTTGGAGAGAAGCTGTACAAATACCCCAGTGAGCTTTCAGGAGGTGAACAGCAGAGAGTATCGGTAGCAAGAGCCCTGGCAAAGAATCCAAAGGTATTATTTTTAGATGAGCCCACCGGGGCATTGGATGAGCAGACCGGCCGTCAGGTACTGGACTACATCTGCAGGCTTCAGAAGAAGCTCGGCTTTACCATTGTCATGGTAACCCACAATCTGAATATTGCAGAGATGGCCAACACAGTGATCCATATGAACAGCGGGAAATTATCTGAAATCTATACAAATGAAACGCAAAAAACCGCATATGAGATTGGATGGTGATGGTATGCTTGTTGGAGTAAAGGATGCTGTAAAGCTCATTGGAATTGTTATTACTGCCTGCTGTGCAGTATTTGTCTGTACCATGTTTTTAAATTATTATTTTGATATTATAACGATTGAAGGAAAATTAACATCAGATGTGTCTATAATCTTCTATCAGGCCCAGGTATCTACGGCAAAGCTGGTCTGCTCAATAGCAGGCGGCTGTCTGCTGATGACTTCTATTATTATGCTGCTGTTCTATATCAAGCATTACATAGATACCCACAAAAAGGAGCTGGGTATTCTGAAGGCCCTGGGATATTCCAATTGGAAAATTGCTAAAAATTTTTGGGTATTCGGATGCAGTGTTCTTCTTGGCACAGCCCTTGGCTTTGCCGGAGCATTTCTGATCATGCCGGAATTTTATAAGCTGCAAAATGAAGAACAGCTGCTGCCGGAGATATCGATCCATTTCCACCCCACGGTTGTACTTTGTTTTGTGATAGCGCCAACCCTTCTGTTTGCTGTTCTCGCGATTTGTTATGCCTGGATCCAATTAAAGAGACCAGTCCTGTGGCTTTTAAAAGAAAATTTTCAGGCAAATGAGAAATCCGTAAAGCACAAGGAAGAGAAAAGCAGCGATCGCCCCTTTATCAGCGACTTGAAAAGAGATACCCTAAGAACCAGAAAAATCCTTGTATTCTTTATTCTTTTTGCTTCCTTCTGCTTTTCCTCCATGACCCAGATGTCCTTGAGCATGAAGGAGCTTTCCAGTGAAATGATGGGTATCATTATGCTGGTCATTGGCCTTGTTTTGGCATTTACTACCCTGCTTCTCTCCATAACGACTGTAATGAACAGCAACAAAAAGACAATGATTATGATGCGGGTCTTTGGCTATTCCCAAAAGGAATGCTTCCGTGCAATTTTTGGCGGCTACCGGCCAGTATCTTATCTTGGCTTTGTTCTTGGGACTGTGTATCAATATATACTTCTTCGGATAACGGTTGATATTGTATTTCGAGATATGGGGAATATCCCTGATTATGAATTTGACATTCCCGTCATGATGATGTCCCTGGCCGTATTTCTTGCAGCCTATGAAATAGTGATGTATGCTTATTATCAGAAAATAAAACATGTATCCATCAAAGAAATCATGCTGGAATAATATGGGGGCAATCAAGAGAGTCATTTATCGAAAGTCTTGTTGAATGTTCATGGCCAAGATGGTATAATAATTCAGTGGAAAGAAAAGTCTGAATTTTCCAAGCAAAAGGAACGGTTAATTTTATTATCAAAGGAAAGATGCTATGGATAGAAAAACAAGAAAAATTCTCTTAATCAGTGTTGTTTGTTTGGTATTTCTCAGTGTGGCTGTTTTTATTTTTCTGGGTATACAGATGCCAAGTAAAAATGAAAAGACTGTCAATGAGGTCAGCGAATTATACATGTCGGAAATGAGCGGGCAGCTTCAGAAGAACTTTGAGGCAATTATAGATGTAGAGCTGCAGCAGGTAGAAGGAATTGTCAGACGTGTGGAGGAGCAGAGGATTCAATCTCAGGAGGAGCTGCGGGAGGAATTGGCCTTAAGTGCCAGGATCCGGGACTTTTCTTTCCTGGCCATCTGCAAAGCTGACGGAACCTATGATGTGATATATGGGGATCCATTGGATTTGGACAAAAGTCATGAATTTATGGATATGATCCGAGACGATAACTTAAGAATCAGCAAAGGTGTCAATACAATAGGAGAGAATCTCTTCCTGCTGGGAGTCGAGGTGGAATATCCTATGGGGGACGGAGGAGTGGGAGACAGCCTGGTGGCAGGACTTCCCATGGAGGTTTTGAAGGACGCGCTGAAGCTGGATGAGGAGGGAGCGATTCTTCTGTCTCATATCATCAGTGCAGACAGCTCCTTTGTGATCCGAAGCAGCGAGGCTTTCCGGGACAGCTATTTTGAACGGATCCGCTCCATGTTCCAGACGCATGATGATAAGGCTCCGGCCCAGTATGAACAGGAGCTAAGGGAAGCAATGGATGCTAAGACCACCTACAGCACCTGCGCTATGATAGGGGATAACCACCAATATATTTATTGCTCCAATATTAAGAATTCCCAATGGTATCTGCTGTCCGTAATGCCCTATGGGGTGATGAATGAGAATATCAAAAGTCTGAATATGCAGAGCCAGTATATTATTTTCTTTGCCGGTGGATGTATTTTAATAGGAATCCTGATTATCTTTATTATCTATTACAGGATGTCCCAGAGACAGCTGATTGAGCTAAGAAGGGCAAAGAGGGAAGCAGATCGTGCCAATATGGCCAAAAGCGAATTTTTGTCCAGCATGAGCCACGATATCCGTACGCCTATGAATGGAATTGTAGGAATGACGGCGATTGCACAGGCCAATATCGATGATCAGGCAAGGGTGACGGACTGTCTGGCAAAGATTTCACTGTCCAGCAAGCATCTGCTGGGACTGATCAATGATGTGCTGGATATGTCCAAGATCGAGAGCGGAAAGCTTTCCCTGAACGTACAGCTGGTGTCTTTGCGGGAAACCATGGACAATCTTGTAAATATTGTGCGGACACAGATTAAGAACAAGGATCAGAGATTTGACATATTCATCCAGAATATTCATACGGAGAATGTATACTGTGACAATATCCGATTGAACCAGGTGCTTTTAAATATCTTGTCCAATGCCATCAAATTCACGCCTGATGGCGGAACCATCAGCGTATTCCTGAATCAGGAGGAGTCGCCCCGGGGCAGCCATTATACACGGTGCCATTTCCGGGTAAAGGACAATGGAATCGGGATGGATGCCGAATTCCAGAAAACAATTTTTGATAAGTTTTCCAGAGAACAGGATCAGCGGGTGGACAAGACAGAGGGAACCGGTCTTGGGATGGCCATCACAAAGGCTATCGTAGATGTGATGGAAGGGACCATTGAGCTGAAAAGCCAGCAGGGCGTTGGAACGGAATTTCATGTAATACTCGATCTGGAAAAGGCAGAGGTAGAGGAAGCAGATATGATCCTTCCACCCTGGAAGATGCTGGTTGTAGATGATGATGAGGAGCTGTGCCGAAGTGCGGTATCCTCCCTGAAGGATATTGGAATATGTGCGGAATGGGCGCTGGATGGAAAGACTGCGGTGGAGATGGTGAAGCATCATCATGATATCGGCGATGAGTATGAGATTGTACTTCTGGATTGGAAAATGCCAGGTATGAGCGGTATGGAGGCAGTGCAGGAGATCCAAAAGCATTTGCAGGAGAATGTCCCGATTCTCATTATCTCTGCCTATGACTGGAGCGATATTAAGGAGGAAGCAAAGGCAGTTGGCGCCCATGGCTTCATAGCAAAGCCTTTATTCAAGTCGAACCTCTATCATGGCTTGAGTCCATTTATGATCCAGGAAGAGGCTGCCAAAGAAGAGACGGCAAAGGAGCAGCATGAGTTTGCCGGGAGGCGCATTCTGCTGGCAGAGGATAATGATCTGAATTGGGAGATTGCGGAAGAAATTTTAACCGATGTGGGATTCCAGCTGAATCGGGCAGAAAACGGAAAGATCTGTACTGAGCTGTTTGCAGAATCGGAAGTCGGATATTATGATGTGATTCTGATGGATATCCGGATGCCGATCATGAATGGATACGAGGCTACAACCATAATCCGTGGGATGGACCGGCCGGATGCCAATCTTCCAATTATTGCTATGACAGCAGATGCATTTTCAGAGGACATACAGCATAGTGCAGAATGCGGGATGAACGAGCATGTTGCCAAGCCCATTGACATGAATCGGTTAATGCAGATTCTGAAGCAATATTTATAATTAAAATAAACAGCTTTCTTGATATTTTTCGCACTTTATAGTATGATAGAGAAATAATATGAATCTAGCCTGGAGGTTAAACATGAAAAAGAAAAGAAATAATGCCAAGGTTCTGGTAAATATTTTGTCGGTTTTGTTCATATTGTTTGTATTGCTGGAATTGCAGATAATGTTTAATTATCCGGATCAATTCGTATGGTTTGTTGGGATTGGAGCACTGATCCTGGTGGATGTGTATTTTCTGGTATCAGTGGCTGTCAATCAGAAGAACGCAGCCCAGGAAGATAAAGAGGAACAGTTTAAGAATATTGCAACCTCTGAAAAGGCATCTTATCTGCTCATGAAGAAATGCTTTCAGGATCTGGAGGAGCGGATGTCCAGGCTGGAGGAAAAGGTTGATCCTATTAGCTCTGCTGTAGCTGAGAATGAGATCAAGGTCCAAAGAGGGCTGAGCCAGAGTATTACAGACAACAAGAAGGTAGCAAAGATCCTCATTGGAAAGACAAAGGAAAATGCCGATGCAGTGATGAACTCCAATGTCGAGCTTCGGAAGCTGTTAAAAGGATTTGAACAAAAGCTTTCTGATATGGAAGAGAGAATGGAAGAGCTGCATACTTCCTCCCAAGGAAGCGGAATGAGTATGGATCAGTATCAAGAGATTCTTTCCTCCATCCAGAGCCTGGAGCAGTCCATCCAGGGGCAGGAGGAGCAGATGCGCGGCCATGAAGAAGCAGAGCAGCTCTTCCCGGAGGACATGGAGCTTATGCCGGATCTGACGATGGAGCCGGAATCAGAATTCATGGAGGATGGGGAGCTGTTCCCGGAATCCGGTTTGGAGGAGGATTCTGAGCCGATATTTGATACAGAGCTTACGCCGGAGCTTGGATTAGAGGAGGAGCAGGAATCAATGGAACTGTCAGAGTCTGAATTGGGCTTTGAGCCGGAGCCAGAGCTGATGGAGCTGCCGGAGCCTGAATTGGGTCTTGAGCCGGAGTTGGAACCGATGGAGCTGTCAGAGCCTGAATTGGGCTTTGAGCCGGAGCTGGAGCCGATTCCCATTCCAGAGCCTGAATTAGGCCTTGAGCCGGAGCTGGAGCCGATCCCCATTCCGGAGCCGGAATTAAGCCCGGAACCAGAACCGAAGCCCAAGCCAATGTCAGCGCTGCAGTCCCTCCAGAGGATGAAGCTGGAAGCAGAAAAGAAGGAGGCTGCCTCTGGGGCGAAGGTAAGTGATCCCAATAAGGTTATGAGCCCGGAAGAGATTGCAGCATTAATTGCAAATATGTAACAGAATGAAGAAGGAATGGATCATTTGATAGAAACAGGCTGCCAAAAGGCAGCCTGTTTTTGACTCTTGCGGCAGCTGCCAAATGATTGTAAATAGTCACCTGGCTCGCTGCCGGCAGGAATAGATTATCCCCGGATAATTGCAATCAGAATGTCAACCATTGTTTCCATGGCCTCCACACAAATATGCTCCATTGGTCCATGGAATGCAGCTCCGCCGGTTCCCAGATTGGGACAGGGAAGACCGCGGAAGCTCAGCTGTGCCCCGTCTGTTCCGCCGCGTACCGGACGGGAGACAGGTTCCAGGCCACAGGAGCGGATGGCATTCTGAGCGCGCTCTATGACATAGAAATGCTCTTCCATGATCTCCAGCATATTGCGGTAGCTCTCCGAAAGGGTTAAGGTAACGGTTCCGGCGCCGTATTTTTCATTCATCTTGGCCTCTATATCCCGAAGTACCTGCTGACGCTTTTCAAAGATCTTCGGATCATGATCCCGGACAATATAGGAAAGGGTTGCGCTGGTAACAGAACCGGACATCTCCTCCAGATGATAAAAGCCCTTATGGCCTTCGGTATGGGCCGGGGTTTCCTGTTCCGGAAGAAGGCTCTGGATTTCACATGCAATGGCTGCAGCATTTACCATGATATCCTTGGCAGAACCGGGATGCACATTGACACCCTGAATCCGGAATACAGCGGAGGATGCGTTAAAATTCTCATAAGCCACTTCACCCTCATAATCCCCGTCTACCGTATAAGCATAATCTGCCTGAAAATAATCAAGATTAAACTTGTGGGGGCCATGGCCCACCTCCTCGTCAGGAGTAAAGCCCACCCAGATATCTCCATGGGGAAGATTTTGCTCGATCAGCTTCTCCAGAGCTGTCATGATCTCGGCGATGCCGGCCTTATCGTCAGCCCCCAGAAGGGTGGTGCCATCTGTGACAATCATGGTTTTTCCGGTCCGTTCCTTCAGCAGAGGAAAGTCAGAAACACGAATTACAGTGCCATTGGCCAGAGGAATGTCCTGCCCGTCATAATGCTGGATTCGAGCAGGCTTTACGTGTTCTCCGGAAAAGGCCGGGGCAGTATCCATATGGGCAATCAGACCAATGGCTTTGTCCTTTTCATGGCCAAACGTAGCAGGCAGCAGTCCATAGACGTAACAATGGTCATCACAGATAACTCTGGATAAGCCCAGGTCCTTCAGCTCCTGCTCCAGCACACGGGCCAGGTCAAACTGCCGCTGAGTGCTTGGAATTACATCCATATCCTCGCCGGATGTGGTCCAGTAGGATACATAATTTAGAAATCTTTCTTCTACCTTCATCATCTTCCTCCTATGGTAATTCAGTTACAGTCTGCGGATCCCGTCCGGGAATATACTTCATCTTGATCCGGTCTCCGATCTGATAGTGAACGATTTGGATCAGATTTGCATTTGCCATATCTATATCAAATATATCTTCTTTGCCTTCCAATGTCAAATAGATATGGGTATTCCCATCAATAATCACAGACATCAGATTGGCAATCTTACCTGAGGTCTCCTCCACCAGGCCATTCTCTGTGGCGGATATGCCATTGGTAGTCAGAAGCTCGCTGTAAGCCTTCTGGCAGTCCGTAATAGTATCCCCGATGGCTACCCATTGGTATTTCTGGATATTGACCATGGCATATTTTTTCACAAGGCCTGCAGCATCCTTTAAGGCCATAAAATAGGTAGGTTCTCCGGCAATATTCAAAAGCAGCGGGAAGGTGGCGTGATACCCAAGGTTCTGTACCTGACCCTCCGCAGAGGACATGGCGGAATCCTCAATGGCGCCTTCCACCTTATAAAATCTTGTCTCCATGGTCCGCTGGTTCATCAGTACAAAGCCCACATTGGACTGGTCGCCGCTGACGCTGGTTACACCGGAATAGACCCAGACATCGTCGTCCAATGCAATATAGTTGTAACCGTTTGTGGTCTGCAGACAGTCCTTCTGTCCCAGGACACTGTTGAAGAAGCCATGCTTTAAGGTTCCGCTGTAGTCATAGAGATTCAGCAGAAGCTCTGCCTGATAGACCTTATCCACCCATTGAGGAACCTCATCAATCTCATAGGAGGTGCAGCTGCCATCCTGAGCATTGCAGAGGACCACCTTGCCGATTACCTGGCCGCCAAAGAGACCGATGGAGAATTTCTTTACCGGGCAGATCCAATAGGGCGTGCCCTCATCATCTATTTCAAAGAAGATCTGATTGTCAAAAATATAAGTCGGATATTTGAAACGCAGATGCCGGTAGATATTGCGGTTAAAGTATTCGGATTTGGAGTAGCGGATGGGCTGATCCAGCTTGACGCATTCCGTATCCTGGGTCGTCATATCAATCTTAATGTAGGCAGGAATGCCATTGCTCTGATTGGTAAGCCATTTGATGGCGCTGGCATAGACCAGGGGAGTTACCCGGACAGGCCGGTTATTTACATTAATCTGAGAGTAATCATCCGCAACCTCAAACTGGGAAACCATATCCACCATGCTGCCCATTTTTCTGTTTCCCAGAAGGGAGGCAGAATCCTTATCCAGAATAGGGATCGTGGAAAAGTCTGCCTGGGAGATATCCTGGTGGAAAACCCGCTCCTGGACCTGCATCAGGTTCTGATATTTCTTGGCATTGACAATCGGAGAGGACAGGATGATTCCAACAATCAGCACAGCTGCCAGGACAGCCATCAGGTAAAGGATATATTTTGCAGCTCCCAGCTCTTTCAGCTTGGACCTGGGCGGAAGCCCTGCCAGATCCTTGAAATTCTTCTGTTCCTTGCGGAATTTGCGGATAGCCAATATTGCTGCCAGAATCAGCAGTATAATAAAGATGCTCCACCAGGTTTCCGTGGAATGAATGTTAATGGCTGGGAGCGTAATATAATAATAGAGAAACAATGCTGCCAGCAAAGCAACAATACCAAGAAAAGTAAGCCCAATTTTCTTTTTTCCATTTTTCATAATGTTTCCTTTCTCACAGGTGTGTGGAGGGTGATAGGATAGTATACCCAATTATCAGCAATATAATTGTACTATTTGAATAGTACAATTATATCATATACCAATTTGTGGAATCTGTCAAGGGACGGTATTGCTATCTGATGGAAAATACATTATACTAATTACAGTTCACGGCCTAACCGGCCGCGAACTGTAACGCATCCAGCCCATGGAAAAGTCACCTGACGGCGAGGGGGCTGGATGCATGCAACCCCTATTTTACTGGCCGGATGCCTTGCAGCGGTGTTTTTGACCAGACAAGGATATAGTTGGGAGATACAGAAGGAGAAAGCCATGAAAAGACGTAAGATATATTGCATGTTTTTTGCTGCGCTGTTTTGTATGTTACCATTTGATAAGGGAACGGTACATGCGGAAGAGTCCTGGCCCCAGGGGCCGCAGATTGAGGGGGAATCGGCAGTTGTTATGGAGGCGTCTACCGGAACAGTGCTGTATGAGAAGAATCCCCATGAGCAGCTGTACCCGGCCAGTATAACAAAGATTATGACAACCATGCTGGCATTGGAGCACTGCAGCCTGGATGAGGAGGTCACCTTTTCCCGTGAGTCTGTATTCAGTATTGATCGGACAAGCACACACATTTCCCGGGATGTGGGAGAGATTATGACCATGGAGCAATGCCTGTATGCCGTTATGCTGGGCTCTGCCAATGATTGCGCTTATGCAGTGGCAGAGCATGCAGGCAAAGGCTATGAGAATTTTATTGCCATGATGAATGAAAAGGCCGGTGAGCTGGGATGTACGGATACCCATTTTAACAATCCCCATGGGCTGCCGGACAATGAGCATTACACCAGCGCTTATGATATGGCGCTGATTTCCCGGGCAGCCATTCAGAATGAGACCTTCCGCACCATTACAGGGACAAAGCGGTATACCATTCCATTTACCAACAAGCATCAGGATGCGGAGACACCTCTGGTAAATCATCACAAAATGCTCACCAACTATCAGGGTGAGACAGCATTTCTCTATGATTACTGCATTGGCGGCAAAACAGGCTATACGGACCTGGCCAGAAGTACTCTGGTGACCTATGCGGAAAAGGACGATATGACCCTGATCTGTGTGGTGATGAAGGAGGAGGGAAACAACCACTATAAGGAGACAAGAAAGCTTTTGGATTATTGCTTTGACAACTTCCGGCTGTGGAATGTTTCGGATCAGATGTCCAACCGGTTGTCAGTGGATGGGATGGATTCCCAGATTGCCGGTACTGCCAATACAGAGATTTTTGGAAGAACTCAGAGCTTTGCCGATCTGGATAAGAACAGCTGTATTGTATTGCCCCAGTCAGCAGTATTTGGGGATGCCGCTTACCAGGTGAAGGAGGATCAGGGCTTTGACATCGCTGCCTCCATTGAATTCACCTATGCCGGAAGAGGGGTGGGCAGCGTACAGATTCGTGCCACCAATGCTCAGGTAAACCAGTATCCTTTTCATGAAATGGCAGAAGATCAAGGGTCGGGAACGGAAAAAATCGATATTCCAATCCGGTATATCATATTTGTAATTCTGGTATTAACCGCAGTGGTGCTGCTGGGAATGCTGGCCTATTATTTGATTCAAAACATTCACATGATGCGCCGTACCTATCGGGTAAAGCACAGAGATAAAAAGCGTTTCCGGGAGATTAAAAAGGGAAGGCATACCAAATGGAAAACGCGATGGTAAATGTCTACAGATAAAAAAAGATTGAATGATATGTACAATATAATAAAAAGGACAATATATCTATGATATATTGTCCTTTTTAAAAATAGAGGACATTACGTAAACGACCTCAAATATTCAGAAAATAAATGAAGTTAAAGTAAACTATCAAATAAAATCTTTAATTGCTGTCGGTTCCTGGTGTAGAATAAAAGCCCTCCCGAGCATCTTTGGGCAGTGACAAATTGATCCCGAAAGGTCTCGCATTCAGAAATTATCTGAAGTACATAATCCTGATAGGATGGATCTAAGGATAAAAAGAAAGGCTGGCAGTCCTCCAGATCATCAATAAAGGAACCAGACTTTGCCAGGATGGATCTAAGCTCCCTTTCCTGTTCAAACTGTTGGAGGGTCTTGTTGGGAATATAGTAGCCCTTTTCATCCTTTGGCATATTCAATGCCTTGACCGCCCGCTGTACCTGCTTGGACAGGCTGTCAGAAGCTGGATACAGAGATTCAAAATAGCCAAGGAAGTCTGAGGATTGCCGGAAATGCCTGTTGGAACCATTTTCCAGAATCTCAACAGACAGGATTCGTTTGATGATCTGCTGGCAGGTCTCCCGGGATGGATTTTTGCGCCCTGAAGAATATTTGTCCATAATATCTCCTCTCGACATGAATAATTGTCCTACAATTAGTATAGGATAGAATCACAAAAATGGCAAGGGAAATTTGTTGACAGTATAGAAAAAGCTAATTATAATAAAAATACCACATTGAGATAAATGGAGCGGAATAAATATGACAAAAACTGAGAAAAAAAGACAGCTTCTCATGGAACAGATTCAGGAGCTGATGAAGGAAAATCAGGGGATTCTCAGGACAGCCCAGCTGTATGAATTGAATTTAGATTACCGGAAGATTCAGCGCTTGGTGGAGTTGGGGCTGTTGGCCCGGGTAAAGAACGGATATTATAGCCTGGGAGAGAAGCAGGAGGAGAAGACAGGGCTTAAGCGGGAGGAGCAGATGATTGCCGGGCTGTTTCCAGACGGAGTTTTAACCCTGGAAAGCGCCTTGTATTATTATCATTATCTGCGGGAAAGGCCTTACTGCTGGCACATTGCCATTGACAAGAATACCTCCAAGTCCAGGTTTAAGCTGGAATACCCCCTGGTGGAGCCCCATTATACAGAGGGAGAGTACTTAAGCCTTGGAGTTTCCGTCATACCCCTGGGGGATGGGATTATGCAGATTTATGAGAAGGAGCGTCTGATCTGTGACTGCATGAAGTTTGAGGATAAGCTGGAGCGTGAGGTGATGCAGGAGGCCCTTCGGTGTTATCTAAGGGAGCCTATAAAGGATATTCACAAGCTGATGGAATATGCCAGAGCCCGCCGTGTGGTCCAGAAGGTGCAGAGCAGGATTGGGGCGTGGCTGTAATGAAGGAAGAACAACTTACATGGTCAAAGCTGAACAAAAAGGCAAAGGAGCTTGGCCTCTCCTATGCCCGGGCGCTGTCCCTGTTTCTGTTTGAAAGGATTCTTCTGGAGGTCAGTGAGTCAAAGCTCTGGGAGAATCTGTGGTTAAAGGAAGAGGAATTTCAGATTCTGGCAAAGAAAAAAAAGCGCATTCCCAATGAGATCACGTATTATATGCCGGATATTTCCTATCAGCAGATCTCAGATAGTGTAGAACAGCTATTGACGGACAAAGAATACACCAATGTAGTCTGGCGTCTTGATTTTTATGATAAGGAGCTTGTGCTTGATCTTCAGGTCATCCTGAATCAGGCGCCGGTCTCCTTCAAGATACGGATTCGTCCTGTCTGGCAGAGGGATCCGTATCTGGAGAAGGGAAGCTATCACACCATGCTTCTTCCGGAACAGGACATATATTACTACAAATATCCCCTGGATTTGGACATTGTAGAATGTCTTTTTTACATTTTAGACAGACTTGAGCTGATTGGGGATATGCGCCCCTATGGGGTTATTTATCAGATTCTTCAGAGTCAGACATTGCTTGGCAGGCATATTTACCAGAAAATGAAGGAGCTGATAGAGAGCAGTACTATCTCTGAACCCGGCAAGCGCATGGAGATTGTGCTGGGGTACAGGAGCTATGGATATATGAAGAAGAAGTGGAACCGCTATGTCAAGGAGTGCGGTGATTTGGATAAGAAGGAGGATTCCTGGGAAAGGGTCTTGGAGCTGATGGAGGAATGCTTCCGGCCGGTATGGCAGGCCATAGATCAGGATGAGATATTCATTGGGGACTGGATGCCCCAGCTGGGACGATACCTGTAGAACGGGATTGTCAAAAGGGGCTTTCATTGATATTTCTTATAGAAAAACAGCAGCCCTCCGAAAAAGGCTGCTGTTTTTCTAAGATGCTTTATACACTCTGGAACTTCAATTCACGGTATTTGCCATACTTCTCCTGAACCTCACCCATGTTCTGGAAGAAATGGATTCTTGTCTCAATAATCTCATCCAGATGCAGATCACGGCACTTATCTACATTACGGTCACGGCAGAGGCCATTCTCAGCCAGGACAAACTTCACCTTGCCGTCCTCCTTCACAATGTCGCCGCCGGCGCCGCAGACAGCACATTCAAAGGGGAACTGAATGCCATCCCAGTGCTCCTCTCCGCGGAAAATCAGGCCGCCGTGGCAGTTGGGACAAAGGCCAAGATCCGGGTCGCCCAGCCATCCCCGCTCTGCAACCGGTGTCTGAATTGCCTTGATGATATTCTCGCCCATCTTATGGCATCTCTCCAGATGATCCTCCCGCAGCAGAACATTTCCGGGACGGCCCACACGTGTTACCATATACTGGTCAACGACCTGGATGGACTGGGTGAACATGGATGCAGCCATGGTCTCCAGTGTCAGTCCCTGCCAGTCATGACAGGAGCCGCCAACAGCGATAAGGCCGGCCACACAGTGCTTATCCTCCTTGAGCGTACCGATCTTCAGCAAAAATGCCTGCTCATAGGCAAGGAATCTCTGGGCAAATCTGGTGTACATGGAGCTGGGCATCAGGTCATATGTAGGACATGCGATGATGACGCCGTCCATGGTCTGCATGGCAGAAATCAGCTTGTCAACATCATCCTTTTCCTTCAGGACACAGCCCTTGTACTCTCCCTTGCCCTGGGCGACATCACCCATGCTCATGGTACAGCCCTCGCAGCCGGTACAGGGAAGAATGTTGTAGTCAAACAGATTCACCAGCGTGCATTCTGCACCTGCCTCCTGACAGGCAAGCAGCGCTTCCTTCACGGCGATCTCGCTGTTACCATTGTGCCTTCCGGCAACAATACCCATAACCTTCATTACAAATACCTCCTTTGACGTTACTCCTTATAATAACTTAAACCTAATAATGTATTTATAGGATACCATCAAAATACCCGGGATTCAACGGATTTTTGGCAAAAAGTCCTCCCTTCCGTATGCAAATAAATTATATATATATGTTTTTAGGTAATGGAATTATGCTATTGTGGTTATGAGAGAAATTTGTTAAAATAAAGAAAAAGCAGGGAGAATATATATGACCTTTCAACAGATCAAATACTTTATCACCGTAGCAGAGTGCCTAAGCTTTACGGAGGCTGCAAAATGCCTCTTTATCACCCAGCCGGCTCTGAGCCGCCAGATCAGCGCAGTGGAGGAAGAATTGAACACTCAGCTTTTTGTGCGGAGCAAAAAAACTCTGAAGCTGACGCCGGGCGGGGTGCTGCTTTACAACAAGCTGCCTCATCTGCTGCAGGAATATAATGAGATTGTGGAGGAGGCCCGCAATGCCAATAATGGCTTTGAAGGGCTCCTGCGGCTGGGATTTCTGGATATTTATGATATTCAGGGCATTATCTCTCCGGTGGTATATGAATTTCAGAGAAAATATCCCCAGATTCAGGTGAGCATGGAACGGGGCAGCCTGGGGCTGCTGCCTCATAAGCTGTATGAGAATGAGCTGGACATGATTCTCACCTATGGCTTTTCTTTGTACGACAAGCCGGATCTTTTGGTGGAAAATGTGGAGGAATTTCATTCCTGCATTATGATGCCAAAGAATCATCCCCTGGCAGAAAAGGAGGATCTGCGGCTGTCTGATCTAAAGGATGAGGTATTTGCCACTCTGCGGCCCCAGGAGAGCGAGGAAGGATATAATTATATCATTGCATTGATGCATCGGTACGGAATACACCCGCGGCTGCGTCTGGTGGACTGCAATGCCAGCGTGCTGCTCTGGGTAGAGACCGGAAGCTGTGTGGCCATTACCTCTGACCGTACCATCGAGCAGACCAACGGCAGTGTGATCATACGGCCAATTCCGGATATTGGCGCCCATGATACGGCCTTGAGCTGGATGAAAAACAATTATAATCCGGCTATCTCCCTGTTCCTGGAGCTGTTCCATCAGATCAACGGACCGGAACGGTTTAGCGAGAAGTCCAAGGTGCGCTACACAGACCGGAGGGGCCAGCCAAAGGAGCTGTAAAATAGTAGTCTACAGACCTCCGGCCAGGATCACGCTCATAACCGTTCCCGCAAGAGTCGCCAACAAAGCCCCGGCCAGGGTGTAGCGGCTCTTTTTTACATGAGCTGCCACAAAATACACACTCATGGTGTAAAAAATGGTTTCTGTGGAGCTCATCATAATGGAGGCCATGGAGCCCAGGAGAGAATCCGGGCCATGGGATTTGTAGAGATCCAGGAGCAGTCCGGTGGCAGCTGAGGAGGAAAACATTTTTACAATGGAGAGAGGAACCAGCTCTGTGGGAAAATGAAGCAGGGCCATAGGGACCTTCAGCATATCCGAGAGAAAGTCAAGAAAGCCGGAGGCCCGCAGAACACCGACAGCTACCATCAGGCCGATTAATGTGGGCATGATGCCAACCACCGTTTTCAGGCCGTCGGCCGCGCCCCTGATAAAATCATCGTAGATATTCTGTTTTTTGGACAGTCCCGCTGCTACAATGGAGAAGATCAGCAGCGGGATGATGGCATTGGAGATAAAGAGGAGGAAGTTCATGGCAATGGAAGAATCTGGTTGTTTTATTCAGTATATGGCAGAAGAGGCGAAGATATGACTTCTTTCTATTTCCACGCCCCGGGGATTGTGATAGAATGGAAACAAGGAAACTATAACAGATGAATTGCAGAAAAGAGGCGTTTATGAAAATAGAGCAGAGAGCGAGATGTTCATGGGCAACAACAGATTTATATAAGGAATACCATGATAAGGAGTGGGGAAAGCCGGTTCACAATGATGACAAGCTATTTGAAATGCTGATACTTGAAGGGATGCAGGCAGGGCTGTCGTGGCTGACAATATTAAATAAGAGAGAGGAATTCAGAAAAGCCTTTGACAGATTTGATTGCAGAAAGGTAGCTCTTTATGATGAAACCAAAATTGAGGAATTGATGCATAATGAAAAAATTGTCCGCAATCGATTAAAAATCAATGCAGCAATAACCAATGCACAGCAATTCATAAAAATACAGGAAGAATATGGCAGTTTTGACTCATATCTATGGTCTTATGTGGATAATGAGCCTATACAGAATCATTTCAATTCAGAAGACGAATTGCCTGCAAAAACGCCGCTTTCGGACAAAATCAGTAAAGATTTGAAAAAACGCGGTTTTAAGTTTGTGGGCAGTACGATCATATATGCCTATATGCAGTCAGTAGGACTTGTGAATGACCATGTGAAAACATGTTATTTATATAGGTCTTGAAAAGACCTGGCCCCACAATTGACCGGGGATTTACACAACCGTATTGGTTCCAATACGGTTGTGTCATGTTAAGACGAAAAATCAATTCATAATTTTCATAATTACCTTAATACATTCATTGCAATTCTTATTTTTATCAACATTATAAATATGACACACAATCTTTTTTCCCTGCTTTAATAATTCAGTTACCCCTTTACTATAATATCGTGGAATATAGCCCAAAGTCCTTCCACAACTATCCAAAAACTGAACTGCATTCGGATCATAGCTGTTGTCGGGTTCTGTTCGTAAAAAAACCTCATCTCCACGAGTAGCTTCTATGGCTTGTGCGCAATCCTTTCCATTGCATTCCAAGTAATGACGGACACCAGCCATGTAGAAAATTCTGGTTACATCCGTATCCAAGCTTAATATTGGATCAATAAACTCAAGATTGTCAATTGGAAGCCGTGCGCCACTTCTCTTCAATAGCATATAATCATCATATTTCTCCAGACCATATTTCTCCAAAATTGTTTGAATGTTTTTTCTCCTTTTGTCTGGTAATCGGCTCGTAAAAATCGTAAAAAGCCTGTCGTCTTTATATACTTTATTCAGATCTGGAAAACAAAGCAGAGGTTTAAAACCATCAGCTATAGCAGAGTGTACTTCCTCGCCATACTGGAATTCGTATTGACCATTCTTTGTCAATTGACCAATGATATATTGTTTCCTGGTCTGTTCAGATTTCCAAATTAAGTAAAGGTAGTCTTTCCCATCTTTAACTGACATATTATTCCTCCTTTTCTCCATAGACTTTCCTTAACAACTGAACCTTTGATAAAATATATTTACCTATCAGATTCTTTCGTTGTTGGGTAAATTCCTCTTTATATTTATCTAATATAGCATAAACAGCAGTTTCTGTCACAAGTGATTCAATCTTTTGTATTCCCAATCAAAAAATCAAAAACCAGAATAGGAAGGAAATCGTTAAAAAGATCCAATGGCTCCAAGGCTGTTTTTATCATTTCCAGTGAATACCTTTTTCCTGTTTCCACATCTATCAATAACTCTGCATCAAAATTATGATACATTAAGGTAATACAATAGATTCCTTCAATCAATGTCATTCCTTCATGATCAATAATATTGTAGCTCATAGATCCTTCTCTGCCTTGATAAGATCCAATTTCAAATCTTGCACATGGAAGACCTATTAAATCTGCCAGATCATGAGCGATACATTCCGAAACATGATCTGTTGTTTCTATATCTTTTTTGAACTTAAACAATCCAATCTGTCCTGTATCCGGATTCATCAGCCATAGTTTTTCACTTCGTCCACTACCTTCCGAGGCACCCTCATATTCCATCCAAAAAGAAAAATCCTTCATCTATTTTCCTCCGGCCTTTCATAAACGTATCTAATCAAGTTCATTTCTATGATTAATATCATACTTTAAACCAAATACTTTTTCTAGTATATTTTTAAGCTTTTTATGAAAAAAGATCCCTGTTACTGTGAGGTCAGGGGGAAACAATAATGATCGTTACCCTTTCCGCCTCCACTCCATCACCTTACAAAATACCACCGCCGCCAAGGTGCTCACAAAGGTCGCCAAAATCCCCGGCCCCACAATTGCCGAGGGATTCACACTGCCGTACTGGTTCCGATATGCAATGATATTCACTGGGATTAATTGCAAAGAGGATATATTTATAATAAGAAAGGTACACATCTCATTGCTTGCCACTCCCTTTGGCACGGAAGGCCATAAGCTTTTGCCGTCTGTGTTTCCAGCCCCGCCATTTCTTCTGTCCTCCTCCAGCGCTCCAAGCTCCTCCATGGCCTTTAAGCCTGCCGGCGTCGCCGCCCACCCGAGCCCCAGCACATTGGCAATCATATTCGTGGAAATATACTCCAGGGCAGGATGGCCTGCAGGAATTCTTGGAAACAGGAATTTCAGCAGGGGCTTCATTTTACGGGCAGCAGAGGTAATGATGCCAGCATTTTCCGCAATACGCATCAGCCCTACCCAAAAGGACATGATGCCAAGCATGGTAATGCACAGGGCTACAGCCTCCTTGGCAGAATTCAGGGCAGCGTCTGTCAATGCAGGAAGATTTCCGGTGATGGAGCCATAGATAATACCAATCAGGAGCATAAAGCCCCACAGATAATTTAGCATAAGAATACCTCAAAGGTGATTTTCATATTTATTACTGTATTATATGCAGCTCAAATACAGGATATGGTAGAAATAGTTTAGACTTTTTTTATAGGAAAAAGGGAAAAACTATGTTAAAATGGTACGCAGGAAGGTGACAGACATGGAAGAAAAGAGAAAAGAACAAGAGATCGGATATCATACCATTAACGAAGTGCTGGTAAGGCTTTTTCACGATATTATGGATATTGAGCAAAAGGCCATCATTACAGAGGAATTTCAGGATATTACCAACAATGATATGCATGTGATTGAAGCCATTGGCATGGATCAGCCCCGGAATATGTCGGCAGTGGCTAAGACCTTGTCCGTAACGGTGGGAACCCTGACCATTGCTGTCAATAATTTGGTGAAAAAGGGATATGTAGACCGCCGCCGCAGCGAGTTTGACCGTCGGGTGGTGTTGATTTCACTGTCCAAAAAAGGGGAGAAGGCCTATGCCCACCATAAGAGGTTTCACCAGGAGATGGTACAGGCAATCTTGGAAGGCATGGATGAGAGTCAGACGGAAACACTGGTTCATGCCCTGAAGAATTTGCTGGAATTTTTTTATTCCCGCGGGCAGCGAGTCAAGTGACGGCCTGCAGTCATTAGGCGGCCGTAGCGGGCCAAGTGACGGCCTGCAGTCATTAGGCGGCTGCCGCCAGGGTCAATACCCGCCTCTTAGGGCGCTTTCGGCAATCAGGCCGGCATAATCCGTCCATCCATCACATATATTAGACAAAAACAGGAATATAAGCCATGAAGAAAATTATACAATATCTGGCTGTCTGTCTTTGTCTTTTTTTATGTCTGGGAGCCATATATTCCGGGCAGGCAGGCGGCCTGCTGTCCGTCCTTGGCGTACAAACAGGGAAAGGGGATCAGCAGGCCTTTGTCGAATATCTGGATCAGCTGTTTCGGGAGGAAATTACTGCCAACACCATCAATCTTCACTACACGCTGAAGAACCCCAAGCAATACGGGATCAAAGAATATCCAATTTCCCTGGGACAGATCAGCCAGGAAAACAGCATTGCCGCTGTGGCCATACTGGAAAATATGCAGGCAGCCCTGGCAGAATTTGACCCGGATCAGATGGATGAGGAATATGCCATGATCCATGATATGCTGAAGGATGAGATTCAGACAGAGATCAGCGCAGCCCAGCTGTACCTGTATCAGGAGCCGCTGCGCCCCTCCACAGGAGTGGCAGGAGAGCTTCCGGTGCTTTTGGCAGAATATACCTTTTATGGAGAACGGGATATCCAGGATTATCTGGCCCTCTTGAGGCAGCTGCCGGACTATTATGCCCAGGTCCTGGAGCTGGAACAGAAAAAGGCGGATGCAGGCTTATTTATGCCGGAATATGCGGCCAGGGAGATTATTGACCAATGTGAAAATTTTGTCAAGGACAAGGAGAACAATTATCTGCTGGACACCTTCGTGGACAAGGTACAAAGCCTGGAGGTGGACCGGGAAGCATACATACAGCAAAATGAAGCAGCTGTGACAGAGGCAGTAATTCCGGCCTATGAGCTGTTGATTGCCGGGATGAAGGAGATCTTAAAGGGCCTGGAGGGGCAGGAGTGGAACCAGCAGGGGCTGTACCATCTGCCGCAGGGCCGGGAGTACTATGAATATCTGGTCAAATCCTATACAGGATCCGGCATGACGGTGGAGGAGATGCAGCAGGCTGCAAAAGTGCGCCGGGCATATGATATGTCGGAGGCTGCAAAGCTCATCCGGGAAGACCCCAAGCTTTTGACAGTCAGCACCTCCTACAGCTTTGCCCTGCAGGATCCGGTGGCAATCCTGGAGCAGCTTCAGGAAAAAATGTCTGCCGATTTCCCGGCGCCCCCGGATACCAGCTATTCCATAAAATATGTACATCCCTCCCTGGAGGCCCACCTGGCGCCTGCCTTTTACCTGGCAGTGCCCATTGACGACATCAGCCAGAATGCCATCTACATCAACGGTTCCAGCAATTACCAGAAGATGAAGCTGTATACCACCCTGGCCCATGAGGGCTTTCCGGGACATTTGTATCAGAATATTATGGAGCGGAGCCAGGATTTTTTGCCTATCCGCAGTCTCTTGGGGACCAGCGGCTATTCTGAGGGCTGGGCTACCTATGTGGAAATGATTTCCTACGGCTATGCAGAGCTGCAGCCAGGCTTAGGAAAGCTGTTGATGCATGACCAGTCAGCTCTTTTAAGCCTTTATGCCACCGCTGATCTGGGGATTCATGGAGAGGGCTGGTCTCTGGAGGATATGATGGCCTTTTTTGGGGAATACCAGATCACCGACCAGCAGGTCCTCCGTGATATTTATCAGCTGATTGTGGAAGAGCCGGCCCATTACCTGAAATATTACATCGGATATCTGGAATTTTTAAGCCTGAAGGAGGAGACCCAGAAGAAATGGGGAGAGGAGTACAGCGATTATCGCTTCCATGAAGCTCTGATGGAGCTGGGACCGGCACAGTTTGAGATACTGAGGAAGTATTTTCCGGATTAGGAAGAAGCAGAAGTCTATTTAACAGGTAAATCATATCAGCAGCTCCCCATACACCTTCCGCTTGCTGATGCCCCGGTCCTTTGCCACCAGCTTCATGGCTTCCTTGCGGTCAATGCCCTGGCTTTCATAATGAGCCATGTGCTCCTGCAATGTCATGGCTTCCCAGGAAAGGCGTGCTTCCTCCAGGACAGCCTGCCTGCTCTTGCCCTCCAGCACAAGGACGAATTCCCCCCTGGGCTCATTTTCCTGGTAATAGGAAAGGGCCTCAGTCAGGGTTGCGGGAAATACGGTTTCATACCGCTTGGTCAGCTCCCGGCAGAGGGAAATCCTCCGGTCCCCCAGGACGGCAAGAAGCTCTGCCAGAGTTTTCTTCAGATGATGGGGCGCTTCATACAAAATAATGGTACGGGTCTCGCCCTTCAGGCTTTCCAGAATGGCGGCCCGTTCCTTTTTGTCCCTGGGCAAAAAAGCCTCAAAGGCAAAGCGCCTGGTGGCAAGGCCGGACATGGTCAGGGCAGTAATGCAGGCAGCAGGTCCCGGCAGGGAGGTGACAGGAATGTGTTCCTCCTGGCAGATACGCACCAATTCCTCCCCGGGATCCGAGATGCCCGGGGTTCCGGCATCTGTAATCAGAGCAATATTCTGTCCTTCCCGCAGCTTCTCCACCAGCTGATAGGCCTTCTCAATCTTGTTGTACTCATGATAGCTGGTCATGGGGGTCTTGATCTCAAAATGATTTAAAAGCTTGATGGAATTGCGGGTGTCCTCTGCGGCAATCAGATCCACCTCCTTTAAGGTACGCAGTACACGGAGGGTAATATCCTCCAGATTGCCAATGGGGGTAGCGCAGAGATATAATGTTCCGGCCATAACAGCCTCCTTCCTAAGATACAGCGTTAAACAGCCAATGCCTGTTTCCTGTCATACATGTTCAAGGCATACAGCCTTAATAGCCGTAGATATCATAAATCTCATCCGTATACACGCCGGGCTCCCGGTACACAATCAGCGGCTTTTCCACCGTAATGCGGGCATTGCCGCCCCGAAGCCCCTCGATCAGCACCATATTGGGCTCCTTGTCCACAAAGGGATAGACCAGCTTCATGCGCTTAGGCTCAATGCCATACTGATGCATCAGGCACATGATCTCGGTCAGACGGAAGGGCCGGTGTACCATATAGAACCGCCCCCTGGGCATCAGCAGACGGGCAGACTGGGCAATTACGTCCTCCAGGGTGCAGAGGAGCTCATGGCGGGCAATGGCCTTGGCCGGATTACTGCCAAGGAGGCCATGCTTTCCCGTCATGTAGGGCGGATTGACGGTAACCACATGAAAAGAAGATGCTCCAAAGATATTGGAAGCATCCTTGATATCACCTTCTTTGATTGTGATCTTCTCCTCCAGACGGTTGATGGCCACGCTGCGGCGGGCCATATCTACATTCTCCCTCTGAATCTCCAGGCCGGTAAAATGCTCCCCCATGGTCTTGGCCTCCAGCAGAATGGGGATAATTCCATTCCCGCAGCAGAGGTCAAGGGCCCGTTCCCGGGGCTTTACCCAGGCAAAGCCTGACAGCAGGACAGCATCCATGCCAAAGCAGAAGAGATTGGGGTTCTGGATAATAGAATAACCATTGCGGTGAAGCTCGTCCAACCGCTCCTGGGGCTGTAACTGAATGTCCATGGTCTATTTTCCCTCATCCAGCTTGGATTTGCCGCGGTCCTCCAGGGCTTCCAGGGCCTTCATTTCTTTGGCGGAAAGCTTTTTGTCCTTTCTGCGCCTGGGCTTGAAACGAAGCTGGCTCACATTGTACTCCCGGATCTCCTTTTCATCATCCACCTCAACGATCACCTTGACGGTCTGGCGCAGCACATTGACACTCTGTACCTCGCCCCTTAATTTGTCGTCCGTGGTGACATGGTCTCCCACGCCGGGAAGGCGGCCATTCAGATATTCGTAGGTTTCCTCCTCATTCTTCAGGCAGCACATCAGCCGCCCGCAGACACCGGAAATCTTGGCAGGGTTCAGAGACAGATTCTGCTCCTTTGCCATCTTGATGGATACAGGGGCAAATTCCGACAGATAGGTGCTGCAGCACAGGGAACGCCCGCAGATGCCGATGCCGCCTAAAATCTTTGTCTCATCCCGCACACCGATCTGGCGCAGCTCAATCCTAGTGCGGAACACAGCGGCCAGATCCTTTACCAGCTCACGGAAATCAATCCGCCCGTCTGCCGTAAAATAGAAGAGAAGCTTATTGTTGTCAAAGGTGTATTCAGCCTCCACCAGCTTCATATCCAGCTTATGCTTCTGGATCTTTTCCTGGCAGATGCGGAAGGCGTCCTTCTTCTTCTCCTGGTTACGTTCCGTGATCCGGTCGTCCTCCTTGGTAGCCATGCGGAGCAGGGGCTTTAAGGGCTGGACCACCTTGTCGTCTGCCATTTCCGTGGGGGGAATGATCACTGTGCCGTACTCAATGCCGCGGGCAGTCTCCACAATGACATGGCTGCCGGCCTTTACTTCAAAATTCAGCGGGTTAAAGTAATAGATCTTTCCCGCCGGGCGGAATCTCACGCCAACTATTTTAACCATATGATTAGTTCTCCTTCATGGCCAGCAGTAACAGCTCGATTACCAGCTCGAAATTCACATTGGCATTCAGACGCTGCTTGGCCTTTTCCAGGGCCTTCAGAATCGTTTCGATGCCATCATAAGAGCTTTTGCTGGCTGATTTTTTGATATCATACACCTCATCCTTAAAGATCAGGCAGTTTACATCTGCAGTTGCCTTAAACAGGAGCACATCCCGATACCAGATCATCAGAAGATCAAAAAAATCATGGATAGTGAGCTTATAATCACTGATCTGGTGCACGGTGTCCATCATCTCATAGAGCTCCAGCCCGTGAATCCGCTTCACCAGCTGCAGGGCCATGAGCTTCAATTCGTTGAAGCTCTCATTTCCGGCCAGCTGAAGGGCCTTGCCTACATTTCCCTGGGCAAAGGCAGTACAGACATCTGCCTTATAGTCCGGCACCTCCAGCCTTTGCATCAGGTAGGCCTTGATCTCTGCATCCGGAACAGCCTTCAGGTTCAGGGTGATACACCGGGATAGAATGGTGGGAAGGAATGCGTCCGCATTGGTGGTCAAAAGCAGAATCACCCCGTAGGCAGGCGGCTCTTCGATGGTTTTCAGCAATGCGTTCTGAGCCTGCTGGTTCATCTTTTCCGCCTCGTCAATGATATAGATCTTATGGGGGCTGTGATAGGGCTTGATGCCGATATCATTGTTGACCTGTCTGCGGATGTCATCCACAGAGATCGTCCCCGGCTTCTCATGCTGCAGGTAAATAATATCCGGTTGATTTTTGGACAGCGCCTGCCTGCAGGAATGGCATTCCATACAGGGCGTGCTGCCCCTGGCCTCGCATTGCAGCGCCATGGAAAAGGCCTCTGCCAGCATCATTTTGCCGGAGCGCTCCGGGCCGTTAAAAATATAGGCATGGGATACCTTGTCACTGTCAATGGCCCGCTGCAAATGCTCAATGATCTGCCGGTGTCCGATTATATCTGAAAAACCTGCCATACTTCCTGTCTCCTTCCGGAAATATAAAACTGCTGGGGCCAGAACAGGCCCTGGCTATACACTCAGGTACAAATATCCAATAGTAATCCGCGGATCTCATCCACCTTACCCAGGATCGAAATGTGATCCTTTTCATCCTTCACAAGCTCTGCGGCCAGTTCGTCCAGATTCCGGTCCACCAGCTTTACAATGCCATAGACACGGTGGCGTCCGCGGCGGTCCAGAAAATTCTCCCTGGAAAACTTGTGGGAACGGTTTACCACCTCGTTCATAAAATCCTTCACCAGCTCCCGGTAGCGCTTCATATCCCGCACATCCATGTGCTCGGCAATTTTTTCTCCCTGAGTGGTGATGTCCTCCATCAGGGTATTGAGACGCTGCTGCAGATCCTTTTCTTCAATCTGGCTGGCCAATGTAAATTTGAAGGTACCGTCTGCCTTTTCTACGGCAGCCGCCTTTTCCGGCGCAGGGGCAGCGGTTACCTGATTGACTTTCATATCCATAATGACACCTCGACTGTTCCTGATCACTGTGTGTAATAGTTCCCGCAGTGTCTCTGCCTGTATTTATTATATACATGCTTCCTTATAGTATAATATAAATTTCAGGAAATGACAATGTTTATCCGCTGATTCGTCATGTCGGACAGACCGTTCAATTCCAGATCTGCGGCACGAAGCTCCAGAATCAGGGAGAGAAGGTCAGGGTAAATGTATTCTCCCGGGACGATCAGGGGAATCCCAGGGGGATACAGATAGAGATATTCCTGGCTGACCTGCCCGGCCGCCTCCTCCAGGGGAATCGTCCGGCAGGGCTGCTGCATGGCGCCGGCAATAGAACAGGCAGCCATGGGAAGCCTGTAAATATCGCTCCTATCTATCATATCGGCCAAAACAGGCGTCGGATTGAGGGAAAATTGCCTTTCAATCTCTGCGCAGGCCTCATATAGCCTTTGGAAGCCCTCCTCTGTATCCATCAGACTGCTGAGAGCCAGCACATAATGTCCGGATGCCATTTCCATTTCCAGCCGGTAATGCTCCCGAAGCAGCCGGGCCAGACTGGGGCCGGACAGGCCAAGACGCTGGCCGGACAGCAGTATTTTGGAATCATCCCAGGCAAAGGTGTCCAGGGGCTTCAGGCATTCCATATAAGAGAGCCGGGACATTTCCTGATAAAAGGTATCCAGCCGTGTTCGAAGCTCCCCAAAACGCTTCGGGCCTTCCCGGGCAATCAGCTGCAGGCAGCAGTCCGCAGAGGCCATCAGCAGATAGGAGGGAGAGCTGGTCTGGTAGATGCCAAGGAACCGGCGGACAGCATCCTCTGACACCAGGTCAGAGTTTACGTGCAAAACAGCCGTCTGGGTAAATGCAGGCAGCGTCTTATGCAGGCTCTCCACCACCACATCAGCTCCACAGCGGAGCGCGGATGCCGGAAAATGGCTGCTCAGCGGAAAATGTGCGCCATGGGCCTCGTCCACAATCAATGGGATGCCGCGGCTGTGGGATAATGCGGCTATGGCCCGGATATCAGAGACCACACCGTCATAGGTGGGCGACACCACAAGGACAGCCCCAATCTCCGGATCCGCATCCAGAGCCGCTTCCACTGCATCCGGCGACAGGGAGCCCATAATGCCCAGGCGGCTGCGCTCCGGCATCAGATATACCGGACGAAGGGAACGAAGCTCCAATGCATGGTACACTGCCTTATGGCAGTTCCGGGACATCAGAAGCTTCCCGCCAATGGGAATGCAGGCGCTGATGGCTGCCAGAAGGCCGCAGGTGCTTCCGTTGACCAGCAGGAAGCTGCGGCGGGAGCCAAAGAGCTCTGCCGCCTGCTGCTGCAGCTGCTCCAGGATGCCTGTGGCATGGTGCAGATTGTCAAAGCCGTCGATCTCCGTGATATCCAGCTGCCAGGGATCGCCAAAGCCGGTGAGCTGCCGTTTGTGTCCCGGCATATGGAAGGGATAGCAGCCGCTTTTTCCGTATGCCTTTAATTCCTGATGCAGGGAAATATTTTGTTTGGAAGAGGATTTTTTCAATAAATTATTCATAATTCTATTGTAACGTTATTCTTACGGAAAAGCAACGCAGCAGTTTAGAAAATTTTCATTTTATAGGAAGCAGATTCTATGATAGAATGGAGAAAAGGGGGAGAAAGGTATGGCATTTATTCAGTTTTCACATGTGAACAAAGTCTATCACACCGGGGATGTGCAGATCCATGCCTTAAAGGATGCAAGCTTTGAGGTGGAGCGGGGAGAGATCTGCGTGATCGTGGGCCAGTCCGGCGCAGGGAAGACTACGCTGCTGAACATCCTGGGGGGAATGGATACCCTGACAGAGGGGAAGATTTTTCTGGACGGCGTGGAGGTGTCTGCTTTTAAGAAGAAGCAGCTGGCAAACTACCGCCGCAATGACATTGGCTTTGTATTTCAGTTCTATAATTTGATTCCCAATCTTACGGCTCTGGAGAATGTTGAGATTGCATCCCAGCTGTGCAGGGAGCCGCTGAAGCCGGAGGAGGTGCTGGCCGGCGTGGGGCTTTTGGACCGTATGCAGAATTTTCCGGCGCAGCTGTCCGGCGGGGAGCAGCAGCGGGTAGCCATTGCCCGTGCCCTTGCCAAGAATCCCAAGCTGCTATTGTGCGACGAGCCTACCGGGGCGCTGGATTATCAGACGGGGAAGGCAATTCTGAAGCTGCTGCAGGATGCCAGCAGGAACAGCGGAATGACGGTGATCATTATTACCCACAACTCGGCGCTGACAGCAATGGCAGACCGGGTGATTCGGGTTAAGAGCGGGACCATTGACGAAATACATAAAAATGAGGAGATTGTACCAGTAGAAAATATTGAATGGTAGGGGGGTGTTATATGAAGCAGGCGTATCGGAAAAATATTTTCCGCACCATCAAAAAAAGCATGGGCCGCTATACGGCGATTTTTGCCATTATTGCGCTGGGAGTTGGATTTTTCTCAGGGCTGAAGGTCTCCAAGCCCTCCATGATGCATACGGCCCAGGAATATTTGAAGGAGCACCAGATGTTCGACTACCGTCTGATCTCTACCTGGGGCTTTGACCAGGAGGAGGTGGACAGGATTCGGCAGTCTGAGGGAGTCCTTGCGGCAGAGGGGGCTGTGTGGGAGGATTTCCTGTCTCCGGATGAGACGGATCAGGAGAGATGCTTTAAGGCATTGTCCATCACAGAAGCCATGAATACTCTGACGCTGCTGTCCGGCCGTATGCCCCAGGCCGGGAATGAATGCGTTGTCGACGGCTATCAGTATGGGGAGGATATGATCGGAAAGGAGATCTCCATCGGAGCCAATAACAGCCAGGAGATCAAGGATTCCTTTGCCTATGATACCTATACGGTGGTAGGCCTTATCCGTTCGCCCCTCTATATGAATATGGAGCGGGGAACCACCACCATCGGGAACGGGAGGATCGACAGCTTTCTCTTCCTGCCCCTGTCAGGCTTTGATTATGAATATTATAAGGAGGTATATGTAACAGCTTCTACCCAGGAGCCGGCATTTACGGAAGCTTATCATGACCATATTGAGGCATATACCCAGGAGCTTGAGGACCAGGTGATCCCAGTCCTTTCCGACCGGTACGAGAGAGAGCTTGCAGATGCCAGGGAGAAGCTTGCAGATGCCAGGGCAGAGCTTATGGATGGAGAGCAGGAGCTTGCGGATGCGAAAAGAGAGATCACAGACGGAGAGCAGGAGCTTGCAGATGCCAGGACAGAACTGGATGAGAAGACAGCAGATGCCATGGCAGAGCTTGCGGATGCGAAAAAGGAGCTTACGGACGGAGAGCAGGAGCTTGCAGATGCCCAGAAGGACCTGGAGGAAGGATCCTCGGAGCTGATGAAGCAGGAGCAGGAGCTTGTCCGCAGTGAAGCGGAGCTGTCCAAGGGAGAGCGGGAGTACCAGGAGGCGGTGGCTGAATATGAGGAAGGGCAAAGGCAGTATGAGGCCGGCTATGCCCAGTATCAGGCAGGGCTCTCGGAATATGAGAAGAACCTGGCAGATTATCAGGCCTATGTAACAATGCTGGGAGAAAATGTACCTGCATTTCAGGAGCAGCTGGCAGCCATGGAGGCGGCCCTTGCCCAGGCCAGGGCAGAGCTTGACGCTGCCGGGCAGCAGCTCGACGCGACCAGGGAACAGCTAGCCCAGGCCAAGGAGCAGCTTGACGCCTCCGGAAAGCAGCTGTCATCCAGCCGCGCTGCCCTCACTGACGGTATGCGTCAGATCGAGGATGCCAAGGAGGAGCTGAAAAAGGGCCAGGAGGAGATTGACCGGAACCGCCAAAAGCTTGCGGAGGGATGGAAGGAATATGAGGAGGGATTGGCCACCCTTGAGAAGGAGGTGGCGGAGGCCCAGGCAGAGATCACGGATGCTGCAAGAGAGCTTGAAGACGGCAGGCAGGAGCTTGCAGACGGGGAGGCAGAGCTTGCGGACGGCAGGCAGGAGCTTGCGGATGCAGAGAAGGAGCTTGCAGATGTGGAGGAGCCAAAGCTGTATCTATTGGACCGCAATACCAATGTAGGGTATGCCTGCTATGAAAATGATATCAGCATTGTAGCAGGGGTGGCAAAGGTATTTCCCATATTCTTTTTCCTGATTGCAGCATTGGTCTGCTCCACCACCATGACCCGTATGGTGGATGACGAGCGGACCCAGATCGGAACGCTGCGGGCCTTAGGGTATACCCAGGGAGCGATTTTTGCCAAGTATGCGGTCTATTCCGGCAGTGCAGCAGGCCTTGGAGCCATTGCAGGATATTTTATGGGAGTACATGCATTTCCGTCAGCAATCTGGACTGCCTACAATATGCTGTATGGATTTGCCGGACTGATCCTTGTGGATGATGGGGCCCTTCTTACGATCTCCCTGCTTGCATCTCTGATCTGCTCGGTAGGTACAACTTATACAGCCTGCCGTTTGGAGCTGAAGCATGCGCCGGCAGAGCTGATTCGTCCCAAGGCTCCGCCTGCCGGAAAACGGATCCTTCTGGAGCGGGTAACGATCCTATGGAAGCATCTGAAGTTTCTGCACAAGGTATCTGCCCGCAATGTATTCCGGTTTAAAAAGCGTATGATTATGATGATACTGGGGATTTCCGGGTGTACGGCCCTGGTGTTGGCCGGCTTTGGGGTGAAGGATTCTGTTACCAATATTGTGGATGTCCAATATGATGAGATATTACAGTACGATATCAGCGCTGCCTACAGCAAGCCGCTGACCGGCCGGGTTCTGGAGGAGATTCGGGAACAGTTTCCGGATAGCATTAAGACGGCTGTTCCCGTGATGGAGACAGCGGCGGAGGCCCCGTTTACAGGCGGAGTGAAATCCGTGACCCTTCTGGTATCGGATCCGGCGGCATCCTTCGGCGATCCCATTACGGACAGCATCAATTTCCATGGGGAAAAGGACAAAGCTCCTTCCCAGCTTCCGGGAGAGGGAGAGATTCTGATTGACAACCGGCTGGCAGAGGAGTTCTCCCTGAAGGCGGGGGATTCCATCCGCCTGAAGGTTGGAGATGATGAGGTTGCGCCTCTGACCGTGTCCGGTATCTTTGAGAATTACGTGAATTATTATGCCTATGTGAACAGGGAGACCTATGAAGCATATTTTCAGGAAGCATATGAGCCGAAAACTTTGTACCTCTCTCTGGAGAGGGGTGCGGATCCCTATCAGATATCCACCTATCTATCCGAAATGGAGCATGCGGTAAATGTCAATGTTACGGCAGATATGCGGGCACGTATTCAGAATACCATGGAGAGTATGAACTTTGTGGTAGCTCTGGTGATCGGCAGCGCAGCAGCCCTGGCCTTCATCGTGCTGTTTAATCTGGGCAATATCAACATATCGGAACGTGTCCGGGAGATTGCAACCCTGGAGGTCCTGGGCTTTTATCCCAGGGAGTCCGGGGCGTATGTGTTCCGGGAGAGCATGGTGCTGTCGATGATGGGAATTGTGGCAGGCCTGCCATTGGGTGTGCTGCTCCATGCATTTATCATATTCCAGCTGAAGGTGGATATGGTATCCTTCCAGGTGCGTATTCAGCCCTTAAGCTATGTATATTCCGTGGCAGCGGTGATTGTGTTTACGGTATGTGTGGATTTGATTATGCGCAGAAAGATCGAAGGGATCGACATGGCAGAGAGCTTAAAGTCCATCGAGTAGGGAATCAGGAATACGGAAGAGGGAGACAGAATCGAAAAGGGGGTATATCACAGAGCATCATACGGTCTGTGGTATACCCCTTTTGTGAGGCTTTACCTTTTGTGAGGCTTTACATTTCGTTTCATTTCACATTCAGCAGCTTCTTTACGGCCGGCTGCATATCAGGATACCGCCGGTACTTGAAGATAAGATCCCGCTCTTCTTTTGATAAACATAAATCGTCAGAGGCTTCATTGTAGCCAAAGGTCTCCAGTATGTTATCAATCTTATATATTTTGCAGAGTATCAGAAGTGTGTCTGCATCCGGCTGTGTGCGTCCGCATTCCCAGCCATAAATCGTCTTTTCTGCAACAGAAAGATGATTTTCAGCCAGCTTAACGACAATATCGCTGACAGAATAATGGTTTAATTTGCGGTACGCCTTCAAAGCTTTTGATATATTCGGGTTCTTCATAATTTCACCTCTTTTCCTATCATATCCCACGGAAAAAACTGCGTCAATATAATATGGTAAAATCTTGAAAATCAGGAACAAACTGTATTGATATTCTCTTGGAAAAAGAATATAATATGAGGGATAAATAATTTCAGTTTTTACTGGATTTTTAAATTCGGGAAAATATGGAGGACCATATGCAGAATAAAGCTACAAGGTATATTGCGGATTATATCGCAAAGAATGATTTATCTGTAGATAAAATTTCAGCTGATCTGCAGATTTCTCCATCAAAGATATCTCCGGGAACAGAAGAATGCCTGGAAGCAGATGACTTTCTCAGGCTGTGCTGTTATCTGCACATTCGGCCGGAAAGCATTCTTATTAATTGACTTCTTGTATTATAATCTATATAATATTTTCCAGGAAGAACAGGAGGAAAATAAAATGATCGTACTAAAACAGGGCATGATTCATGATGCCATTCATGAAGAACCATATACCGGTGATATCCTGATTCATGAAGGAAAGATCAAAAAGATTGCGCCGGTGCTGGAGGGCAAGGCTGTTAATGAGGCCCAGGTAATTGATGTTGCCGGGAAGCATGTATACCCGGGGTTTGTGGAGGCCCACTGCCATCTGGGGCTGGACGGGTATGCCGTTGGATTTGAGGGACGTGATTATAATGAAGCCACGGACTCCCTGACGCCGCAGCTTTCTGCCATTGACGGGATCAATCCCCAGGACCCTACCTTTGAGATGGCCCTTCGGGCAGGGGTGACCTGCGTTGCTACAGGCCCTGGAAGCGCCAATGTGCTGGGTGGAACCTTTGTGGCCATTAAGACAAAGGGGAAACGTATTGATGATATGATCGTGAGGGAAAAGGTGGCCATGAAGTGTGCCTTCGGGGAGAACCCCAAGCGCTGCTATCAGGATAAGGACAACTGCTCCCGCATGACTACAGCCTCCAAGCTTCGGATTATGCTGGAGAAGACCCGTGACTATATGGAGAAAACAGAGGCCGCAGGGGAGAATATTCTAAAAAGGCCGGCTTATGACCCAAAGCTGGAAGCAATGATCCCGGTTCTGCGGGGGGAGCTTCCCCTGAAGGCCCATGCCCATCAGGCCAATGACATCTTCACGGCGATCCGCATTGCAAAAGAGTATGAGATTGGCCTGACCATTGACCACTGTACGGACGGCGCCCTGATTGCGGAGGAGCTGGCAGCGGAGGGCTATCCCGTTGCAGTGGGCCCCACCTTTGGCCATGCCGGGAAGGTGGAGCTTAAGAACAAGAGCTTTGAGACAGCAGGCATCCTGGATGCAGCAGGCTGCCAGGTGTCCATCATTACCGATTCTCCGGTGATTCAGCAGCAGTATCTTCCTCTCTGTGCCGGCCTGGCGGTAAAGCATGGCATGGATCCCTTCAAGGCGCTGCAGGCCATCACCATCCAGGCCGCCCGGCATATCGGAGTAGAGGACCGGGTGGGAAGCATTGAGGAGGACAAGGATGCGGATTTTGTGATAACGGATGGGGATCCGTTGATTTCCGATACCAAGGTGCTGATGGTTCTTGTGGACGGAGAGGTGGCAGTCACCTTGGAGTAACCTCAAAAAGCGCCGCTCCATGGGGAGCCAGCCGGCTCTCTAACAGGAGCGTGCCGCTGCTTTCCATCTGCGTGTATCGTATCTGAGGCTGATTTTTATGCTTCAGATATGATATCATTTCTGCGTCAAGATCCTTTGGCGCGCCGATTTCCATCCACAAGTCGTAGACAGAGCCGTTCTGCCGGTTTAACTGGTATTCCTTGACAAAATATGTCCCCTCCGGAATCGGAAGCAGGGCATGGATTACCAGCTCCTCGGAGGATTCATAGATATTGTACCGCTGGGTGTAGGACAGGCTGGAATGGTCATCCATGGCAAATAACAGGTCGTAATACACATAGTGGAACAGCAGCAGCTGATATCCGGCCTCTGATCTTGTCAGCAGATAATTCTCCCCATAAGAGAGAACATAAGGACCCATCCGCTGCAGTAGGAAAAAGGCATAGTAGGAAGCCTTTTTCAGGCCATTGTAGTCCATAATGCCTGGCCCTCCGTGGAAAAGCTTCTGGTCAATCATAAAGTCCTCGCAGATATCGCTGAGGGTATGAAAACAGAGCAGATCAACCTGGTTATGGATCATTATGGCAGTAAACATCAGATAGGGAGCCATAAAGCAGGTATCACGGATCAGATCTCTGTGTACGTAGGACAGATCCCAGTCAGAGACCAGCAGCGGCAGCTGCTCCATCTGGTTCCTTTCTAAGAACTCATGGAGCAGCCGGATGTTGGCAACCGCAGTATCCCGGCTTGTTCTGCCGGATTCCGGAGGGGTCTGGGAGCGGCTGTCCCGAAGAATATGCCTGGCCGTTGGCCGCGCATCGTCCAGACGGTTATATAAATGCGTAGAGACAAAGGATGGCTTCAGGTCATATTCCCGGCAGTAGCAGAAAAAGGCTTCATACCAGTCAAGACCTGAGGGCAGGGAAAAGTCCGGGGACCCGAAGCAGATTTGCGGGTCAACATTTTTTATGCTGAAATAAGTAATCCGGTAAAACAAAAAGAAGTCCTCCCGGCTTTCCTGCCAATAGCTGTCCTTAAACTGCAGATTGGGCGTGGTCCAGAAGCTGAAGTGCCAGGTCAGCACCTCCTGGCGTCCATACCGCTCCAGCAAATGCTCCATGAAGCTTTTGATCAGCAGGGACCATTTCTTGAAGGATTTGGGCAGGCTGACATTGGGGCGGTACAGCCAGCCGGCAAACTGCTTCTTGGAGGCCAGCTCCGCCGGCATGAAGCCGATCTCCAAAAAGGGCTTGATTCCAAGCTTCAGCAAAAAGTCAAAAATAATATCAATATATTTCCAGTTAATAATGGGCTTTTTGTCCTCATCCTCATAATAGACAAAGAGGTCGTCAGAGAAGATATCCCGCACCCGAAGAGCCGTAAAATGCAGCTCCCTTACTGCCTCCTGAATCTGCTGCTGAATGTCGCTGCGCAGGATGGAGGAGGCCCGGCCTACGGAGAAGCAGATCTCGGGCATCCCTTTCTTCTCCCTGGAGACAGGATTCTTCCTGGAGGCAGGCTTTTCCTCGGGAGCAAGCACTTCAGCAGGAATAGAGAGGGTCATATGCTTTTGCAGCGTCCGCTCCTTGGAGGAAAAGTCCTGATCCATATTCCAGTATTTCTGAAAAAAGGAAAAATATTCCAGATTCTGGTCATTCAGATAAGCGTTGCCATTTTCAAACCGCCGGACCTTGCGGTACTCGCTGGGCGTGATGCCATAGGCCCTGCGAAAGGCGGCGCTGTAGGTCTTATGGCTGGAAAAGCCGTGCTGCAGAGCAATATCCGTAATGCTGTGATCCGTATAGATCAGGCTGTTGAGGCTCTTGCCTACCCGCAGGGAGGTCAGGTAATCCACAAAGGTATATTGAAAGTGCTTTTTGAAAAACACCGAGAAATACTGCGGATGGAAGCCCAGCACCTGGGCAGCGGAGGATAAGGTGATTTTCTCCTCTGCGTGGTCATTGAGATAGTTCAAAATCATGGAAATCTGCTCCTGCAGATAATCGTTTTTCCCGGCATCCGCATCCTTTACGCCATAGGCCTCAATCAGATGAATTAAGATGGAGGTTACAGCGGAAATCTGCTTCATCCTGGTACAGCTGTCCGTTTTGATGGTGTGAAGGATCATCTGGGCAATGGCAGCGCACACCGAGGTGTATACCGGACGGTCCTCTGCATATCGAAGGATGTGGGCAGAAAAAGAGATCCGGTTCATATCCGGACAGTAAGTATCCAGAAATTCCGGCGGCAGGAAAATAGCCAGCACATGGATATCAGCCGAGGTATCCAGAATGGCATGGATCTCATAGGGCTTCAGGAACAGGATGTCGTGTTGATGCAGGGCATAGGATTTGCCCTCCAGGGATATGGTGAGGGAGCCCTCCAGCAGGAACATCAGGATGAACTGCCGGCGAAGCTGCACCTCATGGCTGAAATGCCGGATCAGGGCCTGATCAAAGGGGAGGCCGGTTCTGTTGTGTGCAGTGTCAGAGCTTTTGGTGGTGGACATAGGATCTATCCTTTCCGGAGATTTTTGACTGGGAGCAGATGGCGCGTCCTTGTCAGTATGAGCTTATCGTATCATATAAAATACCTTGAAACAATATCAAACTTGATAAAATCATCATCTATATTTCTGCCCAAATTGCATTTACAATCTAAATTTCAAGCACATTATCCCATATTTTAATTTTTAATACAAAAAATAGTCCGAAATTATAAGGCTGCAAAAAATAGCAGGGTTAAGAAAATAAAAAAAGTCCAAAATTTCCAGAAAAGAGAAAACAAAAGGGGAAGAAGAAGCATCACTTTTCCGGTAAAATTTATAACCAGAAAGAGGTGAAGCCCATGGCACAGGAGCTGATTTTTGAAGCAAAAAATCTGACAAAGCATTTTGGCCCCACCGTTGCATTGAACGGTGTAGACTTTCAAGTATACCGCGGACAGATCACAGGGCTGATCGGGGAGAATGGTTCCGGCAAATCCACCATTACCTCCATTGCGGCAGGCATGCAGCCGGCAACCAGCGGGGAGATGACCTTTCTGGGGAAAGCTCACAGCCCTGCTACCATGATTGAGGGGAGCAAGCTGGGAATCGGGATGATTGTCCAGGAGCAGGGGACCGTCAGCGGCATTACGGTGGCGGAGAATATATTTGCCGGCGAGGAGAGCCGTTTCCGAAACGGCCCCTTTATCAGTAAGCGGAAGATGAACCAGGAAGCAAAAAAGGCAATGGAGGATATCGGGTTTCTTGGTGTGGATCCCGCTTCCTACATCGATACCCTGGATATGCAGAGCCGCAAGCTGGTGGAGATCGCAAAGGTCATGTACAATAAGCCCCAAATGCTGGTGGTGGATGAGACCACAACGGCATTATCCCAGAGCGGCCGTGAGATTATTTACGGGATTATGAGAAAAATGAAGGAAGAGAACAAGGCAGTGGTCTTTATCTCTCATGACCTGCAGGAGCTGATTGATACCTGCGATACCCTGACGGTGCTTCGGGACGGGAATCTGATTACTACCCTGGACCGTGACCAGATGGATGAGGATACCATCAAGAAATATATGGTAGGCCGTGAGATGAAGGGGGACTACTACCGGGCGGATTACGGGACGCCTGTCAGTAAGGACATTGTGCTGGAGGCTGACCATATTACCAGCGGCAGCGGAATGCTGATGAACTTCTCCATGAAGGTACATAAGGGAGAGATCTTAGGGATCGGAGGCCTGTCCCACTGCGGCATGCATGAGCTTGGGAAGGTACTGTTCGGGGAAGATAAGCTGCTGACCGGTTCCATCACCCATGTGCCCAGCGGGGAGAAGATCACCAACACCCAGACAGCCATGAAGCTTGGATTCGGCTATGTATCCAAGAACCGTGATACGGAATCCCTGGTATTGACTGCCACCATTAAGGACAACATCATATCTGCCAGCTACGATAAGATTGCAAAAGGCATGGTGATGACGCCCGGGGCTGTGAAGCAGTTTGTAGACCGGCAGGTGGAGAGCCTCAGCATCAAATGCGCAGGTGTGGACCAGGATGTCCAGTACCTGTCCGGCGGCAACAAACAGAAGGTGGTATTCGGCAAATGGATTGGCCGCAACTGCGAGATTCTGATCCTGGACTGCCCCACCCGCGGCGTGGACATTGGGGTCAAGGCGGCCATGTACCAGCTGATTGACCAGATGCGGAAGGAAGGAAAGACCATTATTATGATCTCCGAGGAGCTTCCGGAGCTGATTGGCATGAGCGACCGTCTGCTGATTTTAAAGGACGGCGGCCTGGCCGGAGAGTTTATGAGAAGCGAAACACTGGATGAGAATCACATCATTGAGGTCATGATATAGGAAGGCGGTGAAAAAATGAGCGAGGCAAAAGAAAAATCCAATACAAAATCAGGCGCAAGGGCAAGCCTTGGCGGCATCAGCAAATATGCGCCCCTGATGGGTCTGGTGCTGGTGGTCATTATTTTCACAGCCCTGACAGGCGGAAAGCTGTTGTCAGTGACCAATCTGCAGAATATGGCCAATCAGGTGATGGTGACAGCCCTGGTGGCCATCGGAGCCGTTTTTGTATACGGCGTGGGCAATTTTGACATGTCCCTGGGCGGGGCGGTCCTGTTCTCGGCAGTGCTGGGAGCCATGGCAGGGGTGAAAACAGGAAGCATTGTGGTGACATTTTTGGTCTGTGTGGCAGTGTCTGCGGCCATTGCCCTGATCAAGGGAATATTTTCCGCTTACATCGAGGTGCCCTTTTTTATCTTCACCATTGTGCTGGGCTCCGTGATTTCCTCTGTGGTACTGGTGATTATGGGAAGCGAGACCACCATTTATCTGAAGGATGCGGTGCGGGAGATCCCAAGCTTTAACTTTACCCAGATGACAGTAATTAATGTGGTATTCCTGGTGATCTATTTCCTGGTGTGCCTGTTCCTGTTCAATTATACGCCTGTGGGAAGCAAGACCAGGATGATGGGCGGCAATAAGGTGTCGGCCAAGCAGTCCGGGATCAATGACAAGAAGATGCATATCCTTACCTTTGTGATCAGCGCCATCGGCGTGGCCCTGGCAGCCTTTATCCTGATTATCCGTACCAGGACCATTGGTTCCCAGACTGCGGGCAGCGTAGGAACAGATGTGCTGATTGCCCTGGTGGTGGGCGGCATGCCCATTTCCGGCGGACCCAAGTCCAAGATCAGCGCAGGCCTGGTAGGGGCATTGACCGTGGTGGTGTTAAACAGCGGACTTACCATGGTGGGACTGTCCACCGCGCTGATCCAGGCAATCCGAGGCATTGTATTTATTGTAGTCGTATTGGTTTCCAGCTTCAGCTACCGCGGGAAGCTGCTGCCAAGATAAGAAAAAATGGCAAAAACAAGATAAGAATCCCCAAGCGGGTGCTTATAGAAACAAAATTTTAAGGAGGAAAAAAACATGAAAAAGAAAGTTTTAGCAATGTTCCTTGCAGCAGCTATGGTGGTCTCCATGGCAGCCTGCGGATCGGACGACAGCGGGGCAAATCAGGGCAGCGATACCCAGCAGGGTGACGACGCCCAGGAGCCGGCGGGGGATGATGCCCAGGAACCGGCAGGAGACGATGCCCAGGAGCCGGCAGGAGACGACGCCCAGGAGCCGGCGGAGAACGGCGGGGCCGCAAATGTAACACTGGACGGTTCCTGGCCCGAGGAGACCGTGAAGATTGGTTTTGTGGGGTATGACCAGGCCAGCGAGCAGCAGCAGGCGATCACCAATTATTTTGACTATCTCTGTGAGAACTTCAATATGGAGATTATGTATTCCGAGGATCTGACAGATGCCCAGAGCGAGCTTGATTTTATCGGCTCCTGTGCAGCAGCAGGCTGCAAGGCTGTGATTGGTTACTACAATGAGGCAAAGGAGCAGTCCGCCATTACCTGTGCAGATTATGAGATGTACTACTGGGGCGGCTTCGGCGGCGATGAGGATTCTGTGGCAGCAGCCGTAGAGGGAGCCGGAGAGTATTACCTGGGCGGCTATACCCTTGGAGAGGCAGAGTATGAGGCCGGACGTTCCATGGCCAAGGCTCTGGCAGAGCAGGGCTGCGAGAAGGTGGTTCTTTGCTCCGGCGGCGCAGCTATGGGTGTTCCCATGTTCATAAGCCGGAAGCAGGGCTTTGAGGATGGTGTGAAGGAAGCCGTAGAAGGCGGCGCTACGATGGAGATTGTCTACGAAGTGGAAGGCTGGCCGGGAACAGATGCCTTTACGGCAGCCCAGACCTCTGTGATGGATATGGAGATTGATGCCATTGCTTCTACCTTTGACGTAGCAATGTGGTTCCAGCTTGTGATGGAGTCCGGCAAGGCTGATACCCTGAAGCTTGCCTGCATCGGTGAGGTCAGCGATACGTATCATGATTTCTTTAACAGTGGGCTGGTATCTGTAATCGTATATGATAATGAGGAAACCTGCTTTGGCAATGCGATTCCTTTGATTTTAAATGCAGTAAGCGGAACCAAGCTGGTGGATGAGAATGGCAATGGCTTCCTGTTCCCCGTTGAGCGCTGGACCATCACCACTCCGGAACAGTACAATGCAGTATATGATCTGCACGATGCCGGCAACTGGGTAGTTACGGCCGAGGATATCGCCAATCTGATTGTTGCCTTCAACCCGGATGCAACTACAGATACCTTTAAGGAGTTCTACGGAGCCTTTACCATTGATTCCGTAAGGTAAGCAGGGATAACAAAAATATGTAAGAATAAGAGGTTATGATTATGAAGAGAATCCTGAAAAATATTGGAATGACAATCGCAATACCGGTACTGGTCTATGTATTTTTCCTGATTGTATGTAACCTGTTCGGCTCCCCGGGGTTTGGCGTGGGGTCGGATCTGTCCACCATTTTGTATACGACCCTGTATACGGGAATGATCGCGCTGGCCATGTCCTACAACCTGACCTGCGGGCGGTTTGACTTCTCGGTGGGCTCCACCATTGTTCTGGCAGCTATTTTGGGCGGGAATATTGTGAAGGAGAATAAGCTTGGGCCTCTGGCGCTGCTTCTGATCATTGTGCTCATTGCAGCAGTACTGGGATTGATCTCCGGATTGGCTTACGTGGCCTTAAAGATTCCGCCCATGGTGGTATCCATTGGTATTGCCATGGTGTATGAGGCAGCAGGCCTGATGTTTAACCGGGCGAAGGGAATCAAGATGATCGGTAATTCCGCCCTGGTATTTTCCAAGCCGCCCTACAGCATTTTAATTGCAGGCGCAGCGATCCTGGCGCTGGTCTTCCTCTATAACTTCACCAGCTTTGGCTTCCAGTGGAAAATGCTCCGCTCCGGCCAGAAGATTGCGGTGGATATCGGAGTGAATGAGAAGCTGAATGCAGTGATCTGCTATGTGATTGCAGGCGTGCTGCTGGGAATTGCAGCAGTGATGTATTTAAGCAAGTTTGGAACCGTGGCGCCGGAAATCGGCCTTTCCAGCTCCTCCTTCTTCATGTCGGCCTTCCTGCCATTATTTATTGGCGGCGCCATTGAGAAGTATTCCGATAAAAATATCGGCGTGCTGATGGGAGCTCTGGCTCAGGCAATGATTACCTCCGGTTTCGGGAAGCTTGGTTTTTCCTCTTCCCTCCAGACCGTGTTAAATGGTGTGATCGTTATGGCATTTTTGGTATACACCTCCAACAGCTATAAGCTGGTGCTTCACAAGCTTCATAAGGAGAAGCTGTCAAGGGCGTTGGCTGCATCCAAATAAACCGGAATCTTCCATCAGGAAATCATAATCATGAAAACAAAAAAGCGGCAGCTGCACATGCTGTGTGGCTGCTCTTTTTATAGGATAAAATGGGGAAAAAACAGTGGCAGCAGCATTTTATTCTATAAAAAGGGCAGAAAAACAGAACATTTAAAAAAGCAGAAAAACAGAATTATAGAACATTATAGGAAGGAGTGGGGAGGATGCAGGGATTTCAGACATGGATTTCCAACCAGACAGCAAAACCCTTTTATGCAAGAAAAGCGTTTACCATGAAGAAGGATATTTCAGAGGCCAGGGCATATGTCTGTGGTCTGGGGCAGTTCCATTTTTACCTGAACGGGAAAAAGGTGGAAAACCACGAGCTGGATCCAGGGTGGACCAATTATGAGAAGCTGGTGCAGTACGTTACCTTTGATGTAAGGGAATATTTGAACCAGGGGGACAATGTGATTGGCATTGAGGTGGGGAATGGCTGGTATCATATGATGCAGGAGCGCTATTTTATGACCATGCCGCCCAAGAGGCCGGAATTTTCCTTCCTGCCGCCCAATCCCAACCCCTATCAGCCCTTTGCCAGATATCTGGCCCTTGGGTTTTTACTGGAGATAGATTATAGGGACGGGAGCCGGGAGGAGATAGGATCGGACTGCAGCTGGAAAGTATGCCCCCACCATGTCGTCATGTCCAATGTATACGGTTCCGAGATCATAGACGGAAGGCTGAAGCAGGAGGGCTTTTCCTGCGCAGGCTATAATGCCTCCGGCTGGCAGCAGGCCGCGGAGCTTGGGGCAGAGGACTGTCCCAAGGGCCGTCTGATGAACCAGTATCAGCCGCCGGTGACAGTAAAGCGCACCTATGAAGCAGTGCATCTGCATTCCGTGAATGGCCGGGAAATCTATGATTTTACCCAGAATATGTCAGCCATCCTGGAATTTGAGGTAAAGGGGAAAAGGGGCCATGCCATCCATCTCTATCCGGCGGAAAAGCTGGCGGCCAATGGGGACGTGGATCAAATGGCCAAGGGATGGACCCCTGTTGATGTATGTGTCACCTATATCATCGGAGCGGATGATGTGTGGGAGAAATGCCGCATGAGGTTCACGTATATTGGGGGAAGATATCTTGCGGTGGAGGGCGCTGCGCCTTATGGAGAGACCCGGAATCATACCGGCGGGCCGGAGGAAGCAGATGGAACAAATGAAGCCCAGGGGGCGGTGATCCGAAGCCTTAGGGCAGACTACATAACCTCCTCCGTGAAGGATACCGGAAGCTTTTCCTGTGACGACAGGCGTCTGGAGCAGATTTATGAGCTGGTGCAGAGGGCAGTGGAATCCAACCTGAACAGCGTGCATACGGACTGCCCAACCATTGAGCGCTATGCATGGCAGGAGCCCAATCATTTGATGGCCCCGGCAATCATGTTTATGAAGGATGTGAGCGTCCTCTGGGATAAGATTCTCCTGGATCTGCGGGTAGACCAGTGCAGCGCAGATACCTGCTTTCATGGTGCAGATGGGGAGAAATTCTATCCCGGGGAGGGGATGGTGCCCTCCCAGGCTCCCTGCTATGAGTACAATGTGCTGCCGGCGCCTATGGGAAGCTTTTTTGACACCATTGCCTGGGGAAGCGCCTGCATCCTGGCCCCCTACTGGCATTATCTCTACTATGGCGACAGGAGGATTCTGGAGGACAATTACGATACAGGCATGAGATATCTGAATTATCTCAAGACCAGGGTCACGGAGGATGGGTTCATCAGCCATGGCCTGGGGGACTGGGGGACGCCGGATCCTGAGGGCTTTGCCCGGGAAAATGTGGAGACAGCCTTCCTGTATGCAGATACCGTTACCCTGGCAAAGGCTGCCATTGTTCTGGGGCATTATGACGATATGGTGGAGCTGGAGGATTATGCCAGGGAAATCAGGGATCATTATAACGAAAAGCTGATGGTAAAGCATCCCACCGAAGGGTTTTGGTGCTACCGGGCCTGGGATCATCCGGATGATATCTACCTGACCCAGGCCAGCCAGGCGATGCCTCTGTATTGGGGCCTGGTGCCGGACGACAGGCGGGCGGACGTGGAGAGAGCCTTCGCCTGGGTGCTGGATCGTGACAACACCTTTGTCAGCGGCGAGATCGGCCTGCCTTATATCATTCAGACAATGGCAGACTGCGGGATGCAGGACCGTATCGCTGAGTTTATCCTGCGGGAGCAGCACCCCAGCTATTATGCCTTTGTACTGGCTGGGGAGACCACCCTGGGCGAATATTGGGAGGACAATCCCCGCAGCCATAACCATGACATGATGGGCCACATTGTGGAATGGTTCTACAATGGAATCGGCGGGATCCGGCCAATAAAGCCAGGCTTTGAACAGATGGAGCTCTGCCCCTACCTGCCCAAAACGGCAAAGGAATGTACTGTAAGCTATGATTCCGTGAAGGGAAGGATCCTGGTTCACATCAAGGAGGAAGGGGAGCGGATTCTGGTGGATACAGAGATACCTGCAGGGGTTACCTGCAGGTATGACGACCGGTATCTGCGAAAGAGATGCGGACAGGTGGTATGGAACAAGGGCTAATTCTTGTGGCTTTTCCGATTTAGCTCAGCGATCCGCTCAGTAAAGGATAGTTTGTTTTTCCTTCGATGGAGCTGTTCGGTAAACCTTCTGGAATATGCAATATAAATGCAGAACACATAGGGCATGCCCAGATTTGTCTCCAGCAGGGAATTCACCAGCAGGGGCAGAAGCTTTGCCTCTAAGGTATCAAAGCCGGCGCTTCGGATGCCGCCAAGGAGCAGCCCGGCCTCCCAGCCCAGCTGAACCAGGATGCCGATCAGCAAAAGACGGAGGATGGGAATCTGCCGGCTTGGCTCCTTCTGGTAGAGATTATACAGGATTACACCCAAATATCCCACAAAGAGAATGATTGCCATATATCCATGGTAGGCCCCTGTTGTGCGCTGGATCACAATGGGGGCCGCATTGCCTGCAAAGGTCTGGGTAATCAGGGGGCAGCAGAACCACCAGCCCAGGATCAGCAGGGACCATTCCTTCAGCTTCCGGTCCTTGGAGAGCCACAGCCAGATCCAGGTAAAATTGGTAAAGCCATAGCTCATGGACATCCACAGCAGCACCCAGAGCAGGCTGTGTCCCTCCGAGATGGAGCGGGAATGGAGCAGCAGGTGGAAGATGCCGTAATCCACCAGCATGTAAACGCCTCCCATCACAAGACCCACGAGAAGGGTCATGTATTTCTTTTTCCAGAGCAACAGCAGCAGGAATACTACTAAAAATCCAATATCAAGATACATATAAAGGGGGGCAAACTGCCTCCTGGCGATGATTTCAGTCATAATTTCTCCTTATCATTTGTCCTCATGATTTTTATATATAAATGTTTTCGGCAAAGGGTTTTGAACACGCTGCAGGAAAGGCTCTATACGACTGCCTCAATCAGAACCTTGTCACCCAGGGTAAGCCTTTGCATACCAATTTGTTTGTTTTTGTTAAAATTAAAGCTGAGCATATAGCCCTTTTTCAGGTGGTAGTAATCCAGGTAATCGGATAATTGCTGTTCGCCCCTTGTATGATACGCATTGCCCCGCCATATTTTTAACTCAATTACAAACTGTTCTCCCATATAATCTACGATCACATCTGTTCGTTCCATATTCCGAGTTCTGGCTTCAATGTAGTAATTGCCAGTTCCGTTGATAATGGGTTTGAGATACAGAAGAAAATATCTTCTTCCGTCTTCTTCCAAAAAGGATTGTTTTTGATCACCATATAAGTCATTAAAATGTATTACAAATTTTTCTAAAATCAATTCCATATTTAAATGGCCATTTTGAACGAACTGGCTTTTGTTCTGTACTCCGGCCAGAAACATGTTGTTTTTCTGGGCATCGAAGCCTAATAGAAAATAATTATACAGGCGCGTTTCAAAAATGCGGTTTGCAACAACAACCTCATTTCCAATTACCTTTACAAATCCAAACATGAGTGCCATCCGAATCAAATTGTCATCTGGATTATAGGCAATCCCCGTCCCCTGGAAGAGAACGATATATAGAATCTCCCTCAATGCCGGATAATCCTCCAGCTTATGGAGGAGTGATTCAAATAAGGTATTTTGTTCTGCTAGGAGCCGTTTTACTGCCTCCTGAAACCCCTCTGCTGTCCAGGCGGCGCTCTTGTCAGGGAATCCCTGGCTTCCGGCTATATGTTCATCCATCAGTTTGCATAGCTTAGATACCAGAAAGGGATAACCGGAGGTGTAATCATAGAGCAGGGCAGATATTTTTGTGATGTCCATCCCGGTATGACAGTCAGCTTCATAGTCTGATAGCATGCCGGCAATATCTGCTACAGAAAAGCTCATAGCAATGGGAAACTCTACCGCAATATTCCAGGGGCTGTTTTCCTGATGCTCCTCATTGGGGTGAAGCTTTTTCTTTAGATTTTTCACATCATACAGGCTGGCCAGGATGACGGACTGAAAGGTTGCTGTCCCAATGGAATCCCGCTCCAGGTAGTAACTGCGCAGCTGTGCCAGAAAATCCAGAAAAACCTGGTTATTGGCAGCGCTGTCTACCTCGTCAATAATCAAAACCACTGGCTTTGGCGCAGCCTTGCATATAGAGGACAAATGCATAAACAAATGAAACAAAGAGAAGGTATGCTTGTTTTGTACAGCGGCCTGTTCCAGGGAATACAATTCCTGCTGCATATCTGCTGGAAGCGTTTGAACCTCCTGCCGCAGTTTTGACAAAATATAGTTTGCAAATGTAGTGGCAAAGATATTTTCATCGCCAAAGGTGTAGCCTCCCAGTGCTTGAAAGTCAAGGCTTACAACCATATAGGCATCAGCGAGACTTTTGGCCAAGGCTGCCAGGGTGGTTGTTTTCCCGTATTGTCTGGCACGGTTAATGGTAAAATAGTCGCCTTCTGCAACCATTTCGCGAATTTTTACAAGCCGTTCACTGAGATCAACCATGTAATGCTTATGCGGTACACACAGACCGGTGATATTGAATTTCTTTTTCATGGGCAGCACCTCTTTTCCTTCAGATTCCTATTATTTCTTATTACTCATCATATCACAAAGAGTATTGCCATAGCAAGCCGCCATGTATTCTTCCACTGACTTTTACAGGATTTTATTCTGGCTCCCTTAAGACCTCGAACATCAAAACACCGTGGGCCTTTACCTTCCCCTCCAGCGAGATTCTGTCCGTATCCTTCTGCTGACCATAATGGATCGACAGGAAGGAGGCGTGAAGCAGAGCCTGTATGGTTTCGTCGTTCATAGGCGCCGGGGCTCCCATGGCAAGCCAGGCATCATAGGGAGAGCCGTGCTCCTGGTCCATAAGGTAGGTTTTGATGCTGTAGCTGCCATAGGGAACCGGAAAGCTGCCGCGAAACGCAATTGGGTCCGTGCTGTGGAAGGCCTGATACCGGTGCTTGTCAGAGAGAAATTCCAGCCGGCCGTCCTGGGGAGCTGTCCGATAGTCGCTGATATTATAAATCAGTACATGAAAGCCCCCTTTTTGCCGGGTAATGATACAGGGCGGCTTCAAATACAGAATCTCCGGGTCAAGCTTGTGGAGAAGATAAAAGGCATAATAGGCAGGCTTCACAATACCATGACGGCTGATAAGCCCGTTGTTGCCGGAAAAGGTCATTCCGGAGGGCCGGGTCTGATCGTTTACATCCGACAGGCAGAAAAAGGATGCGCCTGCCAGGAGGCCTGTCATCTGCAGGTAGCTGTGAACAATATAGGTGGCCATAAAGGCCGTATCCCGGGTAAGATCCTGCAGATAATAGGTAATATTCCACTCTCCTGCCAGGATAGGCAGATGGCCGCAGCCATATTTTTCCAGGACACGTTTCAGAAAAAACAGGATGTTTTCTAAGTATTTTGTATTTGTGAGAGACAGGTAGTTGTAGGTCATGGGCGGATAAGGGAAAATTCCGGCAAAATGCTTCAGGTCGTCAAGGCAGGAATACAGGTGTATGGAAAGAAAGTCCGGCATAATCTGCTCCCTGCAGCACATTTGGAGAAATGCCTCATACCAGTCCATGCCATCCGGAAGGGAGAAGTTGGGGGAGCCCAATTTCAGTTCCTGGCTCACCTCCCGAAATACGCGAAAAACGCATAAATACAAAGAAAAGAATTCCTTCTGGGTGCCGTCCCAGAATCCATTGGAGGATTGGAGGTTGGCGCTGTTCCAGAAGTCAAAGCGCCAGTCCCTGACGGAATCCATGCCGTAACGCTTCAGAATATGCAGCAAAAACGCCCGTACCAGCTCCCCGTATTTCTCATAGGATACGGGAACGCTTGTGTAGGGATGATAGCCAAAGCCCAGCATATTGGCAGAGGAAGCCAATTCCCGGGGAGTATATCCGATTTCTATATAGGGGGAAAAGCCCAGTCCGATTATGCGGTCCAGCACAAGGTCAAGGCTTTCCCAATAATAGAGGGGATGATCCGGCTGCGGCTCTGTATAGACATTCATCATATCACAGAAAACGTCCCGGATATGGACATGGGTAAAGGAGCATTCTCTGGCAGCCCGCTTTAGCTGCTCATAGACGTGATCCTGGAGCAGATAGTAGCCGCTGCCAATGCCAATGGAGCGGATCCGGCCGTCGATTGCTGCAGGAACAGCATTTTTGATATCAAGGGCAATGGAGAGGACCTGCTCCGGCCGCTGGGGGGAAATCACTGCTTCCTGCTGATAATAAGGATACAAAGCAGACAAATAATCCATGGATGCAGCCCCAGTCCCCTGGATATGGGCAGAGTGGTTCTGCTGACGGTAAACAGAGGGCGGCATATGAAAATATTTTTCAAAGGAATTGCTGTAGGAGCGGTGGCTTTGAAAGCCGTGCTCCAGGGCAATGGCCAAAATGGTTTTGTTTGTATGGATCAGATCCTGCAGAGATTGCCGAACCCGGTAATGGTTCAAAAAATCCGTATATTTAACATGGAAATGCTTTTGGAAAAAGGAGCTGAAATACTGGGGGTGCAGCCCCAGTTCCCTGCTGATGGACTCTAAAGGAAGCTTATCCCCATAATGTTCCCGAATGATCGCCAGGATCCGCTCAATGCGCTGTGAGGCATAGCTGTCGACATGGGCCGCTGTTTCAGAAGCATGAAAGGAGCGGTATAAAAATAAGACCAGCTGATTGATACAGGTAAGCCGGGTCAGTGCAGAAGTCCGTTTATCCGGATCCGCAGAAAAAATAATGCAGGAAAGAAGGCGGCACAGCTGGCAGTAGGAGGGATCGCTGCTGTTGCATCCAAGATAAAAGTGCTCCAGCCGGATATCGGCAAGCTCCGGCGCCAGGGAAGCAAAATAGCTGTCATGGATGGAGAGCTGATAGTAAACTGCCCTCTGATGCTCTGTGTAGAGCCCGTAAGGGGTGTTTGGCGGAAAAAAGAACAGCTCATGGGCATGAATGCGCTGCAGGCTTTGGTGATATTGCACCAGGCATTCTCCCTCCAGCAGAAAGAAGAGGGTAAGAGAGGTCTCGGCTGTCAGCTGGCTGCCCTCGAACTGTACAATCTGGTGGGAAAAAAGGGAGCTGTCGGAATCCAGTAAATTGCTTTGAAACATAAGCGCCTCCTTTAGAAAAATATAGATCTATTATATCAAATAACTGGAAAAAAACAAATATAGAAGGCGAGAAAGATGTCTGTATTTTCTCTTATATGAAAAAAATAGATATAAAAGTGGAAATACAGGATGATAGGAACGTGTTATGATAAGGTCATCACAAAATACAAGGGAGGAATTACCATGGAAAAAAGAATGAGAAGAATAGCAATGCTAATGGCTGCAATGATGGCAGCAGGCCTGTTGGCCGGCTGCGGCGCCGGCCAGGGGGATAGCGCCCAGAGCACAAGCGGGAATCAGACTGGCCAGGAAGGAAGTACCGGTGAGATTCCTCTGGACGGAACCTGGCCGGCCGAAACCATCAAGATCGGCGTTGAGGTATATGATACCACGGAGCAGTCCTGTATTGCATACCAGGAATATTTTGATTATCTGTCAGAATATTACAATCTGGAATTTATGGTATCTGAGAGTATCCAGTCCCCGGAGGATGAGCTGGATTTTGCGGGGGCCTGCCAGTCAGCGGGATGCGTGGCATATATCGGCGGGTACAATGCGTCCATGGATACTATTGTGCAGACCGTGACAGATTACGGCATGTACTATTGGGGTGCGGAACGGGGCCTTGATGAGCAGTTTGCGGATAATGAATATTACCTGGGCGGCTTCCGGGCGCTGGGCAGCGACGGCACAGAGACCGGTGAGGGAGGCGATTACCTGCTGGGGTATGAGCTGGCATATTCCCTTGCAGAGCAGGGATGTAAGCATGTGGTGTACTGCAATGGCGGGGCAGGCTTTGGCATTCCCATGTTCGTGGATCGGCAGAATGGATTCTTTGCCGGAATCGAGGCGGCAAAGGCAGCGGGCATGGAGATCCAATTTGATCCGGAGAAGGACATTGTAGATGGCTGGCCAGGAACCGACACCTTTACAGCTGCACAGTCCACCGTGCTGAGCGCTGATTATGACGGGATTGCCTGCTCCTTCTCCGGCATGGAGATCTGGGTGCAGCCCATTGCTGACCAGGGAAAATCAGATACCGTGAAGCTGGCCGGTGTGGGGAGCCTGTCGGATGCCACAGGAGCCCTGATTGAGAGCGGACAGATCGCCAGCCTGATCTATGAATGTGAGGAGATTGTATTTGGCAATGCCATTCCTATGATCATCAATGCGGTAAATGGCCATGGAGACCTTGTAAAAGGCCAGGAGGGCTACTGTGATCTGGGCGTCGCCCGCTGGAATATCAAGACCTATGAGGAATTTGCCAGTGTAAATGAGAAGCATGAAGCCGGGGAATATTATGTGACAGCAGAGGATATGAAGCAGTTCTTCCCGGAATTTAATAAGGATGCCTCCAAGGAGAGCTTTCTCAGCTTCTATTCCGGCCTGACCCTTGAGCATGTTACAAAATAAGGCGCCGTATCAGGAATCAAATAAGGATAGAAAAGATGATGCATCAAATAAAAGCTGAACGATATATCATTCCGGAACAGAAAAGGGTTCGTGTCATCATTGATTCGGATGCCAATTGCGAATGTGACGACCAGTACGCCATTGTGCATGCCCTTCTGACGCCGAAGGTCCAGGTGATGGGGCTCATAGCGGAGCAGTACGGGGAACCGGATTCCATGGAACAGAGCTTTCAGGAGCTTTGGAGAATCTGCCGGCTGGGGGGATTCGACACTGCGCTCGTCCACAGGGGGATACCGCGGGCCCTTTCCGCTGAAGGTGAAAGCAGGGGGGGCGTGGATACGGTAGAACCTGACCGGGGAGCCCAAGATATGGAGTGCCCTGATCAGGAGGCGGAAGGGGTTGATTTTCTCATCCATGAAGCGCTGCGAAGGGATCCCCGCCCGTTGTTTGTCATCTGTCAGGGGGCGCTGACCAATGTGGCTTCGGCGCTCCGGAAAAGACCGGAAATTGCAGCCCGGATGCTGCTGGTGGTTGTGGGGGGCTGCAATTATCCCAAGGGAGGCTATGAATTTAATACCATGAACGATCCCTGTGCCTTTAATGCAGTGATGAACAGTCCGGTCCCAATATGGATGCTGCCGGAGGAGGTATATGCCACCATACAGGCAGGAATGGCGGAGCTGGCAGATAAGCTCCTTCCCTGCGGAGAGCTTGGGCGGTATCTTGTGGAAAACACCTTCCGTACCGTAGAACGGATGTGGAAAAAGGTTCCGGATGATTCCAGGGCAGACCCTTATGGCTATGCCATCGGGTTTCCCAATGGGGAAAGCTGGTCCCTAGGGGATTCTGTGGGGATTGGTGTGCTGTTAAGCCATCACAGCGGGAGCTTTCAGGAGGTAAAGGCGCCAAATGTGGCGGAGGACGGAACTTATTTTTTCCGTAAAAATCCCAAGACAATCCGCTGGTACAGGGATATCAATCAAAGGTTGATCCTGGAGGATCTATTTGCTAAAATGAAAGAATCTTATGGAAAGAAACGAGGTAGGAGCCATGAAGCTGAATGATATCAGGATCCGGGATCCCTTTATCCTGCCCCATGAGGGGATGTATTACCTGTATGGGACGAGAAGCGCGGAGTGCTGGGGCAAGGCAGAAGGGTTTGACTGCTATTACAGCAGGGATCTGGAGGACTGGGAGGGACCGGTGGAGATTTTTCGCAGGCAGCCGGATTTTCCTCTGGACGAAAATTATTGGGCGCCGGAATGCTATGCCATAGACGGCCGCTTCTATCTCCTGACCACCTTTGGCGGGGAACAGGTGAAAAAGGGTGTTTATGCGCTGGTATCCAACAGCCCCCTGGGCCCCTTTGTGCCGCATTCCGGGCGGCTGACCCCAGAGGATTGGACCTGCATTGACGGAAGTCTGTTCCAGAAGGGCGGCCACAATTATTTGCTGTTTTCCCATTCCTTTGAGGACGGTGTGCTGGAGGGGGATATGTGCTGTGTGAAGCTGTCGGCAGATCTGAAGGAGCGCATATCGGAGCCGGAGGTGCTATTTTCTGCATCAGAGGTCCCCTGGCCGAAGCCCTTTCCCTGGGCCAGAGAGGAATTTGGGATTGAGGGAGACTGCTATTTTACTGACGGTCCCTTTGTTCTGGAGGGGGAGAATGGCGCTCTGCATCTCTATTGGTCCAGCTGGTGTACCAATGGTTATGCGGTGGGAGAGGCTGTCTCGGAGTCCGGGAAGATCGCCGGCCCCTGGAAGCATCTTGACCGTTTGATTTTTCCGGAAAACGGGGGACACGGCATGGCATTTCGCCGCATGGACGGAAGGCTGCTGTATACCCTCCATTATCCCAATGACAAATACAGGGAGCATCCGATCTTTATTGAAATATGAGACTTGATGATGAAACGAATCCCTTGACTGTACTGCATATAGTCAAGGGATTCTTCTTTTCTTTTATAGCGGCAAGCTACACCGCCCAGAACAGTGATGGAGTTTCTTAAGAAAGAAGCTGTAATAAGATTTCAGCCGGGGAAAGCACAGGGATACCAAAGCCTTTAAAGTCTCTTTTGTTGCGGGTAGCAATATAATCGCAATGTATAGATTTGGCACAAGTAGCAACAAGGCAATCCTCAAAATCCTTTGCCTTTTTCTGAAATGCAATCAGAACATCATCATTTGTAACGCTGCACACCTTGACGATTTCCAAAAGTTTTCCGACTGCCTTATATGCCAGTTCTGTGCTATGCGTATATTTTCTCACCAGATAGAAGATGTCGGTAACAGAAGAGGCTGATACAAAACCGTCTATTTTATGTTCCTCACAAAGCTTCAGAAACTGATAGGAATCCGTTACAAAAGGCTCTCTTTCCAATAATACATCAATAATTACATTCGTATCACACATTATCTTCATATTTTAGCAGACGCTCCTCTCGTAAAGAATCCATATCAATATCAGAGGAAATACCGCCAAGCATTCCACGCAGGGAATCCACAGCAGAAACTTGTGGATTTACAACTTTAGCAACCGTTTTTCCATTACGGGTGATAAAGACATCTTCCTTGGCAACCAGTTCAAGGTACTTTCCGAAATTAGCTTTAAATTCTGTTGCTGTAACAACCATGGTGCAATCCTCCTTTTATTTGATGAGCTGCCCGGCAAATGGGGCATTTGCCAATCTCAGTTTTGAAACGCCTCATTTTCCGATCTTGGGGTCAAACAGGGCTATTTTTATTATATGCGATTTTAACAATAAAATCAATAAAATCGCGCAAAATAGGAAAAATATGATAAAAATTTGTTCGATATGTAAAAACATCTTTCCACAACCGCGAAACTTGTCAAAATCTGAAAGATACGGTATAATTATTTAAATTGTATAGAAAAATCACCTCCTCCCCCAAAACCTTAGGAGGAGGGTACTAAGGGGCTGAAATACATTGAAAAAATATGGAACTATGATTGTGGCAAATATATGCATTGTCATTGCAGCTGTCATCCTGTATTCACCCGGTCTGATCTGCCTTCGGATTACGGATGAGAGCATTTTCCGGGCGGGCATGTCAGTGATTGCACTGCTTGCGCTGGTAAGCATTTTTTTCCTGGTCAACATCCGGTTTTTGCGGGAACCCTCCAAGAGGCCGATTTTGCCGGAGGAGACCCTTGACCTGGAGGAGGCCAGGGATATCCTGAAGGGCTATGGCAGCAGCAAATATTTAAAGAGTATGGCTGCCACTGCCGCCGAGCAGGTGGAGCGGATCCTGAAATGCCGCATGCGGCTGTCCGGTATCCTGGAGCAGAGATTTACCAAGGGAACCATGAGCTGGGAGAAGTTCCACAGCGTGGTGCTGTCGGCAGAGGATTCCGCAGCCCGGAATGTGGTGGCCATGGCGAACCGGATGCAGCTGTTTGACGACAGGGAATTTGCCAGGCTTCAGCATTACAAGGAGGACGACATTCCGGACGATATCCAGGAGGAGCAGCTTCGCCTGTACCAGAAGAATATCGAGGACATCCGGTCCATGATTGCCCTGAATGAGAAGATCCTTTTAAAACTGAACACACTCACCATGGAGGTTTCCTCCTCTTCCAGCGAAAGCAGCGGAGACTGGAATGATGATCTGCTGGAGGAGATTGAGAGACTGATCAGTGAGACAAAATATTATCAATAGGAAAGAACATGGGAGGAAATGTGATGAACAAAAAATCAATCGGAATCCTGGCAGCAGTGGTGGTAATTGTCTGCGCGGCCGTGTTCGGCGGTATTTACGCTACCCGCAACATTGGGAAATCCGAGAAAAAGATTACCCAGGAGAGCGCGGTAAACCGCCTGGAAAAGATGGTTAAAAAGATTGAGCCCAGAACGGCCCAGCCGGTGAAATCACCCATTGAGTACGACGCTGCGGAGGACGAGGCGGCAGAGCTGCCGGACATCGACACCTGCCCGGTGGGGGTGGAGGCGGTAACGCCCCTCTATGCAGAGATATATTCATCCCCGGAAAAGGCCGGTACCGGCACAGACGGATGGCTCTGCGAGATGGCTGAGGAATTCAACCAGCAGGGCTATGAGGTGAACGGACAGCCGGTGTCCGTCAAGGTCCGCAAGGTCAACAGCGGGCAGGCCTTAGACTACATTGCCACCGGAAAGGCTGTTCCCGAGGGCTATGCCCCCTCCAGTATGCTGTGGGTCAATATGCTGAATGCCAGGGGAGTGACGACAGAGACAGTGGCGGAGCGCATGGTGGGGAATGTGGCAGGCATCCTCCTCTCGGAGAAGACCCACAAGCAAATCATAGAAAAATACGGCAGCGTTGACCTGAAGGCAATCACAGAGGCCACGGAAGCCGGTGAATTTGCCATGGGCTATACCAACCCCTTTGCCAGCAGCGCGGGCCTGAATTTCCTGGTCTGCACCCTGGAGCGGTACGATCTTGGCAATCCCCTGTCGGAGACCGCCATGGAGGGCTTCCGGAAGTTCCAGAAAAATGTGCCCTTCGTAGCGCTGACCACCATGCAGATGCGGGATGCTGCGGAAAACGGCTCCCTGGACGGATTTATCATGGAGTACCAATCCTATGTGAACGACACGATCCTGTCCAGGAATTACAAATTCACACCCTATGGCTACCGCCACGACAATCCATTGGTGAGCATTGCGTCCGCCAGCCAGGAGAAAAAGGACATCCTGAACCTCTTTGCCGAATACTGTGCCTCCGACAATGCCAAAAAGCGTGCAGAGGAGTATGGATTCAATGCAATGAACGACTATATCTGCGAATATGAGGAGGTGTCCGGAGATATCCTGGTTGCCGCCCAGAAGCTTTACAAGACAAACAAGGACAGCGGCAGGCCGGTAATCGGCGTTTTTGTGACAGATGTTTCCGGCAGTATGGCAGGGGAGCCCCTGCAGGCCCTCCAGGAATCCCTGATCAACAGTATGAAGTATATCAACACCCAGAATTACATTGGGCTGGTGAGCTATTCTGACGAGGTGGTCATTGAGCTGCCTATTCAGGAGTTTAACCTGGAGCAGCAGACCTATTTCAAGGGGGCGGTGGAGCATCTGTCCGCCACCGGAGGCACGGCCACCTTTGACGGGATCTGCGTGGCCCTGGATATGATCCGGGAGCTGATGGACCAGTATCCGGATGCAAAGCCCATGCTGTTCGTGCTGAGTGACGGCGAGACCAACACTGGCTACGGACTGAACGATATCCGCGATGTTTTAAGCGGAATGAAGATACCGGTATACACCATTGGGTACAATGCGGATTTGGCGGCGCTGGAAAGCATCAGCTCTGTCAATGAAGCTGCAAGTATAGACGCATCCACAGATGACGTTGTGTATCAGCTGAAGATCCTATTCAACGCAAATATGTAGTGTTGACTCCTGCAGTGTTGACTCCTGCGGGCAACGCTCCCAGGACGGCCTGCAGCGGGTTATGACTCAAAAATGGCAGCAAAGGAAAGAAAGCCTGGAAAAGGAGAAGAAAAATGGCCGGATTTACATTAGATTTACCGAATACGGAAGCAATCAAACAGGAGGTTGCGGCAGAACTTGCGCCCACCAAAGAGGAAAAGAGCACAATTACCAATGTCGTGAAGGAAAAATCAGACCAGATCATGGCAGTCAACCTGGATTCCCTGGCAGAGCGGAGGGAGATTATCCAGGTGATCGAGAGCTTTGGGGCTGATATCGTCAAGCAGTCCCAGACAAAGAACAGCATTCTGCAAAAGCGCATGGGCGAATTTGGCCGGGCCGGGGGCGAGTCCGGCGAGGTGGCAAAGGGGCTGGAGGAGCTGGCAGTCAAGATGCGCGACCTGGACCCATCCGGTCTTGATTTTACAAAAACAGGCATGCTGGGGAAGCTCTTCAATCCCATCCGCCGCTATTTTGAAAAATACAAAACAGCAGACGCAGAGATCGCCTCCATCGTAAAAACACTGGATAAGGGAAAGAAGATTCTGCAAAATGACAATACAACCCTAGAGATCGAGCAGGCAGCCATGCGGGATCTGACCAAGCAGCTGACCCAGCGGATCGAGCTTGGCTCCCAGCTGGACGCCTATCTGGTCAATGAGGTGGAGAATGCCAGGGCTTTGGGCGATTCTGCGGAGCGCATTCAGTTTGTAGAAGAGGAAATCATCTTTCCTCTGAAGCAGCGGCTGATGGATTTCCAGCAATTGCTGGTAGTAAACCAGCAGGGCATCATTGCCATGGAGGTGATACGCAAGAACAACCTGGAGCTGATTAGGGCGGTTGACCGGGCGGAAACGGTGACCGTGGCTGCCCTGCGGGTGGCTGTGACCGTGGCCGGAGCGCTGTACAACCAGAAGATTGTGCTGGAGAAGGTGCAGATGCTCAATGAGACGACTAATCAGATGATTGGCGCCACCGCAAGAATGCTGAAGGAGCAGGGAACTGCCATTCAGCGGGAGGCTGTGGAGGCCAGTATTTCCACAGACACATTGAAGCAGGCCTTTTCGGACACCCTGTCAGCCCTGGATGATATCAGCACCTACAAGACCAAGGCCCTGCCCCAGATGGCCCAGACCATTCAAAGCTTCCGTGAGATAGCGGAGGAAGGAGAACGCCATATTGCAGATATGGAAAAGGGCAGGAATCTGGGATTTTGATCTGAAACAGGATATAGAGAAAGGTAGAAGGAAAGGGTGGCGCCCCGTAAGGCGTCACCCTTTTTGAGGGGAGTAAATTATGAAAAATACTTTGGCATTCTAGCAATGCCATCTATATAAAAGGAAAAATTGGCTAGTCGAAGCTGATGACCCCGCGCGCTTATCTCTGTTAGTATTGCCATCAACTTCATTTGATATACCTAGTATAAAATATAAATGTGTGCAAAATATGTCGAAAATCTAAAAAAAGATTGCATTTTTCAAAAGGAAATGTAAAAATTCTAGGAAGAATCTGAGAAGAAGCCAGACTGTATTTGAAAATCCATAAAAATGCCGCCGGGAGCCTGAAAAAGCCGCCGGCGGCATAAATAGACAAATTCCTAGAATTCCGGTTCGATCAAACCATAGGTGTTGCCCTTCCTCTTATATACCACATTGACCTCATCTGTCTCAGCATTCTGGAATACAAAGAAATTGTGGCCTAAGAGCTCCATCTGTACACAGGCATCCTCCGGATACATGGGCTTCATACCAAAACGCTTGGTACGGATAATCCGGATCTCATCATCCTCTGGAGCTTCCTTCTCAATGAATTCCGGCTGAAAATGAGAGCTGCCCTGCTTGGCATCTATGATCTTGTTCTTATACTTCTTCAGCTGACGCTCAATAACTTCCTCTACCAGATCAATAGACACATACATATCGTTGCTGACCTGCTCGGAACGGATAATATTGCCCTTGACCGGAATCGTAACCTCAATTTTCTGGCGTTCCTTCTCAACGCTTAAGGTTACAATCACGTCTGTGTCCGGCGTAAAATATTTCTCAAGCTTGCCCAGCTTGTCCTCCACGGCCTCCCGCAGGCCAGGTGTAATGTCAAGATTTCTTCCGGTAATAGTAATACGCATGGTGTCCAACCCCTTTACTTTATATTGACAATTCCCCCAGTATCAAACGGTTAATGTTCGATAAGAACTCATATACGACGCGAATTGTCTAACAATATTATAACCTATTTTTTGCTGTACTACAATAGAAAATTGGAAATATATGTGGTATACTTACCAATAAAAAAGAAAGGGAATATCAGGCTATGAAGGTTGCGTTTATTACCGGCGCCTCCAGGGGGATCGGCCTGGCCATTGCAGAGGAGCTTGCAGCGGCCGGATACCATCTTGCCCTGGTGGCAAGGGGCCGTGAGCTTTTGATCAAAAGAGGGAAGGAGCTGCAGGAAAAATACCATACGGTCTGTCTCTGTCTTGCCGGTGATGTGGGAGAAGCGGATTTTGTGGAGGAGGCCTTCACACAGGTGAGAGAGTCTCTGGGACAGGTGGATATTCTGGTAAATAATGCCGGAATTTCCCATATCGGCCTGCTCAGTGAGATGCGCCTGGAGCAGTGGAACCAGGTGATGACAACGAATCTGACCTCTGTCTTTCTCTGCTGCCGGCAGGCGATACCATGTATGGTGGCCAGAAAGCAGGGCAGAATTATCAATATCTCTTCTGTGTGGGGAAATGCCGGCGCTTCGTGCGAGGCTGCCTATTCTGCCTCAAAGGGCGGAATGAACGCACTGACAAAGGCCCTGGGAAAGGAGCTGGCGCCCAGCGGGATTGCGGTGAATGCCATTGCCTGCGGTGTGATAGACACGGATATGAACCAATGCTTTTCCAGGGAGGAACGGGAAGCCCTGATGGAGGAGATCCCGGCAGGAAGATTTGCCGCGCCGGCAGAGGTGGCGCAGATGGTACGGGCATTGGCAGAGGCCCCTATGTATCTCACCGGCCAGGTGATCACCATGGACGGCGGGTGGAGCTGAGGAATCATAGAGTGTGATTGAAAATTTATTCCCAACATCTGCATGCTTGATCCAATATCAGCAGTCAATAATCAAAATTCGCAAATTGAGTATCAAATTCGCGAGATGCGGATAAAATATCCGCAGTTTGAGAATTCTCCTAATATAGGTATAAAAGGGGGATGAATTTGATGAGCTTTGGCGGACGCTTGCAGAATCTATTGGAAGAATGGAATATGAGCCAGAAAAAGCTTGCAGAAGAGCTTAATATGGCGCCAACTACCATAAATGGATATATCAAGGAAAACAGACAGCCGGATTACAATACCTTGATTCAGCTGGCAGAGTATTTTCAGGTAAGTACAGATTATCTTCTGGGCTTGACGGATAGCCGCCAGATGATTGATCAGCCGCTGACCATGAAGGAACGGGAATTGATGGGGATATACAGGGATTTAAATTCCGAGAAGCAGGATTTGCTGCATGAACAGGCGGAATTTTATCGGAAATCCCGGATCAAGGAGGAGGGGCAGCCCTTGAAAAGAAAAGGGCCTCATGAATAGAGGAAGAGCGCAAAGGGTGCAGCAGAGAGAAAACGAGCCGAAAGCAACAGTTTTTGGCCCGTTTTTTATTTTTATATTTCTTTTTTTTTAGAATATGTTGTATAATGAAATTATCTGCTTTTAGGGACAGATGCAGGATGAATGACAGCAAAAAGAAAGGTATCGTTATGAGTGGATTTTTCAAAAAAAGGATAAGGGCAGGGGTGGCCGTATTTCTGCTGGCTGTGATAACACTATGCGCAGCCTCCGGACAGGATGTAAGGGCGCAGCAGGCGCCGGGGACCATGGAGGATGCAGGTGCAGCGCAGGCGTCAGGGACCATGGAGGATGCAGGTGCAGCGCAGGCGTCAGGGACCATGGAGGATGCAGGCGCAGAGACGACCCGGGAGGAGCTGCAGCTGGTCTTTACCCACGATCTGCACTCCCATCTGGAGAGCTTTTCGGCAGAGCTGGATGGACAGGAGCAGGAGGTAGGAGGCTTTGCCAGGATTAAGACATTTATGGATGAGGCCAGGGCAGAGGATGAGGATACGCTGGTTCTGGACGGCGGGGATTTTTCTATGGGAACCCTGTATCAGACCGTGTATGAGAGCCAGGCGGCAGAGCTTAGAATGCTGGGATTCCTGGGGGTGGATGTTACCACTATGGGGAATCATGAATTTGATTACCGCACCAGGGGATTGAACCAGATGCTTCAAAGCGCGCTGGACAGCGGAGATGTACTGCCCTATTTCGTGCTCTGCAATGTGGACTGGGATGCAACCCTGGCAGACACCACAGCGGAGGGCCATGGGGATCTGGTTCGCCTGAAGGATACCTTCAAGGAATACGGGATCTTTCCTTATATAATGCTGGAGAGGAAGGGCCTGAATATTGCTGTGATCGGCGTATTCGGAGAGGACGCGCTGGCCTGCGCTCCCACCTGCCAGCTGGTGTTCCGGGATCCGGTGGAGGCAGTGAAGGAGACTGTGGCAGACATTAAGGCCAGTGAGAAGGCGGATCTGATTATCTGTGTCTCCCACAGCGGAACCTGGGAGGATGCATCAAAATCAGAGGACGAGATTCTGGCAAAGGAGGTTCCGGAGCTGGATCTGATTGTCAGCGGCCATACCCACAGTACCCTGTCAGAGCCTATTGTCCATGGGGATACCTCCATTGTGTCCTGCGGGGAATATGGCATACGGGCAGGGAAGCTGACACTGGTCAGGCAGGAGGGCGGCCGGTGGGCTGTGACGGATTATCAGGTGCCGGGCATGACAAAGGATATTCCGGAGGACGGGGCGGCTTTGGAGAAGATACAGAAGCTGGGAGAGACCATTGACAGCGATTATCTGGCACAGTTTGGGTATACCAGGGATCAGGTACTGATACACAATCCCTGGAGGAATCCGCAGCTTAGGGACATTTATGCACAGCACCAGGAGCATCCCTACTGCAACCTTTTGTCGGATTCCTACATCTATGCATTGAACCGGCTGCCCCAGTATGCCGAGGATCCGGTTCAGGTATCCGTTGTACCCACCGGGGTTATCCGGGATGTGTTTGCAGAGAACAGAGATCTTACGGTGGCAGAGGTATTTAATGTATTTTCTCTGGGGATCGGGCCGGACGGTGTGCCGGGATATCCCCTTGTGGATGTATATCTTACCGGGGAGGAGCTGAAGACAGCGGCGGAGGTGGATGCCTCAATCTCCCCCATGATGGATACGGCACAGCTGTTTATGTCAGGCCTGAGCTATACCTACAATCCCCGCCGGCTGATACTCAATAAGGTAACTGAGATTGCGCTGATGGATCTTCAGGGAAATGTGGAAGAGCTTGCAGACGACAAGCTGTACCGGGTAGTGGCAGATCTTTACAGCGGCCAGATGCTGGGAGCGGTTTCGGATCAGTCCTTTGGCATATTGTCCATAACGCCCAAGGATGCACAGGGGAATCCCATAGAAGATCTGGAGGAGCATATTATATATGATGAGAAGGGGCAGGAGGTTAAGGCCTGGGAAGCAGTAGCCCAATATCTGGAATACCTGGCCGGGCAAAATGACGGTCAGATTCCGGAATACTATGACAAAGCCCATGGACGCAAGCTTGTGGAGGAGGATGGCAGCATTGGTGCGCTGATCCGGCATCCCAATAAAATTGCGGTGGCCCTTGCAGTCATTCTGCTGATTGTGATCCTGCTTCTGGTATTGATTGTTGTATGGATTGTGAAGCTTGTAAAGAAGAGACGCAGAAAGGGCAGAACCAGGGCAGTCTGAGAATGTATGGATTGTAATTGTTAAGTTTGGGAGCAGAATATGAGCACACAAGACAAGATGGAGCGAATTTTAAAGGAAGTGCATTTACTGATCTCCAATGGAGAGCCTGTGCCAGATCATGAAGAGCAGGTGATTATCAATAAACAGCAGATGTTTTCCACCCTGGAGAAGCTGAACCGGGTTGTGTATGAGATCATGGACGAGTATGAGGTAACTGCCCAGTCCAGGGAGCTTGCCCACCGGCGCAGCGAGAAGAGGAGCGAGGAGCTTCTGGAACGAATTTCCGCCCAGGCAGAGGACGTATACGCGGCTTCTTTGATTTACACCCATGATGCCCTGAATCAGATTCAGAGCCTGATGGATAAGGCCATATCCAGCAGCCAGGAAATCTGGCGGAATCTGATTCTGGATATGGAAAATGAAAAACAACAGGTGCGGGAGGATCAGAAGGAGCTTCATGAGCAGCTTCAGGATTTTAAGGCCTCCAATAAGTATCTGGTGATGATGGAGGAGTGCAACCGGGAACAGGAGAAGAAATCCAGCGGTGAGCCGGAAAAACGGATTCAGAATGAGGCGAAGCACTATTCCATGCGGGGAACGCCGGAGATCCGGGTAAATCCCGCCTATTTCCAGCGGCGGAGCCTGGAGGCTGCCAAGGAGGAGGCAGTGCCCGGGGTGCAGGAGCCCCCGGCAGAATCCCCGGCAGCAGAGCTTACGGAGATTATTGAGGCAGAAGGTGCAAAGGCAGCGCCGGTAGAGGTTCGCGTGGACCTTGATTCGGAATATTTTAAATGGAAGGCCCAGGAGGAAAAGACAAAAGAGCCGGAGGCTGAGGAACGGACTGAGAAAAAAGAGCGAAAAGGATTATGGGGAAAGAAAAAAACCCAGGAATAGATAGGGAGGTAACAAGATGAACAAACACGATATCAAGAGAAATTTGCCAATGCTGTCCGGAAAGCTGGGAAAATGCGGCTATGACCGCTGGTGGCATTCCTTTACCGGCATCAGCAGAGAAAGCGGGAAGAAGCGTGTATTTTTCGTAGAATATTGTATCATGAATCCTGAGCTTGGCGGCAAGGAGCCGGTGATGGGAGACAAACAGTTCCAAAGGCCGGCATATCTGATGGTGAAGGCCGGCTGCTGGGGCAAAAACGGCATCCAGGAGGAATGCTATTACGGCATTGAGGACATGGAGGTGGCAGGCACCTTCCTGAAGCTGACGGCAGGGGACTGCTTCCTGTCGGAGAATAATATTTGGGGCCGGATCCAGGGAGAGCACACCCTGCGCTGGTCGCTGCAGGTCAATAAACGGGTGGCCTTTCATGTGGGCTACAGCACCAGCAAGCCGGTGCGGGAGATCAATCCCTTTGATATGTACTGGCATGCAGAAGGGATGCGGACCAACTATGAGGGAACCTTTTCCCTGGATGGGGAGACCTATCTGGTCATGCCGAAGACCTGCCATGGCTATGCGGACAAGAAGTGGGGAAGAGATTATACCAGCCCCTGGTTCTGGATGTATGGAAGCCAGCTGAAAAGCACAAAGACGGGGCAGGAATTGAAGAATTCGGCCTTTGCAGTGGGCGGCGGCAGCCCGGTGGTCATGGGGATCCCATTCTGGAGTAAGCCCTTTGCAGATATCTACTATGAGGGCCACAGCCATGAGATCAATTATTCCGCTGCATGGACCTTTGCGCGGATGAAATATTCCTGTATTCAGAGCGGCGGAAGAATCAAATGGCATATGAAGGCCATGAACCTGGCCACAGCCATAGAGATTAAGATCAGCTGCAATGAGGATGAGATGCTGGAGATGAAATACCAGACCCCCACCGGAGCGTGGAATCCGGACAAAATGGTCAGCGGCGGTACGGGAAAGGGTGAGATTCTGCTGTACCGCAGGGAATTTGGCAGAAATATCCTGATCGACAGGCTGCTGGTAAAGGGCGCCGGCTGTGAATACACCGGCAAGAGGAGCTAAGAGGGACTGGATATGCGGCGGATGGAATTTAAAATGGAGCGTACCGGCCTGCTGAAGCCAGGTGATGTCCTTCCGGTATCAGAAGGAAAGCTGCCTACCTCCTATTATTATACACTGGGGAAGGCCTACGCCATGTCGGCGAATTATCCCCTCAGTGAGCGGCTGACATCCACTGAGGGGAGGGTGATCAGCGTGGACGAGACATCAAAGGGGTTCTTTGTGACCGTGGAATTTGAGGAATAAAAAAGGAGGGTATCCTGGTGCGGGGATACCTTTCTTTTTTATGCAGAAACACATATTTTGCAGAAAACTGCAGAAAGGGAGAAAAATTTCAGGAAAAATATGTATTTTCGCCATATGGCATAGACGTGAGGGGTAAAGTACATTAAAGTGTGAAAAAACATAAAGAGAGGTTATCATGGCAAAATATTGTATAGGCGCATTAATTTATGAAAACCGCACGAGACAAAAGATTACACAGGAGGAGCTATGTGATGGGATCTGTACAGCCACGACTCTGTCCAAGATAGAGAACGGGCAGCAGCTGCCGAGAAGAAAGACCTTTGAGGCTCTGGTACAGCGTTTGGGAATATCCGAACAGTGCTGTTTTTTCCCGGTCAGTGACAATGAGATGAGACGCAGCAACCTGGAATTTCGGATTACCAGAGAGCTGTCTACAGGAAATTATGATATCCTGGACCTGCTGGAGCAGTACAAGGAATGCGGGGAACGGATGGGAACCATGGAGGAACAGTTTTACTTTCAGTCCATGGCAATGATTACATTGGGAAAGGGCGGTATTTATCAAGAGGCTCGGCATTTGCTGATGAAAAGTATATACTTGACAATACCGCATTTTTCTATCCCTATGCCAGAGAGGTACAAATTGCTAACATTTGACGAAATTCGCATAATGAACAGTATTGCTATCGTTGAATACCAAATTGGTAATACGGAAAATGCAATTACACTCATGTTTTATTTAAAAGATTATATGAATAGAAACAATATTGATCTTGAAGAGAAAGCAAAATTATACCCCATGATCCTGTATAATTTAAGTAATTGGATGGGAAAGGAACGGCGCGATGAATTGGCATACACATTATGTGAGGAGGGGATTGATTTTTGTATACAAAACGGGAAGCTGTCGGTATTTCCCTTCCTGATTTTCAATAAGGGGTACAGTCTGGCCCGGATGAGCCGTCTGAAGGAGGCGGTTCCATATATCAGGCAGGCATGTACAATATTTGAAGCTCTTAAGGATCAAAAGAGAGCGGATATGTGCAGACAGGAAATAGAACAATCCTTTTCCATCCATCTATAATTTAAGATGAGGTAATAATGCAATCAAAAATATAATCAAGAAAATCCCCGGCGGAACACCGGTCAGAATAGTCATTTTTCATTTCAACACCTCCATGACGATCTTACATTTTGTAGTATAATATTGTAATCGAAAAGATACCATATTGTTTTGAGAATAAAAAACTTTCTCAAAACAATATGGTATCTTTTGGGTTTCTGTGCTATAATCTGTCCCTATTCCGTTACATGCTCCAGCCCCTGGGCCAGGATCGTGTGTACATGGGCATCCGCCAGGGAATAATAGATGGCTTTGCCGTCCCGGCGGAACTTCACCAGCTGGCTCTGCTTCAATACACGGAGCTGATGGGAGATGGCGCTCTGGGTCATGCCAAGGGCCCCGGCAATATCGCAGACGCACAGCTCCTGGCCGGACAGGGCATGGAGGATGCGCAGCCGGGTAGGATCTCCGAATACCTTGAAGAGATCTGCCAGATGATGCAGGTTGTCGTCGCTGATCTGGCTGCTGAGGCGGATATGATGTTCATGGTGAACGCCGCAGACAGGGGCCTCTGTTTCGATTTTTTTATTCATTGCCAAAGTCAATACCTCTCTTATTGTTTTTCTGTCTTCTATTTTACACGAAAAGCAGATGATTTACAGCATAAAATTAAATTTATACCGGATTTATACCGGATTATGACTTTCAGCAGCCGGCTTGATCTTCTTGATCCACTTGCGGCTTTTCAGCCGGAAGAGGCACCAGAAGGCCTTGATAAACTGGTCAATCTTCAGGAAGAAATAGATCCAGAAGGCAGGAAGGTGAAGTACAAGGCCTGCCAAAGCCCCCAGGGGGATGCTGGCGCACCAGAGGAACAGAATATCTGCCACCATCAGGAATTTCGTATCGCCTCCGCCCCGGAGTACCCCTTTGGTGAGGATGCTGTTCATGGCCTGGAAGATGATGATAAAGCCCACGGCATCCATCAGCTGATGGGCCAAAGCATCCGTTTGTGCTGTAATCTCATATAGCCCGATAATGGGATTCTTCAAAATCAGGATCAGAAGGCAGCCCAGAATCCCTACCAGAAGGCCAATGGCCGCAAAGGTGACGCCCTGGCGCTGGGCCTTGTCCTCCTTGCCCTCCCCCAGGGTATTGCCGGTGATGATGCAGCTGGCCTGACTGATGCCCTGGATTACCACAGTGGACAGCTGCTGGGTAACCGTGGTGATGGCATTGGCGGCCACAAAGGCAGCGCCGATGTGGCCCATAACCACAGCCACCATGCTGTTGCCAAGACCAAGCAGGGTATCGCTGACAAGGACCGGCAGGCTGATCCGTATGTATTCTCCCAGCAGATCAGAGCATTTCATCTTAAGATCCCCAAGGCGCATCCGGATGGATGTGTCCCGGAAGAAGAAATATCCCATAATAAAGCAAAATTCAAACACACGGGCAATCAAAGTACCCAGGGCTGCCCCCCGGACCTCCATGCGGGGCGCCCCCAGATTTCCAAAGATAAACACCCAGTTAAAGAAAATATTAATAAAAAAAGCGCCAATGGAGGAGTAGAGGGCAATGTTGGCCTTTCCTACGCTGCGCAGCACAAGGCTGGTGGTCAGAGAGAAGCCCAGCAGCAGAAAGCAGGGAATGGAAATCATAAAATAAGAGGTTCCGGCGGTAATTACCGCATCCTCCTTGGAGAACAGTCCCATAATCCCTCTGGGGAACAAAAAGGTGGCTGCGGAGAACAGCAATGCCAGCACAAACATCATCCGGTGCATCAGAACCACAGATTTTTTCAGGCTTTCCGTATTTTTCATGCCCCAGTAACGGCTGGTGAGCACGCTGGCCCCCATGCCAAGGCCCATGCAGCAGATGTGAAAAATATTGATAAACTGATTGGCCAGGGTGGCCCCGCTCATCTGATATTCCCCAAGACGCCCCAGCATGATATTGTCCATCATGTTGACCCCCACGGTAATCAGGGACTGAGCGGCAATGGGGCCGCCCACGGCAAGGACATTTCTATAAAATTGCTTCTCACGTACAAATATTTGCATGATCATTCCTCACTTTCCACGTATAATTCTATTTTAGACTTGATTTTTGAAAAAGTAAAATATATATTAATTTATATATCATATACTTTGATATATACAATATGGATCAAAAGAGGGTTTTCCTTCCGTATGTGGTCAATACCTGCGAGCTGTGAATAATTAGGAAAGGAATGAGGGATATGGAATACAATCAGATACGCTGTTTTTTGAAGGTGGCGGAGCTGGAGCATGTAAGCCATGCGGCGGCAGAGCTTGGAATTTCCCAGCCGAACCTAAGCAAGACCATCCGGGTGCTGGAGCAGGAATTGGGCTGTAAGCTTTTTGACCGGGACGGTCGGGGGATCCGGCTCAATGACAATGGGAAGATTTTCTGGCGTCACGCGAAAAACAGTGTCCAGGAGCTGGAGGAGGGGGTGCAGAAGCTTCAGAACAGAAGCCGGGAGCAGTCGGAGCTGGTGCTGTCCATCCTTTCCGGTTATCTGCTGCTGCCGCAGTTTTTCCGGATTGTCCAGGAGCGTATGCCCAGGATGAAGATCCGCATTGTGCGGGAGGGCTTAGGCCAGGCGTCCCCCAGCTGGGATCTGATGATCTACTCCTCCTCCAGTATGCCGAAAGGGGAGGACGAAATTCTCCTCCATAAGGAGGAGCTGTACCTTCATGTCTCCAAGGAGCATCCGCTGGCACAATATGATTCGGTAAACTTAAAGGAGATAGCCGGGGAGCCGATTATTGTCATTAACACTGCCGGAACCATTGGGGATGTGGTGGACGACTACTGCCGGCAGGCGGGCTTTGCCCCCAATATCATCATGAATATGGACAATGGCCAGCTGACCAGGGAGCTGGTGGCCATGAACCTTGGAGTGAGCTTTTCCTCAGAGCTTGCCAGAAGCATGCCTGGGACAAAGACACTGAAGATCTGCCAGCCTACCTGCTTTCGGTACTTGATCCTGAAGTGGCGGAACCCTTCCGGGATGGTGCAGCAGGCGGTAGAGATTATGGGGGAGGTCTGCGGGGGGATGCGGCCGGTTGGATAAGGGGAACTAAGGAATAAAAATTTGTGAGGAAATGTTATGAAGATTGAGTATAAAAATACTAAGATATTTACAGAAAAAGAACTGCAGAGATTGTTCCTGTCTGTAAAATGGGAATCAGGGAATTACCCAGATAAGCTTGTTCGGGCAATGCAAAACTCTACTTATGTAATTTCTGCATGGGACGGCAATAAACGGATTGGACTTATTCGAGCACTTGGCGATGGGGAAACAGTTGCATTTTTACATTATTTTTTAGTAGATCCCGTATATCAGGGACATCATATTGGCGATGAATTGATGAAAAGAATTTTAAGATATTTTGAAAATCTTCTTTATGTCAAAATTATGCCCTCTGATCCTAAGACGATTACTTTTTATGAGCGATACGGTTTTCAGCAATATGATAATTACTCGGCAATGGTTCTGAGAAATATGTAGAACCCCAGCGTTCATAGGCTGGATGCGTTACAGTTCGCGGCCGGCAAGGCCGTGAATTGTAACTGATGTGGAGTTATAGAAAAATTCAGTTTTCAAAAGGGATTGTCCGATGTATAATAAAAGCAGTGGAAGAAGGTGACATTTTTGAATACAACGGAGCAGACACATCAACAGGACTTAGAGCGTCTGAAATCACTCCGATATATGGACGATGATTTTATGACTGTCTGCCTTGCAGATAATTTTGAGGGTGTGGAACTGATACTACGGATTGTTTTGGGACGGGAGGATATAAAAATTATATCGGTTAGGACACAGGAGCCGTTGAAGAATTTGCAGGGACGTTCGGCTATTTTAGATGTTCACGCGGTTGACAGCACTGATAAAGAATTTGATGTGGAAATTCAGAGAAAGGATGCAGGAGCAGGCGCAAAGAGGGCAAGGTATAACAGCAGCCTGTTGGACGCACACATATTAAAGTCGGGCGATGATACAGAGAATATTCCCGACAGCTATGTTATTTTCATTACAGAAAATGATGTAATGAAAGGAAATCAACCGATATATCCGGTAGAGAGATATGTCACTATCGGGGAAAATAAGGTATTGTTTGGTGACGGTTCGCATATCATATATGTTAATGGGAAGTATAGGGGCAACGATGAAATCGGAAAACTAATGCACGATTTTTCATGTACTAATCCCGATGATATGAATTATGAAGTGCTTGCTAAAAAAGCAAAGTATTTCAAGCAGAACGAGAAAGGAGTTGCGACTATGTGTAAAATTATGGAAGATATGAGGAATGAAGCGGCAAGAGAAGCAACAATAGAAAATGCACGCAGACTTTTGAAATTAGGCAAGATAAAAATTGACGAAGTATCTGATTGTTTTCCTGATTTGCCTGATAGTGATGTAAAAGAATTAGAAGCCGAAATTATGCAACTTGTATGAGAAAATATATTAAAAAATAGAATTAAAATGGTTATAAAGAATTAAATTTGAAAAATATGATTTGCAAAACCGATCTGTATGTGTACAGGAGCTGTAAAGGGATTTTGACGAAGAAAGAAGGTATAGTAATATGAAGAGAGAAGAATATATATCTGATGAGACTGTTATCAAGCGTGCGAATGCGGCAGTCAGAATTGAGTTAGAGAAGAACAGAGCATTAGGCCACTTATAAATATTTTTTGACGCAAAACGGCAAAATTTCTGCATAAGAA
>CAJUQB010000007.1:0-49574 GCA_910588285.1 uncultured Lachnospiraceae bacterium
GCGTTCTTTTTGTGATATAGGAAATCCGGAGGAATTTCCTATATCACAAAAAGAACGCCGGCATTTCTGCCGACGTCCCTGGTATTCGGTTATTTCTTCTACTGAAACCTCGCCCGATACTCATTTGGCGTCATCCCATTCTCCTTCTTGAACATCTGGGAAAAATGCGCCATATGGCTGTACCCGCAGCTCATGGCCACCTTGCTGACTGACAGGCTGGTCTTGGCAAGGAGCTCGCAGGCAATGCCCATACGCATCTTCAGGATGTACTCCTTCAAGGTATACCCTGTTTCCCGCTTGAACACCCGGGACAGGTAATCCGGATTCAGAAACACATGCTCTGCCACCTCCACCACACTTAGGTCCCGGGAGATATTTTCCCGGATATACTGCTTTGCCGCCTCAGCCATGGCAGCGTTTTTGCTCTGCTCCTCCTTGGGAGAGACGCCCTTGCTCACCTCCGACAGGATCACACGGGCCCGGGCATTCTCCAGCGCATGCTTCCTTTTTTGAATTGCCTTTGCAATCACCTGCTCCAGCTCCTGATAATCCACTGGCTTTAAAAGGTAATCCAGCACCCCCAGCTCAATGGCAGATTTTGCGTAGGCAAATTCACTGTGGCAGGTCAGGAAAATGCAGATGCTGTCCTTCCCATATTCTGTCAGCCATTGCACCAGGTCAATGCCGCTGCCATTTGGCATCTCAATATCACAGATAACCACATCAATCAGCTGCTCGTTAAGAAGCTGCTTTGCCCTGGCAATGTTCGTAGCCTGAAAGGTCCTGGTGATCCCCAGCTTCTCCCATGCAACCCCCTGCTTCATTGCCTCCAGTGCAATGACCTCATCATCCACCATCAATGCCTGATACATCTTCCCCTCCTCCTTCTGTAATCGGAAGCACGAGTTCTGTCACACTCCCATTGTCGTTATAAAAGTGCATAAAGGAATTATCCCCAAAAATTAAACGCAGCCGTTCCTTTACATTTCGGATCCCAATCCGGTGGGTCTCATCCCCGTCCCATGCAAATTCCTCATCTGAATTTAAGACGGTCAGCACCTTGGGCGGATATCCCTTTCCATTATCCCGAACCTGAATCTTCATATTGTCCCCCAGCCGGACAGCCTCCACCCGTATCTGCAGGCAATTAGGCAGATTCAGCGCATACTTCACCGAATTTTCCACAAAGGTCTGAATAGACAGAGGCGGCAGCATGGCCTTTGACAGGCCCTCCCCCATGCAGATCTCGCAGGCAATCTCTTCCGGAAACCGCATTTTCTGAATCTCCATGTAATTGCGGATATGGGCAAGCTCCTCCGAAAGCCGAATCAGGGTCCCAGCCCTTTTGAACATATAACGGAAATATTTTACCAGGCTTTGGGACAGCCTCTGGATCTCCTGATAGCGCCTAAGCTGCGCCAGACCATGCATCAGACTCATGCAGTTCAGAAAAAAATGGGGGTGAATCTGCAGCTGCAGGTATTGCAGATATGTCTCCTTTTCCTGGAGCTTCTGCTCATAAACAGAAATTTTCAGATGGCGGATCTCGTCCAGCATCTCATTAAATTGCTGGGTCAGGACAGAAAATTCCAGCAGCCGGGTATTATCCTCCTGCCGAATCTCTATATTTCCCTCTTTGACGTTTTCCATGGTATCGGTTAAGGACTTTAAAGGCCGGTAGAAAAAACGGTGCACCATGATGCCTGCTAAGGGCAGCATCAGAAAGATCAGGAGGGACATAAAAAGCAGGATCCCCTGGATCTGATAAAAATCTCCCAGTACGTTTTTATCCGGAATCAATGCCACCAGATTCACAGCCGCAGACCTTGACCCTGCCCTTACCTGGAGATAGCTCTGATCTCCCTGCAACCGCACGATTTGATAGCTGCTCCCGGTATCCGGCTTCTCCTCCAGCTCAAGCATAATCATGTCCGTGGGATTTTCCGTAAGAATCTGGCCGTATTCTGAGGTGATGGCCGAAAAACCGCCCTCCAGATTCATCTTCTCCAGAGGCCGCATCAGATGATTGAGCCCTACCCAGCATCCCAGCCAGGTATTCCTGTCATAGACGATCCGAAACAGGTAATAGCTGTCCCCCATTTTCCAGCAGAACCAGCTGGAGGTATTCAGGGTTCCCTCCTCCTTTTTCTTCAGCAGCTTGTCCTGGATCCGCCTCTCGCTGAGCCCATCCGTCATGGCCGTGCCCTCTGTATTTACGCTGGTAAAAAAGCTGTCTCCCAGCCCCTCATGAATGGAATAAATAAAAAAACCGTCCAGCTTGGCCTGATTGACGGTAGAGCGGATCAGCTCCTGGCGGAGCTCATATTTTGTCAGCTGACGCTTGTTATAATCCGTTTCCAGCTGAAGGTCCACAATCTGCCGGCTGGTATCCACCATGCTGTTCAGATAGATTGCCGCATTGTTCAGGCTTTCGTCAATCTGCTCCATATACAGCTCCAGCATATCTTCATTATCCTTCGCTGCCTGACGGCGCATATTTTCCTTCATCCGAAGGTTCATATAAACTAAAATGGAGATACTTAAAAGTACCATAAGGATCATCATCCGGTTGATCCAGAAGGAAACAGAGCGGTTTTTCCTTTTCATATGCAGCCTCCCACAGTCGTTACAGTTCACGGCCTAACCGGCCGCGAACTGTAACGCATCCAGCCCATTGAAAAGTCGCCTGACGGCGAGGGGCTGGATGCACGCAATCACTATTTTACTGGCCGGGTGCCTTGCAGCAGGGTGCAAGGCACCGTGAATAGTAACCCACAGTTGCCTCTACAGCCAAAATCCGCTATTCAGGTTTATTATACCCACTTTTCCTCTGGTATTCTACCACAAAAGCGACCGGAAATTATCGGTTTTGCGACAAGGCTTGACAGCTCCCCTCCTATTTCCATCCGGCAGGCCTGTATTCAGGCGCTGCCTCATTCATCTATATATATCCGCCGGTACTCCATCACCACGATACACAAAAACATCTGCAGTACCAGCGTATCCACCGAGTGCATCACGCCCTCGAACACAAAGCTTTCCTCCGCCTTCTTCAAGCCGGAAAAATGCCGGGAATCGGTGATGATGCACACCTTGGCCCCCTGTCGGTGAACATAGTCGATGATCCGGTCCGCATCGGTTCCCTGGATGCATTTGGGAGCCAGCAGGATGACCAGATCCTTGTCTGTCAGCTGCTGGGTATGCTCCAGCATCTCCCGCTCCTGCTGGTACACGTCGCAGATGCGGCCAGTCATAAAAAGATCCGACTGCAGGAAAATCTCCGCAAAATATCCCGTATAGGAATAGACGCTGACCTTCTCACTGTCATGAATCATACGGGTCAGGCGGCCCACTCGCTCCTTGTCCAGCTTCCGCCGCATATTGGCCATGAGCCCCTCCAGGGTATCCATGAAATAATCCGGCAGATCCTGATCCTCCGGGATACTGTCCAGCGGAATCAGGCGGTTGTGGTGCTCGTATTTGGAAATGCAGTCCACCACATCCTTCTGAAAATAGGAATAATTCTTATATCCAAGCTTTTTCACCAGCCGGCTGATGCTGGCCGGCGACGTATAGCAGGTGTCCGCCAGGTCATAGATGGTCATATCCCCCACATCCTTCAGGTTCGCCAGGATCCGGCGGAGGATGGAGCGCAGCATACTGTCTGCAGGCGTGGCATTGTAAACAGCCAGCATATTTTCAACACTTGTCATCGTATCTTCCCCATTCTGATTGCCAAAAGGCTTGTTTCACAAATTGAAACTTACTGGTACTACCATAGCATATCCGGGCAAAAAATACAATGTTTAATCACCCTGAGGAAATCCTCCAAATTTCGCATACAGCATCATCTGGAAGATCCCGTCGTCTATACAGCAGCCCAGCGTTCCCCGGATCTTTTCCGAGAAGGCCTGAATACTCTGCATCCCCATGCCGTGGTTCCCGCTCTTTTTGCTTTTGGGCAGGCCGGTATCCGGATCCAGCAGCAGCTCCTCCTGGTATGGATTCCTTGTCTGGACAAATAAATAGCCTTCCTGGCATTGGATCTTCATTTCCAGGTATCTTTTTTCCTTATCAAATTCCTGCACGCATTGAAGGGCATTTTCAAACAGGTTGGCAATCACAAGTGTAAACTCATACTCATTGACCGGTATTTCTTTGGGCACCCGGGCCTCAAGGGCAACCTGAACGGCGAGGGAGCGGGCCTTGTCCATCATTTCCGAAAGAATGGTATTAACAATCAGATTGTGGCAGTATCTTTCCACCTTATTCTCATCGGCAATATGGCTGATATGCTCATTGACCTCTTTGATTTTCTCATAATTCTCCTGCTCCAGCAGGGAATCAATCATTCTCGTGTAATGCCGTATATCATGGTGCAGGATCTTCAGGTTCCGCTCTGCCTGCTCCACCAGATAATGCCGGCTTTCCAGGCCCTGGATATAAGATTTCTGAAGCATGTTTTCCCAATAAATAGCATTTCTTTTTGTTTCACTATCCAGGTAGTGAAGGACCGCCAGATAGGATACAAACATGGTTATGGCTGTAAACAGAATTCCCGGAATATTGTCCGGATACTCATACAAGGTCTTCGGGAAAAATGCCAGAAAGGAAAAGCTGCAGTAGAAAAATACAGGGATCAGGCATAGCTCCCAGCATTCCTTTTCATTGCTTCTATCCTGAAATTTCAGGCAGGTAGTGCGGATTCTGACAACTAAAATCATCAGGATGGTCACATGTATGGCTGCGCTTCCTGCCAGGGACAAAACAGAGCTTCCTGTATAAATCTTCAAGATTGCCGCTGAAATGCTTCCTGCGATCACATAGCTGGAGGCGCTCAACCCCACAAACATTGTCTGGCTGTTCCTCCTCTTGGAAATCAAAATTGCCGTGGACTGGGTAATCAGGATCTGAAGGATGGTCACAACAACATAGCACAGACCGCTGTTCGGGAAGCCAATTAATTTAAAGCCGTCCAGAATATTCAATGCCAGAAAAACAGACAGGCATATCAGGCCGGTAATTATTTTGGAATAGCGGTGCAGGATGAGCAGATACATGAACAGCAGCAGGAAAATATGGCTTATCGTATAAGAGATCGCTGTAAAATAATTCATTTTGCCTCCTCATTGGCATTGATCTGAGATAAATAAAAGATATTCCTTTTTTACCTTCAGGGCTCTTTTTTTGCTGACCGGGATATTGGCGCCGCTGTCCATTACCACATGATCCTGGTTCAGCCTTCTGACATGGTTGACATTGATCAAAAAGGATTTGTGGACACAGATAAAATTTCTGTCATCCATCAGCTCCTTTGTCTCCTCCTCAAAGGATTTCCGGATCAGTATGCTTGTGACCCGCTCTCCATGTATCAAATGCACCTGAAGCCTCCGGGAAAAATTCTCAATGTATTCTATGTTAAGACGCGGTATGGATACCAGGCCGTTTTTTGTTTTTACCACATAAGCGGGCTCCCTGGGCGTGTCCAAATGGGTCAGGGCATACTCCAGCGCCTCAAATAATCTGCCCTCATCAACCGGCTTTAACAGATATCTTACTGCATGGACATCATAGGCCTCCAGTGCAAAGCCGTCGGAGGCTGTCACATAGATAATCATGCTTCTGCTGCTTTTCTTCCTGATTTCATTTCCCAGGTCAATCCCTGTAATCTTGGACATTACAATATCCAGAAGATACAGATCCGCCGGTTTTTCCTCCTGTATTTTATGCAGCAGCAGGGAAGCCTCCGTGAACCTCTCTATTTCCAGGTAAACGCCCGGCCGGCGGGCGCAGTATCTCTGCAGCAGCCCTTCCAGCTTTGCCAGGTCTTGTACGTTATCATCGCAGATTACAAGTCTCATATCTCTTCCTATCCTCCCAATCCATCCCCTTCTCCCATGATCCGAAAAAGTTCTCTAAGTTGGTATTATACACGCTTCCCGGAAAATGTAAAACAGTTTTTGCAAATACGGCAAAGGTTTTCCCTATTTTGCGAAAAAACAGGCAAAATATGCGAAAAACAGACTTGAAGGAAGCCACTGCAATTTGCTATAATATAGAATGATGTTTTCATATTTAACTTTCGGGGGTGCCTGATTCAAACACGCTCTAGGCTCCGGCACCAACCACTGATCATTCATACATATCATATTTAAGAGGAGAGAGAATATATGGAAAATCAAATTATATGGAAGGCTCGGTACAATATTGGCGTAGACATTATTGACAAGGAACATCAAAAGCTGTTCCGAATCCTCAATAAGCTCTATACGTTTGGTCAGCAGGACGAAAAAAGCCAGTGGGCTTGCCAGGAGGCAGTAAAATACTTCAAAGACCACACCCTTCAGCATTTTCAGGATGAAGAGGATTATATGACCTCCATCGAATATGCAGGATTTGAGACCCACAAGCGCATTCATGACAACTTTCGCAAGATCACGCTGCCTGCCCTTGAGAAGGAGCTGGAGCAGACAGAATATTCCGCCAATTCTGTGGAGCATTTCCTGGGTGTATGCGCAGGCTGGCTGATCGGCCATACCCTGACAGAGGATCAGGCCATTGTCAGCGGAGAAACAATCACCCAATGGGACAATCTTCTGCCAGAGGAAGAACAGTCTCTCATGGGACAGACCATTATCAATCAGCTCCAGGGCATGTTCCAGCTGGAACCGCGGCTCATCAACAACTGCTATGGCGGCGAAAAGTTCGGAAATGGCATTTATCTCCGCCTGATTTACACAACAAGGGAAAGTAAGAGCTGGGAATTCCTTCTGGTATTTGAGGAGCAGCTCATTATCAGCACTATGGGCAGTGTAATTGAGACAAAGTCCAAGGCCATCAATGAGATGTTAATGAATGCGGCCAGATACACAGCCCGACAGTTTGTGGAGCGCATTAAGGAGCATTTTCCGGCCCTGGATCAGGCAGATGTGAAGGAACAGCTGCTCACCTACGATCAGTTTGAGAAGACCTTTGAGCGATACCAGCCCCAGTTCAGCCTGCTGTTTGATACCGGAAAGGGCTATTTCGCATTTTGCATGACCACCTGCGACGATCTTCCCAGTGAGGAATCGGAAGCTTTAATTGTCTCTGAGACTGCCATGGAACAGGTTAAGAAATACCTGCGCCAGAACAAAGCAGACCAGGTCATCGCCCGCTCCATGAAGAAGGTGCTGCTTGTGGACGATTCCGAATTCATGCTGAAGGTAATGCGGCAGCAGCTGTGCAATGATTATGAGGTTTTGACGGCATCCTCCGGCCTGTCTGCCCTGCGAAGCATTATGCTGAATATTCCGGACCTGGTACTGCTGGATTACGATATGCCGGTCTGCGATGGGAAGCAGGTATTGGAGATGATCCGCAGCGATCAGGGCTATGCCGATATTCCGGTGATCTTTTGGACCGGAAAGGCAGACCGGGAAAGCATCCAGAATGTACTTGCCCTGAACCCCCAGGGATATTTGACCAAATCCCTTACCCCGGAGCAGGTAAAATATGAGATCGACAAATTTTTCAAAAAGAAAAAACCCGATGTTTCCTGACGCATCCTGAATCTATAACAAATCGGCAGAAGTCCCGATCATAAAATGGGGCTTCTGCCGATTTTTCCCTACTCTCTTACTGGCAGCCCTTCCAGAGCTCCCATCCATTCTGCCGCATCTTACTGGCAGTCCCTCCAGAACGCCAGCACATTCCGCATAAATGTGGTGGTCTCCCAGACGCTGTGACGGGCCAGAGCACTGGAAAACAATTCACTTACCGGCTTTCCCTGGGGCAAATGAAGCCGGGAAGCCCCATCCTTAAAATGCATTCCAATCCAAAAATTCACCCGCGTCTCATAGCAGTCCTCCATCTGGCGGTAATAGCACAGCTCCGCCATGTAAACAGGCTCCGATTCCGGTGCATGCAGCGGCCGGGCCAGAATGTTGGCCCCCGTAATCCCAATGCAATAGGGATCTTTGTGTCCCGGAATGGGCATTCCGATCTTCTCTGCGTCGAGGCCCTCCACAAACTGGAGGTATTCCATGCCGTGGCCCACATCCTCCACTGCCGAAGCCTCATAATGCCGAAAATGGGCTCCCGGATACCAAATTTTATAATACAGATCCTCTGGCGGATTAAAATGCTCTATGAAATGGGCCATCACCTCTGCGCGGATTCCCGGCGCTGTCACAGTGGTTGCCGCAAAGCCAACTCCGTTTGGCAGCGTACAGTATCCGGTCTTAAGGCTGCAGCACCCCGGTACATCCATGTGTTTTACATAATCCTCTATCGGGAACCCCGCCGTGGGATCCAGGGCTGCTCCCAGCTCTGTGGCACGCAGGTTTTCCTCTGTGGGACAGGCTGGCCCCAGGGCAAAATATTTGGCATAGGCAGACCGCTTCTCCTGCACGGTAAGATCGCTGGACAGCTGATATAAATCGGAATAGTTTTCCGCTGTTACCGCAGGCTTTCTGCAATGCTTCACAAAGGGAATCGGGCTTTTCCGGTCAAAAGGGATATCCCACCCGCTCCCTTCCTCATATTTCTTCCAATCCATGTTCACGTCCTCCTTTTTGCTCCTCCCCTAACATATCCGGCTTAAAAATACAATGCCTGGTTTTCCCCGTGATCCGGCATCCATCTATCCCGCCAGAATTTCATCTCCAGATACTGGTCATTGGTGTATTCCTGCATCACATGGATCATGGTCTTTTTGGCAATGTCAAGCGCTTCCTCTGCCGGGGGAACCGTCAGATAATAATCCCCGTCCTCCACACCAATACCGTACCACAGCCTCACACGCACCTCCCGGCCATAATCCGTCAACCTGTGGTAAAACACGATGCAATTCCGTTCCAGCTTCTTGAAATTTCTATCCAGATTGTAGCCTATGGCAGATGTTCCGCCGATAAATATACAGTTGGGGTCATTTTTTTCTATTTCTGTCGGATCAATCCCCAGATCCTTTGGTTCCACGCCGCCTACAAACCGCATATGAATACGGCCAAAGCCAAAATCCTCCAAAGCACCGTTCTCATAATGCAGATAATGGCTTCCCGGATACCAGATTTTATAAAACAAGGACTCCTCTGGGGCAAAAAACTGATTATAGAAATCAATCATTTCATTGGTTCTCCCTTCCTGTCGGAGCAGAACCGCCGCATAAGTGACACCGTTTGGCAAAACACAATATCCGTTTTCCACCTCACAGTACCCGGTGTTATTCATATGCTTTCCATACATCTCCATGTCAAAGGCCTTCCGCGCATCCATTGGGCCTGCCGCAATGGCCTGTTCATATTCCTTGGGCAAGGGTGCCGGCATTTCATAATAATATCTTGCATGGGGGCAGCCTTTTTCCGCCTCCGTAAGCCCTGGTGACAGCTTTTTCAATTCTTCATCTGTCAGGGCACCATATTTGATCCCTGAATCCTTCGGCACCAGAAAAGAATGATCTCTCTTATAGGCCATATATAGCTCTCCTCTCTACGCCTTGCCCCCTCCCCCAAGTGAATCAGAAATGCGGGCACTCCTTCTAGTACAGCGAAAAATAAGTTTCTGATACATTGACGCAGGATGATTGTTTCATATGCAAGGCGGAGGAATGAGACGTAGCGGTGGCTACGTCGATTGACGACAACGCCGCAGATGAAAAATCAGACAAGTCAAGGTGTCAGTTACTTATTATTCGCTGTACTAGCTCTTAGTTACAGTTTTCATACACCGGAGGATATCTCCTACTGTGCTGCCAGCCATGCATCCAGCTGGCTCTGGTATTCAGCGATGATATCATTGATACCTGCTCCTTCCAAAGCAGCAATATATTCCTCATACTTGGCCTCTGTTCCATCTGCCCCGTATACCCCGGATGAAAGCATCGGCTTATACTGATTGCTTACATTCTGACAAGCAGTCACCTGGCTGGCAACCTTGGTGTTATCAATGGAAAAGCCAATATATTTGGAAACCTCAACCTCTGCATTCAAAGTTACCTGCTGCTGCCGCACGTCTGCACCTGACCCCTCCCATGGGGTAACTGTCAGGATATCTCCGTAAAGGAAATCTGCCATGTGATATTCTGCTGTTTCTGCAGATGCTCCCTCCGGATAGGTCCCGGTCCCATCCTCATTTTTTACCCAGTCGGTTCCTTCCACCCCCCAGGCCAGAGTATCATGCACCTCATTTTCACTGTACAGCAGATTGATAAACTTAACTGCTGCCTCCGGCTCTTTGGCTGTCACCGGTACGGCATACCCAAACTTGGTGTAGGAGGCGGTAGCAGTCTGAACCATAGCGCCTGTAAATTTCACCATTACATCGCTGCCTATGGACGCTGGAAGCTTACTTTCATATCCGAACTCCTGGGCGTTGATCAAACAGATACCGACACCATTCTTAATCTGGGTATCCGCATACTCCTCGGCAGTAGAAGCGTCCTTGTAGATCAGCCCCTTATCGTACCATTCGCCTGCACGTATCAGGTTTTTCTTATAATCCTCGTTCATGTAATAGCATTTCACCTTATCATCTGTCGGATCAACATAGATCTGTGAGTTTCCGTCACCGACAATATCCACCCAGTATGCCTCATCCAGCTTATCCGAGCCGCCGATGTAAGGCTGGGGGCTGATACAGGAGCCCTCTGCATCGGAATTAATTACCCCGCCATAGCCTGCTGCTGTCGCTGCTGTCAGGATCTCCTCCAGCTCTGTCCAGGTGGACATATTCTCAAACTTTCCCACCATGTCAAGCTCTTCCAGCACATCCTTTTTCACTACAATGGCTTCTCCGCCATAATGGCAGAGATTTGCACCAATGCCATATAGCCTGCCTTCCCTGCTGGTAGCAGCTAATCCCTCTTCTCCCAATACCGCTTTGATATCCGGGCCATACTCATCCACATAATCCGTAATATCCAACAATTGGTTCTGGGACATGAAACCAGAAAAACTTCCTGCGGAAACCGGAATGTACATCATGGCATCCAGCTGCGCTCCGGACTGAATCATCATTGGAATCTGGGTAGCATAAGTACTTCCGTCATACCACTGAAAATCTGCCGTAACATTTATCAGCGCTTTCATTTTCTCATTGACAGCTGCCTCTATCCGCTCCTGCACATTGGAGTCCACTGGTGCAAAGCACATCAAGCCAACTACAATCTCTGTGGTCTCTCCATCATCTGTCGGTGTCTCTGCCTGTTCATTTTCGGCTCCGGCATTGGCATCCAAATCCTGTTCGGAATCACCATTGCCTGGGGTGCTTACATCCTCCTCCGTGGAACCACAGCCGAAAAGGAGACCTGCTCCCAGGCTTGCGGCCAACACCAATGCTGCTAACTTTCTCTTCATACAATTTCCTCCTTCTTTAAGCCCCTTTTTCTTTTATTTTAGGGCAGCTTTATATGTTTATGCCTCTTTGCAGAGACGGCTTAACATTTCATGGTGCCTGCGCACCTGTTCCACTTCATCCACCAGATACTCCAGGCCACGGTCCTGCTGATCCCTCTGGCCCTCAAACTCCGAATCAATATAGCCGTCAAATCCATTCTCTCTAAGATACCTTATAGGTGTTTCATAATCAATGGCCTTATCCTCATAACAGCCAGGCCTTCCCGGAATTTCCGTCATATTGTAGAACTTCCCGTGAATGCTGACAATGTAGGGGATAATTGTGGTGATATCCTCCGGGTCAGCCGACATCTCATGGAGATTCATCCGTTCCACGGTGTTCACGTCCAATCCGTGCCCCGGATACTTCTCATCCAAGAGCCTGCACATTTCCCCCAGCTCATAATCCCTGCTGTTCTCCAGAATAAAGTCAATACTCTCCGGAATCTCTGCATGACGCTTGCAATAATCAATGGACACCTGGGAGGGAGAATGCTGGAAGATCCCAAAATCAGGTACCAGTCCTACATGGCTGCTCCCTGTCCGGTCCTTCAGCTCCATGATCTGCTCTGCCATGGCAAAATCCATGTGGGCAGCCATTCCTACCGTAGGCTGTACCCGCTTGCCCGGTACAATAGGCAAGGGCGCATGGATCTCTTTACCTATACGCACGTCGTATTTTTCCGCCGTATCCAGGGCCCTCTCAATCACATCAATGGGCACCAGGCACAAGGGCCTGACATTCTGAAAGCCCAGCCTCGCCGCCAGCTTAATATCATTTTTCAGCCGTTCTGCTGCCTCCCGGTGGTTCATCACATGATCCCGAAACTGATGTACATCCAGGTAAATATCCATGGTCACTGCCTGCATGTCATAGCGGGCCATATAATTGTTCCAGTCATAGATAAACTCCTCGGAAGGGAAGGGATAATCTCGGATTACTGCCTCATCAATGATCTCGATACCGTCCGTATGTAAATGGTCATGAACCTCTTTGATCATGTCCTTCCAGGTCATTTGTCCAAAAAATTGTGCCTGCTGATAGCTGTAAAGCGATACACCTCGTTTGATTCCCATTTCAGCAGCCTCCTTCCTGTAATGTAAGCTCAAAGGTGCAGATATTGGCGGTCTTTCCGGAACCGGCGCCGCTTCCCGGAACCGGCGGATTCTTTACCCACTCCTCATCCCAGGGCATATAGCCGTACTGGGCCAGAATCGACTGCTGCAGGCCGATGGTATGCTTCCCCGGCGCAAGCCCGCCTTCTTTTTTTACATGTAGGATCCCTTCATCATCATAGTTCCAATGCTCCCAGACACAGGCTTTCAGTTCCTCAAAGCTCCTAGGCGCCTTCCCATTGATCTCAAAGGTCTGCTGTTCCCTCGGGTATTCAGTTCCGTCACAGGTGATATAATATCCATTGTGCAGGGACAAAAAGCATCCCCGGTAGTCTGCAATACGCACTGCGAATTGAAACCCTACTGCCTTACCGTTTTCATAATCATTTTGCAAGCTGTCACTGCGGATCAGATATTGGTCAAACATTTTTTCTCCCTCCTCTGTCAGTTACAATTCACGGCCTAACCGGCCGCGAACTGTAACGCATCCGGCCCATTGAAAAGTCGCCTGACGGCGAGGGGCTGGATGCACGCAACCGCTATTTTACTGGCCGGATGCCTTGCAGCAGGGTGCAAGGCACCGTGAGCAGTAACCTCTGTCATACACATCTGTAATTCCCAAAATATTTGTACTTGTTTTTTACAACACCATTATATATAATAGATTTTATGGTTTCTATGTATTTTTCTCTATTTTTACTTATTGTTTTTTGTCTAATTATAGATATATACACATATACCGAAAGACAGGGGGATAATTGCTATGGATACTTCTATGTCACCTGTTCTGGATGCCCTGCTGGATGACCTGGGGCTGCAGAAAATCTCTGATGCCGCTGCCTTTGCACTGGGCAACCCCTTCTGGATTGTTGATATGAATTCCAACTATATGGTGCAGGTTTCCGGCAATACCAACAACACACGGCTCCTGACAGAAAGCCGGCAGGGCTATGTCCTGGATGATACCATGCTGTTTGTTCAGAAGTACCGGATCCGTGAACAGTCGAATGCCATGGACACCTCCTTCACCTTTCCATCCATTGTAGATGGCTTCCAGGTTCTCACCCGGCCGATTCGCATCGGCAGCGTAATCGTGGCCTACATTAGCGCCATTGATGAACATCATCCCTTTGGACCGGACGATCCCGAAAAAATGGATACCATCGCCCGCATTGTCTCCACTGAGCTTTCCAAGGATTCCTTCTATCGAAACAATAAGGAAATGCAGTATTCCTATTTTTTGCAGGATCTTCTGGAACATCATTTTCGACATGACGACATGAAAAAACGCCTCAGAACCATTGGCTATGAGACGAAGGAATATTTCTATCTTCTGACGGTAGAGCTTGCCAGCATTGAGTCCAGGAAGCTGGTGCTGCACACCATCCAGGAGCAGATTAAATTTATTTTGACCAATTGCATTTACTGCCTGTACGAAAACCATTCCGTGTTTCTTATTACAACGGAAAAAGAGCTGACCTCACAGGAGCCCCCCTATATCCGTCTCAAACGTTTTTTTGCAGAAAGCAGTCTAAAGGCAGCCATCAGTGATAGCTTTCGGGATATCGTACTTGTGCCCCGGCACTATAAGAAAACTCTGGATTCCTTGCGGCTGGGCCAACAGTCAATGCCCGGCGAAGTCCTGTATCGCTATTCCGCCTTGGCCTCATATCATGCCCTTGAGATCCTGGACGGAATTATTTCCTATACCGATTTTTGCAATGGAGCTATTGCCAAGCTCATTTGCTATGACCAGAAGCACCGCAAGGAGCTGACCCGAACCCTTTATTGCTATCTGGAATGCAACTGCCAGACAGTACCTGCAGCCAATGCCCTGGCGCTCCACTCCAACACTATGCGGCAACGCCTTTCTAAGATCCTGGAAATCACTGGCTGCGACCTGAAAAACGGCCATCAGTGCTTTGACCTGATGATGGGACTAAAGATGTATTACGCAGGCGCAAACTCCCACAGCCAATCCAACGGCTCCTGAATCTGCTCCGGCAGCTTTCCCGCGCTCTGCAAATCTCTCATTTTACAACACATTGCCCCGATCCTTTCTTTCTCATGATCTTGCTTCACTGAAAAAACGGATCGGGGCTAATGTAATGGCAATTCAATCTTCAATTATATGAAATCATACTCGGGATCACACGCAATCCCCTCCTACTCATCCAGCTCAAAGAACAGGGTCGTATATCTGCCCATATCGAAAAATACCGGGCGTACCCGAACCGGGAGCTTATCCTCAATCTCCTTGGCTTTCTTCTTGTTGATGCCAAGGATTACTGCATTCATCTCCGGCCCCTCGTCAAACTGTACCTCGCCGCAGACGTATTTCAGGTTCATGTCCTCCAGCTCCAGACGGGCATTCAGTGCGCCGGTGCGGACAAAGGTCTTAAGCACCCCTTTGCCCTCCAGGGTCATCCACTCGGTCTCATGGTAGCCGCAGCTGTTGCAGGCCATGTGGGGCGGAAATTCGATGCTTCCGCACTCCTTGCATTTCCTGGCGTAGATCACGCCCTCCTTTAATCCGTTCCAGAACTTCTCAACAATGTGTTCTCTGTTCCAAAAATCCTCTGTTCGCATGGTTCCCATGTTCATCCACCCCCTTAAAAATTCGCTCTCAAAATCGTTGCACGGACATTCTGGGCGCCGCCAAAGCCTCTTAAGAAGGTGTGCTTGGGCATCTTCTTGATCTGACGCTCCCCGGCCTCCCCACGCATCTGGACCACTGCTTCAAAGATATCCGCCATACCGGATGCTCCAAAGGCATGGCCATAGGAGGTACGTCCGCCATTGGTGTTCATGGGCTTGTCGCCGTCATAGGCAAGCCGGCCGTCCAGGGCGTATTTCCAGCCCTCTCCCTTGGGAAGATAGCCGATCTCCTCCGCAGCCAGAAAGGCAGAGGAACCGATGAAGTCATTGACATACACCAGATCGATATCATCCGGAGTGAGACCTGTCTGCTCGTATACCTGCCGGGCTGCCTCCGCCGTGGCCTTCTTCTCCAGATGGGGCACAATGGCATCCAGGGCAGAGCCGGCCGTTGCCAGCACCTCAATGGGCTTGGCGTTGAATTTGTGGGCGATCTCTGTGGGCACCACAATACAGCAGGCAGCGCCGTCCGCCACACTGGAATCGCTGGCAGTCCTTAAGTACTGGGTCATCTTGGGGTTGTAGGAAGACTTCATGTACTCCCACACATCGTCAAAGCCTGCCTCCTTTGCCAGCTCATCATAGGTCGTCCGGCGCATAGCCCGCTCGCAGAGGGCTGCCGCACGGCGGAAATGGTACGCCTGATGATTCAATACATCATCAATCACATCCGCAGACAAGTTGTTTTCCTTAGCATAATAGTTGATCCAGTCGTCATGGTTCATGCCGGGGCCGCCGCCCAGGTATCTGCCGTAAGCCCGGTCAAAGATGGAATCCAGATCCGGGAACAGCACCTCGCTGGTCAGCGCTACTCTCATATGGTCCGGGGTGTTGCCGTCGGGCATACCACAGCCCATGTCGCAGCCGCCGGTGAGCACAATGTCATAGGCGCCGCTGGCCACTGCAAATACAGCCTCCTCCAGGGCAATGTAGCCGGTACAGCAGCCCTCGGAATGGGAAATGGAGCCCTTGCCCCGCATGCCGCACCAGTCTGCCACCTGGATATTGGGGGTAATACATTTGTTCAGCACATGGGGGTTGGCAGAACCGTGGAAAAAGTACTGCACATCCCTAGGCTCCACGCCGGCATCCTCCATGGCGTCCAGGGCCGCATAGCCAAAGAGCTCCCCATTGGTCAGGCCCTTGTACTGGGGATTCTCGATTACGTTCATAAATGGGGTTGCACCGATGCCTACGATGGAGACACTGCGCATATTCTTCCCAAGCTTTACATTATGTACCATCCTACATCTCCTCCATCACATAATCAACCAGATCGCCGATGGTGATAAATTTGCCGAATCTTGCCACTGGGATCATCACGTCAAATTCGTTCTCAATATCAGCGCTCATGGCAACACGCTGCTGGGAAGATACCCCAAGCTCCTCTGCGATGTTGGTGTCCTCCTTGATCCCCGCTGCATCCTTGCGGAATGCCATTGCTGCAAACTCAATCATCTTTGCTAACACTTCTTCTCTGGACATAATCATTTCCTCCTTCATTGCACTTTCATTTAAGTTAGAATTCGTTTCACAGGCCCACGGCCCTCTTATCTTCCATTTTACGGATTTTGAGATCATCGTCAAACCTGTGATTTCCGCTTATTAGAGGAAATCGTTATTGCCTTCTGATTCGCCCCGCAATCTCCGCGATCACATCCTGCTCCTCTTCCAGCTCCTCTGCGATGCGTGCTATATCCTTCCCGCATTGCAGCTTCTTCTGCACCTTCTCTTCCAGCAGGCTGGAGCGCCCCAGCCCAAAGCCTTTGCTGTAACCAGCCTGCTCTCCGTCTTCATATCCCTCATTATAGACTATCCTCTTATATTTCTTCTCGTCAAATTCTGTCAGCAGCATATGTAAGACCTCCGTTCTTTGCTTTACCATAATATTTTTTAAAATATCATGCTCAATACAGTAGTCTATCGCAAGCTGAATCGCCTCCTCCCGGTCTTTTCCCTTACAAATCCATTCATTTACCTCTGAGACAAACTCGCTATATTCCCAAAGCCGGCGACAGCGTTTTACCAGCTCTCCATTATGCCCGCAGTTAATATTCAGCACCCGGCAGCGGCATTCCAGACAGCCGCTTCCACGGCCCTCCGCATAGGAATCCGACAAATACAGTTCCACCGTATCTGCCATGGGATCCGTCCCATTGTAGAAAACCACATACTCCGGCGTAGGGAGGGGGATACGCTTTTCTCCGTAAATGCTATTTACCCCCGCAGTTACCAATCCCTCATACTGCTGGGCAAAATAGATCAGCCCCCGCAAGGGCATATTGGGGTTCACGGAACAGAAAGCGAAAAAACCTGTCCCTGTATTTCCAATTCAGGCGGATCCGGCTCCACCAGGTACCACGCATAAACCACTGCGCTTTCTTTCTTGCCATAGACTACCTCCATTATACTTGATTTTTTCCTTGTTCTCAATCAGGAAAAATAAAACCTTATAAAAAATCCTACTGTGAATCTCCGGGGATCTCCCGATTAAAATACAGAAAAAAAGAAATCACATAAGATATATATCAATCTAACATGATTTCCCTTTTTTTACAAGCATAATTTAAAATCTTTTAACGATCTTCGTTATACACCTCAAGAATCGCCCCCATATCTGCCCTGCGGTCAATGCAGGTGCAGTCCATCTTCTGGCCCGGTTCGCCCTTCGCCATCTCTGCATGAACGAATATGGGATGTCCTGCTGCCTTTTCCCGCTCCAGCACCTCCTGCACCTCCCTGCGGCCGTCCTCCATCAGCACAGCGATGTGGTGAACGCCGGGCCCGTGCTCCTTCAGATAATCCATGTAGGGACCTTCTCCCACAGGCTCCATCAGCTCCAGCTCAATGTTCATGGCATTGCTCATGGCCACCTTCAGGTTGAATTTTCCCGGCTTCTCATTAATCAATAGCTCTCCCAGATCCTCATCCGGACAAGAAAACCGCCACTCACCGATCCCGTAATCTTCCTGAAAATGCCGGGCAGCCTCCTGGACGTTACGCACCACAAACCCAACCTGACAGATCTTTTTTACTCTTGCCATTCCTATCTCCTCCTAATCCTCATAGTGTTTTGTGATATATACGGTCTCGCCGGTTTTGGCGGACTCATACACTGCTTCTATAATCTGCACGACCGGAATTCCGTCCTTCCCCTGTACGAAGGGCTCCCGGTCGTCCCGGATCGCCTCCACCCAGTCCTGCATCTGTGCGTCGCTGGCCTCCATCTCTCCGATGTAGGGCTCGGTGTTAGGCATAGCCGGGTACTCTGGAGAAAAAGTTACCATCTTATCATTGACAATGGTGTTAATCCGGGCCGCTCCATTATCCCCCTGAAGATCAGCCCCTGCCTTGGTTCCGCAGATCAGGGAGGAATTGGCAATCCCCAGCATATTGATGGCCCAGGCTGCCTCCAGATAGATCACGGCGCCATTTTCCATAGTAATCAGGGCAAATCCGGTATCCTCCACTTGGAATGCAGCCGGATCCCAGGGGCCCCAGGGATTCCCTTTGGTCTCTGTCTTCATCTTGTCAAAGGTCTTGCCCTGTACCGAAACGGGACGGAAATTGTTCATCATGTACATGGTCAGATCCAGGGAATGGGGCGCTCCATCATACAGGATTCCCCCGCCGTTTTTCTCCTTATCCATGTAAACGCCCCAGGTGGGTACCCCACGGCGGCGGGCATCCAAGGCCTTGCCAAAATAGACCTCTCCCATATCCCCCTTATCTACCATGCTGCGGATATACTGCACGGAGGTGAAAAATCTTCTCTGATGGCCCAGAGCCAGCTTTAAGCCCTTCTTTTTGGCTGTCTCCACCATCTCGAAGGCATCCTCTGTGGTGGTTGCCAGTGGTTTCTCGCAGAACACATGCTTGCCATGATTTAGGGCGCACATGGTCATCTCATAGTGCAGGCCATTGGGGGTGCAGACATGCACTGCCTCCACCTGGGGATCTGCGCAGAGTTCCCGGTAATCTGTGTAGGTCTTAACTCCCGTAAGGCCAAGGCTTCCGATCACCTTCTCCATTACCCCCTGGTCGATATCACAGATTGCCACAAGCTCTGCTTCATCTGCCTTTGCCAAATAAGAAATGTGCTTCATTTCTCCAATCCATCCACATCCGATTACACCGCATTTAACCTTTGCCATACTTTTTTCCTCGCTTTCTGCTCTTATTTGCTATTCTGTTATGGTTCATCCTTTTGCCGGCCGCGCAGCTTTTTCATGTATTTAGTATAACATGGCATAGTTTCTTTTTGGTCACCTGCATTTGTAACCCTGTGTCAGGTTTCTGTAAATTGTTCCGCAAATTTGGAAATCAGTTCACAAAAATAGCAGAAGGTTTCAGAAACTGAAACCTTCTGCCTTTCTTTTACATTTTACTTTCCAAACTTTCCAATATGAATAAGCCTGGCACAATGAATAAGCCCTGTTTGCCCCTGGTATCTCTTAATAATAGGGGAACAGCTTCAACCGGTTATCACCGCTGCGATCCGGCTTCTCCAGAGTAACCTCACCGGATGCCGCCCACTCCACGCCGCGTACCAGCATGGTAATAAAATTAAACCGATCCAGGGCCTCCCAGTGTCCGATGGAGGTTACAAATACACGGCCCTCCCCGTACTTGTTGGTCCAGATCACCGGTGTGTAGGCATTGACCCCCGGCATATTCTCCAGCTTCCCCCCGGGGATCTCCACCGGATGATGGGGAGGCGGGAACCCTGGAATACGGTAATTCTCCACATCATCATATATAGAAGCCAGCACATGGATATCTGCCTCCGGATGAACGATCACCTGGGTAAACAGGTCGTCAAATACATTCATCCACTTCTTGTCAACCCCCTTTGTGATGGGATGTGCCTCATCCATGATCTCCACAAAATGATCGTCCTTGGGACAGCGGCGGCAGCCCTTATCCATGGCGCAATACCCTCCCAGGAGCTTACGCCACTCATCCGGCCAGTCTGCGTCCACCCAGACAGAGGAATGATAGAAAATGATTCCCTTGCCCTTGGCCACAAAATCATAGACTGCTGCCTCTGACTGCTCGCCGAACCTGCGGGCCTTGTCCGTGGGCCAGGTCTTCCCGTCATAGTCAATGAGGATGGCATCGTATGGCTCTAAAAATGCCGGCGTAACATTGCGAAACTCCTCCACGATGGATACGCGGAAACGTCCTGTGGCCTCCAGCAGCTCCTGAAGGCGCCGGGTAATCAGGCGGCCCTGATGCTCTGCTGTCAGCAGGCCTGTCACCAGTAACACATTTAATTTTTCCATAGTGCAGCTTCCTTTCCTTTTCCTGTAAAACAACAGTTTTTTTTATTATACTTTATTTTTGAACTGATTTCCAGACCTCGATCTTTGGAAAAGGTAGAATATTTTCCGATAACAGGCTTAAAATGAGTTGTTGTAAACACCCAAAAAACATGGTATCCTATGATTAGTTCCTGCTCTCACACTGGCGCAGAATTCACCATTAGTTACGCAATGCTGTAGTACTAGGAGGATGACATAATGACCTTAACGCAAATGACCTACTTCGATGCTGTATGCAAATATAAAAATGTCACAAAGGCGGCAGAGGCCCTGTTTGTATCCAGATCTGCCGTCTCCCGTGCCCTGAAGGAGCTGGAGGCTGAATGGAATCTGGTTCTCTTTAAGCGTTCCCGCACCGGTGTGGAGCTCACAGAGGACGGGGAGAAGATCCGGGAAATGTTCAGCGAATTTAACCGGGCCTACAGCACCCTGAAAAAAAGTATCCTTGATACCAAGCGGACAGCCGGAAGAACAGAGCTTCATATCGGCATCACAACAACCACCGGCAGCCGCTTTTTCCCGGATTTCTTTCCCGGATTCAAGAAAATCCATCCGGAAATCCGGCTATCTATTCGGGAACATCCCATATATGAATGCATGGAAGCCCTTACTTCCGGTGATTGCGATTTCTTCATTACCCCTCACATCAATAAAGAGGTGGGGCAGGCCGATTATCTGGAAAAGAAGCTGCTGTATGATTCTGAAATGGTTTTTTGTGTCTCCTCAGACCATCCTCTGGCAAAGGATAAGACTATCTCAATCTCCCAATTGAAGGGCATAGACCGGGCTTCCCTGTTGACGCCTCTGACCTTTGACATTATCGGTGAAACCTTCCTGGGCTCTCTTCTGGACTGCGATGACGACGATGAAATCATTTTAAAAACCAGCCAGCAGGAGCTGATTCACAAAGCCATTGCCAGTAATTTTGTAACTGCCTTCCTGCCCCTGGATATGGTTCAAGGCTGGGAAAACGTATCCTCCATATCCCTGGATCCTGTTTCTCATAATTCCGTGTATATGGTTTGGAATAAAAATGCCTCCTATTCAGATGCCTGCAGCTTTTTCATCGAATACATCCGCCATTATGATTTTTCAATATTGTAAATAAGAAATCTGCCCTTTACGCTTCTGTATATCATGTATATACAAAAGCATAAAGGGCAGTTATTTATTTGACGCAACAGCCGCCGCAAATTGTGTTTAAACTATTCTGCCAGCCATGCATCCAGCTGTTTCTGATAGGTCTCTACCACCTTATCTATTCCGGCAGCCTCGAGCGCTTCAATAAACTCATTGTATTTTTCCTCTGTATTTGCTCCGTAAATTCCGGCAGATAAACCTGGTTTGTATTCATTTACCACATTCTGTACAGCCGTTACTTCAGCAGAAATTTCGAAATTATCAATTGTAAATCCCATATATTTTGATGCTTTCATCTCTGCATTTTTTGCGGTCTGGTTAGCTCTTAAATCCGGTTCACTTCCCTGCCATGCAACAACATCCATTAAATTTCCCGGGAAACCATTCATATGGAATTCTGCTGAATCTGCATCCCCTACATAACCTGCTGTTCCGTCTTCTTTCATTTCCCAGTCTGTTCCTTCCACACCGTACTGTAAGGTTGTATGTGCCTCGTTTGCACGATACATTTCATTAATGAATTTTACAGCTGCTTCCGGTTCCTGTGCGGTAATCGGAACACAGAATCCAAACATGGTATATGTATTGGTTGCTAATTTATCCATTACAACCTGTTTTGTAACAACTTCTTTTCCGATTGAGGCATTTAAAATGGTATCCCATCCATATTCAACCTGTTTGATTTCACAAGAGCCCACACCGTTCTTTAACTGTGTATCAGAAAAATCCTCACTTGTAGATGCATCCTTGTAAATTAAGCCTTTTTCATACCAATCACCGGCACGAAGAATGGATTTTTTATAAGATTCATTTGTATAGAAACATTTTACCTGATCGGTTGCTTCATCAATATAAATCTGATAATTCCCGTCTCCGGCAACGTCAACCCACTGTGCATCAGCAAATGCATCTTCTCCGTTCAAATAAGGTTGTGGAGATACGACTGTTCCTGCAACATCTGTGTTAACCACTCCCCCATATCCGGCTTCCTTTACTGCAAGAAGAATTTCTTCCAAGTCGGACCAGCTATCCATTTCCTCGAATTTTTCTAACATATTTGCTGCTTCCAGCGCTTCTTTGATCATGATAATCGACTCATGTTTATAGTTGCAGGACTGGCCGCCCACACCATAAATTTTTCCATTTTTGCTTGTGGCTGCAAGACCGGTTTCTCCCAGAACCGCTTTGATATCCTGGCCATAGGTATCTATATATTCTGTAATATCCATCAACTGGCCCTGAGACATGAGAGAGGCGTATCCGGTTACCGGCATCGGTGTAAACATGATTACATCCAACGTCTCACCTGCCTGAATCATCATTGGAACCTGGGCCATATAATTTGCCGCATCGTACCATACAATATTGGCCCGCACATGAATTGCATCTTCTAAATATTCATTCACATGCCCAGCTACACGTTCCTGTACAGCAGAATCCACAGGAGCCAGACAAAGCAACGCCACCTCTATTTCCGTCAGTTCTTCCATTTCTCCCGAAGTATTCTCTTCTGCATCTGTGTTCTCTTCTGCATCGTTATTCCCTTTTTTGACAGTTTCCGTGCCTTCCTCTTCTGTTATTTCTTTTGTACTTGTTCCACACCCGACAGCCATGGAAACAAGCATGCATCCGCAAAGCAATATGGACAATAGTTGTTTTGTTCTTTTTTTCATTAAAAATCCCCCTTGTATTGTGTATGGTATTTTCCAAATTATAAGTCTCCTATACAATGGCAGGCCGCAAAATGCTCCGGTTCGATCTCAACCAGCCCGGGCATTCCGCAGTCGCAGTCCCTGCAATGCCTGGGGCAGCGTTTTGCAAAGCGGCACTCATCCGGCGGGTCCAGGGGGGAGGAAATCTCTCCGGTCAGCTGGATCCGCTTTTTGCTGCCGCCCACAACCGGCAGCAATTCTGCGGACAGCAGCGCCTGGGTGTAGGGGTGGCGGGGATTCTCAAACAGCTTTGCAGCCGGAGCCTTCTCCACAATCTGCCCCAGATACATAACCACAATATCATCCGAAAAGTACTTCACCACCGATAAATCATGGGTAATAAACATATAGGTCAGATTTTTCTTTTCCTGAAGCTCCTTTAACAGATTCAGGATCTGAGCCTGAATGGATACATCCAGGGCAGATACCGGTTCATCGCACACAATAAATTGAGGATCCATGGCCAATGCCCGGGCGATGCCGATTCGCTGTCTCCGCCCGCCGTCCAGCTCATGGGGATAGCTGTTGATCATCCGCTCCGCCAGGCCTACGGTATCCATCAGCTCCAGGACGCGTTCCTCCATCTGGCTCTTTGTGGCACCCGGCATCAGCTTATTCAGCTTGATGGGTGCAGCAATGCTCTGATAAACCGTATTTCTCGGATTCAGGGAATAATAGGGGTCCTGGAAAATAAACTGCATGTCCTTGCGGATCCTTTTTAATTGGTGCCGGTTCATCTTGTTGATATCCTGATGGTCGTACAATATCTCCCCGGAGGTTGGCTCGATCAGGCGGACAATACACCGCCCTGTGGTTGATTTTCCGCACCCGGATTCCCCCACCACACCCAAAGTCCTTCCGCGCTGTATGGAAAACGTACAGTCGTCAACCGCATGTACCATGCCGCTGCTTGTTTTAAAATATTTTTTCAGATTTTTCACCTCAAGAATGGGATCACTCACACGCCTCACCTCCTCTTTGTAATTCAATATGGAATTGCGGATTGTCGTATGCATCGCATAATACATAATGGGTATCCGAGACATATCTCGGCTTCAGGGGCTTGCTGCAGTCCTTGGTGGCGTATCTGCATCTTGGCGCAAAGGCACAGCCCTCCGGCAGCTTGGTGGGGTCCGGCATATAGCCTGGAATGGGCTTCAATTTCCCTTCCTTGTGGTTCATGCTGGGCAGGGAATTAAAAAGTCCCTCAGTATAGGGGTGCATGGGCTGATTGAACACATCCTCCAGCGTCCCATACTCCACAATCTGTCCTGCATACATGACTGCAACCGTATCGCAGATGGAGGCAATCACTCCCAGGTCATGGGTAATCATCACCAGCGATGTGCCAAGACGCATTTTCAGGTCATTCATCATGTCAAGCACCTGGGCCTGTATGGTAACATCCAGAGCAGTGGTAGGCTCATCCGCCAGCAGGCACCTTGGATTACAGGCCAGGGCAATGGCAATCACCACACGCTGCTTCATACCGCCGGAAAACTGATGGGGATATTCATCGGCCCGCGCCCCCGGGATTCCCACCATCTCAAGCATCTCCCTGGCTTTTTCAAAGGATTCTGCCCTTGTCACGTCCTCATGGAGGAAAATACTTTCCGCAATCTGCTCCCCCACAGTCATAACCGGGTTCAGGGAGGTCATGGGATCCTGGAAAATGATAGAGATATCCTTTCCCCGCACCTTCTCCAGCTCCATGGGGCTCATGCTCCGCACATCCTTTCCATTTACAAGGATTTCGCCATTCTTGATCACCCCAGGAGGATCTGGAACCAAATTTAAAATGGCCAAAGCTGTCGACGTTTTTCCTGCGCCGGTCTCTCCCACCAGGCCAAGGGTTTCCCCCTTTTTCAGCTGGAAGCTGATCTGGTTGACTGCCTTCACGGTTTCATTTTCCAGCTCATAGTGGACCACCAGATCCCGGACCTCCAACACATAGTCACTATCCTTCTCCTCGTATCCGGCTGTTGGAGCAATTTTCTTCTTTTTGGCAAATAACATGGCTCATACACCCCCTTATCGCTTCAGCTTTGGGTCAAGGGCATCGCGCAGCCCGTCTCCCAATACATTGAATGCCAATACCGTAATCATTATGAACAGCCCCGGGAAGGTTGACACAAAGGGCGCTGTCCGCAAAGCATTTCTCCCGGAGGAGACCAGCGCGCCCCACTCCGGCATCGGAACTGCTACCCCCAAGCCAATGAAGGAAAGGCTGGCCGACACCAGAATTGCAATACCAATGGTGGCGGAAAAGGTCACAATTACCGGTGAAAATGCATTTGGCAGGATCTGGGTAAAAATAATCCTAAGATCTGACATCCCGATTACCTTGGCTGCTTCCACATACTCCTGGCCGCGGATGGCCAGAATGGAAGCCCTGGTTATCCGAATATAATATTGAATGGAGCAGATGCCCACCGCAAAAATAAGGTTGACGACACTGCCTCCCAGAATGGATACAATTACCATCCCCAGCAGCATTGCCGGTATGGAGGAAATAATATCCGTCAAACGCATAATCAGATCATCCACCAGGCCGCCGTAATACCCGGATACCGAGCCAATGATCACGCCCACAATGGCCGCCAGAAGGGTAGCCCCAAAGCCAATGGACAGGGAATAGCGGGTTCCGTACAGGGTGCGCAGGAACATATCCCGTCCCATATCATCCGTTCCAAAGGGGTGCTTTAGGGAAGGCCCCTGATACCGGTTTGCCAGGTCTGTGGCTGTAACCGCATTGTAGTCAATAAAAAATGAGAGGATCAGGATCACCAGCAGCAGAATGATAATGCACAGTCCGAACATGGAGCCTTTGTTTTTGCGCAATCTGTGAAAAATATCGCCAAGCTGGCTGCGTTTGCGATACCTCTTTGATACCAATTCCTTTTCCTTCATGCCGCTTTCCTCCTTGTTTTCCTGGTTCTGATGTACCTGGCCTTAATTCTCGGATCCACAAAGGCGTATGCCAGGTCCACAATCAGCTGCATAATCACATAGAGAATGGTCGTCATAATCACGGCGCCGCAGGCAAGCTTCACGTCGCGGGACATAATGGCCTCGGCGGTGAGCCTCCCTACCCCCGGCCAGGCAAATACGGATTCAATCACCACAGAGCCTGCCAGAGAGGAGCTTAAGTTGCTTCCCAATGTGGTTAAAATGGGAATCATGGCATTGCCCAGGGCATGCTTCCAGATCACCCGTTTCTCCGGAACGCCCTTGGAGCGGGCAGTCCGCAGAAAGTCTGCATGGAGGATTTCCAGCATTGCCGCCCTGGTCTGCCGCGTAGTTCCTGCCATCATGGTCAGACCATTGCAGACCGCAGGCAGAATATAGCTTAGGAAGCCATCGTTTCCACTGGCCGGAAACAGCCTCAATTTAAAGGAAAATAAAAACAGCAGCAGCAGACCCAGCCAGAAGGAGGGCATGGACATGCCCACCAAAGTAGCCACTGTAGTCAGGTTATCGGTCAGGGTTCCTGCGTGCCGGGCAGCTCTTATCCCCATGGGAATGGCAAGGACTGCTGCCACAAACAAGGAAGAAACTGCCAGCAGCAGCGTATTGGGCAGACGGTCCAGGTACATCCGCAGAATATTTTCTCCGGAGATATCCGATTTGCCCAGATCCCCCTGGACAAATTGAAGCATGTATTTTGCATAGCGATACACCATGGGTTTATCCAGGTCATACTGCGCATAAATCTCTTCCACCATTTCCGGCGTGGCGTCGCTTGGGATCATACTGTCCACCACGGTTCCCGGCGTCAGATCCATCAGCGCAAAAATCAGAAATGATACACATAGAATCACCGGTATCAGGTAGAGTAATCGTTTGATAATATAACGTATCATACCTAGCCCCCTTTACTTACGGAATATAGTTAAGAAGGGGCAAAAATCGGTATCAACCGACAGCCCCCTCTGTCTGGAGCTGCCGGCTCTGCGGAAGCTCCTTTCTCGTCTCTCTTACAAATTTTATTCAACCGTCTTGTACATATATCTGAGGTCATGGCCTGCATCGTTGGACAGCACAAGGCCTCCTACCTGCTTGTCCGCTGCAATGGCCTGCAGCACATAGAACAGATTTATATAAGGAATATCCTTTGCCACCAGCTCCTGGATGCTGTAATAGTACTCCTGCAGCTTGGCCTGATCCGTCTCAGTGGATGCCTTCTCCAGGATTGCCACCACTTCGGGATTGTCATAGCTTGTGCGGTTCTGCATTGCCTGGGGGGCAAAGATGCCATAGGTAGCAGAATAGGGTTCAAAGCCAAAGGCTCCCACAAAGCAATACATCTGATAATCCGTACTTCCGTATACGCAGGAGGACATCAGGCTGGCCGGGTCTGTCTGCTTGATCTTCACCTTGATGCCGATTTCAGCCAGCTGCTGCTGGATCACCGCAGAGGCATTGATACAGGTGGGGATTGCAGTAACCAGCTCAATCTCCTCCCCATTGTAGGGAGAGTCTGCCAGGTATTCCTTGGCCTTTTCCAGGTCATAGGGAATGATGGGAATATCCGCATTGCGGTAAGGCTCGCCGGATCCCCAGAAGGTTCCCGTTGTCTCGGCCTCCGCATATGCGCCGTTTGCCCCAATGCCGATATCCTCACGGTTCAGTGCGGAAGCAACTGCCATACGGAAATTGAGATCTCCGCAGACCGGGTCATTCATATTGAATCCGATATCTGTGCAGTTGTTGGCTTTGTACTTAAACAGGTTAAAGTTCTCCGTGTCCTCTTCGATCAGAGGGAGATCCTGCTCACTGAGGTTAAAGCAGATATCTGCTTCCCCATTCTGAAGCATCATCAGACGTGTGCTCATCTCCGGAATATACCGCAGCGTCATGGTCTTGGTGGGCGGAAGCTCTCCCCAGTAGGTATCATTCCGCTCCAGCTTCACATAATCGTTAGATGCAAACTCTGTGATTACATAGGTGCCGGTTCCGACCCAGACTCCCTTGTCCGGATCGCTCTCCACTGCGCTTTTGCACATAATCCCCGCATAGGTCTGGCTGGCATCAAATAAGATCTGGGGCCTTGGGGCATTCAATTCCAGCTTCACGGTGGTCTCATCCAGCGCCTCGCAGGATACCACTGCAGACCATTGCCCGCCGGCCACAGAGCCCGGATTCTCCAGAGCCTTCTGAATGGTATATTCCACATCATAAGCAGTCAGAGGCTCGCCGTTGCTGAAGGTTACGCCATCCCGCAGGTGGAAGGTAATGGTCTTCCAGTCCTCCGTATCCCAGGAGGTGGCAAGGCAGGACAGGTAACCGCCTTCCCCGTCCCAGGTAACCAGCGTGTCATACACCATTTTATACACCCAGCCGGTTGCGCTGCCCGGGCCGCCGGCGCCAATGGGATTGATTGCAGCAATCTGGGTATTGTCAATGATAACCTCCATATTCTCCGCATAATTTCCTCCCTCTTCCGGCTTGTTCCCAACCTCCTGAGTCGTCCCAGTATCTTCTGGTTCCGGCTTGTCCTGTTCCGTGTCCTCTGTACCGGAATTTTGCTCCGTCTGATTTCCCTCAGGCTTTGGCTCCCCCGGATCCCCGCCGCATCCGGCCAGGGAAGCAGCAAGCATTGTTCCCACAAGCATACAGCATAAAAATTGTCTCATCTTTTTCATTTTTCCTTCTCCTTTTCTTGTAGATTTTTGTGCGATATGCACATTTTTTGTGGATGTATCTATGTTTTTTTAGATATTTATAGTATAGAATACTTACCATATACCGTAAAGAAACATTATGGGAACACTGCCGAATCATTTTCCAAACAATATTTCCCCTGTATGTATCTATTTTGATACGCCTTGGCCCCGGATTGTTTCTTTACAGCCCAAGGCAGCCATTATAAGATGAAACTATGAAACAATACTAGGAGGTAAGGTAATATGACCCATGTAACAGATGCTCTGTGCAGCTTTGCACTGAATACTAATTTCGGGGATATTCCGGAAGATGTCATCCATGAAATGAAACGTATTTTGATCGACGGCCTTGGAAATGCCGTCGGCGGAATCGCTTCGGACAAGGGAAAAATCGGCTTAAGCTTTGCCGGCAAGGTAGGAGGGACGCCGGAGGCAACGGTTCTTGGCGTCGGCGGGAAAATCTCCGCCCCCATGGCCGCTTTTGTGAATTCCGAGCTGCTGAACGGCCTGGACTATGATCCCATTCCCCATATTCCCCCCATTTTGATCCCCTCTGTCCTGGCCGTGGCAGAGGCAGAGCGGGCAGACGGCAAATCCTTTCTGACTGCCCTGACCATTGGCCATGATGTGGCAGCCCGGCTGAACGGTGTCCTGGGCTCCGTCATGATGAGCTCCATCGCAAAATACGGCAAAACGCCGGACGTATTCGGAAACAGCAATGAAAATATGCTTGGCGCAGCCATTGGGAACGCCCTCCTCATGAAGCTGGATCACGCCAGGATGGCCCAAGCCCTGGGCATTTCTGCCTATTTCTGCCCCTTGCCGGTCTGCCGGGACTGGGAGAGCACCCTTCCGAAGACCATGATCAAGTACGCCCCGGTTTCCTGGTGCGCCCAGGGCGCCGTACAGGCGGCCATGATTGCAAGGGAGGGCTATACCGGAAACGCCTACACCCTTGACAGCGAGTATGGCTTCCCTGTAATCTACTGCCGTGAAAATGTGTGGGATCCGGACAAGGTGATTGAGGGCCTGGGTGAGAAGTGGGCTGTCCGCAACACCATGTTCAAGCCTTATCCCTGCTGCCGGTTCCTCCACGCCAGCCTGGATGTGTTCTACCGCTTGAAGGCTGCCCATGGCTTCTCTCCGGAAAGCATCACGGCTGTCCGCTGCCACACCGGCGCCTTTGTGGCCCACCCTGACCAATACGCGGTTTCCAACCAGATCGACGCCCAGTTCTCCGGCCCCTACAACATTGCCCTGGCTGCCTTCGGCTATACGCCGGGCCCCCAATGGCAGGATAAGCGCTGTCTCACGGATCCCACGGTTCATGATTTTATGCAGAAGGTCACCATGCATGTGGCCCCGGAATACAGCGAATTGAAGAAAACAGAGCCCGGCTCCTTCTACGCCCGGGTGGAAATCGACTTAAAGGACGGGACAACCCTTGTGGATTCCACCGACTACCCAAGGGGCTCCAACACCGGCGCCACCCGCATCTCCACCCAGGAGCTGGCAGACCGCTTCCGGATATGCGCCGGCGTCATCCTTCCGGACCACAAGATAGAAAAAGCGCTGGATATTATCCAGCATCTGGAGGACTATGACAGCCTGGATCCATTGATGGAGGCTCTTACCCTTTGAGAAGGATAAAAAAGAATCCTGCTTTGCGGGATTCTCCGCCTGCAGCGGCAGAAATCCAGGCCCTGGATATTCTGGATTATATCTTCTTCGAACCGGAGAGTAGATGACAAAAAATAGGGCATATAGATTTTCAGTTTCTATATGCCCTAACGCTATTATTATAATTCTCCAAAGAGGGTTTTATGGCTGGATATCGAACATGGACATCAGTTTTCTAAAGGTATCTTGTCCATCCAGACAGGTGTCTGTCAGGTAGCCTTTTTCCCGTTCCCATTCAGAGAGCCCCCTGTAATAATACATTTTTTTGCCATCCTCAATAATAAACGGAATAAGCCCGAAACGCAGGCATTCTTTTAATGCAATCAGCCTGCCGACTCTGCCGTTGCCATCAGGAAATGGCATGATGCGAAACAAAAATTATTCGTAAATTTCCCAATATCCATATCGTTTACCACCCTTGCGCTCAATTGTACCTTTGCTCTTTAATATCTCCAATCCTCTCTGGATTGTCCGCCTATTAACAGATAACTGCCTGGCCATTTCAGTAGTAGTAATAGATGCATTCTCTTTAAGCAAACCTAATATTTTTACTTCTATTGAGACATCCTTTGTGACATCTTTTGTGACATTTAGGGCTTTGGCATCTGATACTTTGGCACTTTGAAAAGCAGAAAATTTCACCATAATATCTTCACCATGAACAATATACTCCGGATCGTCCGCTCCAAGACTTTTGCAGGCATCCCGAATCTTCTGAATGCCGCGTCCCCAGCTTTCAATATATCCTGCACGATAGAATACTCTTGCTATATCCGGGTTATATGGTTTTGACACATGAGTGCTTAAAAGTGTCTCAACTGTCCACCCAAAAGGCAGCATACTACAATTGCTGATATACATGGCATCATCTTCTATTCGTATCTGAACCGGGACATTGTCAGCCCAATTACAATGAATCAAGGCGTTAAAAACAGCTTCCCTTACAGCATCGCGAGCAAAAGGATATGTTTCCACTCTTGTTTCTTTATAATATGAAATTACTGCTTTCAAATATTTTAAATAAATCAGGTCTATTACTCTGTCTGCCAAAATAAGCAAAGAACCATGTACCTCATCCTGATATAATAACTCACTGCCTTCAAATTTACCAATTTTCACATAGCATCCGCCAATAACTTTTTCCGGTTTACGGTAAAAGCACAATGCCCCTGCACGTTTAAGCTTTCCATCTACTATTAAATCCAGTTTTTCCAGCAACTCGACATTCGCAATATCCAAATCTTCTTTTGTCATCCGCCCACTTCGCAAAGCCTCTCTTCTAAAAATGTCGAAGCTCTCCTGATCCAAATCATCTACTCCAATATTAGATATCGTCGCTGCATCCCATTTTAACCATGTCTTTGCCATTAAGAAATTCGTCAACGCATTTCCCCTAAGCAACTGTTTTGTGCTGCCGCTTCTATAATGGTATTCCCCATCATAATTTACGGGAAACGACCACGGACTAACAACTATCTCAATATAATTCAGTCCACCTTCAGTAAGCAGATTCACATCCGCCATAATACCCAATTTGTTTTGAATTTTATTGGGAATGTCTTCTAACAGCTTTTTTGAATTACGAACCCCAATTATCGTCCCATCATCTCGTGTTCCAATATAAATTTTGCCGCCCTGTGCGTTTGCAAATCCACATATCCATTTAAGATATTCGTCACGCCACGACTCTTTCCATTCAATATTTTGACTCTCTGTCATTTTGTGAGCCTCCACCTCTGTTTGCATCTCAAATCCAAATATACTTATAATAGCCTTTTGTGCTTTTATCACTGTATTATATTATCATCATACGCATTCCTGCAAACTTATCATTGCTTAGGCTTGGCAATTAATGCAATTAATATAATCAACTGTAAAATAGGATAACCAATATAATTAACCCAGGGATTGAAAATAATTGGTATAATATAGCCAATAGCGCCTAAAATTCCACCGAATAGTGCAAGCAATAAGAATGCTAATACCTTCATTTTCTTATTCTCAAATGTATTCATAAAAGGCACACATAATGTAATAAGCCATGCAAATGCACCACCAGACAAAATTTGAACAATAGGACATTGTTTTCGGTTTTTTCATAAGAAGTTATATCAAAAATTATCCGATAGAATTTTTACAGCTTGTTTTACATTCTTAAGGGTAAGCCCTATTGTCGGATCCGTTTTCACCTGATGCTGTTCGATCTGATCATTGTGCAAATCAAGGTCGTCAAGAACTACCCATGCTACAACACTATGATGCAATTTCAGCCACAACAGGATTTCATCGGCTTTTACCAAGCTAAATTTCCTGGTTTTTCTGATTTCTTCTGTGGTCAGATCCGGGGTTATCCCGCTGATATACAGATTTTCCTTTGATAATAGCTCCACCAAATTATTTGCTTTTGCACATAGCGGTTTTAATTGGCTGTCAAACCAAAAGCGCCAGCCGGAATGAAGGATGATTTCTGCATCTGTCTCTCTTACCAAAAGCGCCAACAGCTTGATTTTTTCTTCATCAATCAACATGCCATCACTGATTTCTGTCGGATGGCTGTCATTCCAAACATTCGAATTGAGCACACCATCGATATCCAGAAATAAAACTTTTTCGTCAAATAGGTTCTTTTTCAGCATGATAAATTCATCTGTCCTATACGCTTCCACAAATCCATGCTTCAAAAACATATGCACCGCCGAATTATCCAACGCAATGTTGTCATACAGCTCTGTAATTCCATTCCGGCGCGCCTGCCGGCACAACAGCGATAAGCCCTCCGCTCCATATCCTCTGCCTCTGTGACCGGCAGTGACAATGATATCTGCCATATATGCTTCAAACTCCCCATCATAGTGATAGGCCGCCTCGCCCACAAAGGACTTCGTCTCTTCATGGAATAAATATCTGTAAAATCTCTGTCCTTCATTTTCAGCTATCCAATATTCATACCACTGCTCCCACTGTTCTGCCGGAAAAGGAATGGTTCCTCCCCAGGCGTGATTATAGGACATGGTTTCTTCCTCACCCATGAATTGTTCCCGAAACCACAGATCTTCCTTTTTCGGTTCATATAATCGAATCACGGTTCTTCCTCCTATAGGATTTCTGGGCTTTATTCTTCATACAATAATATAAAGTCATCCTCAATGCCTGCTGTGGTAACTAAATCGACCGAGAGGTTCAGTGCCTCCTGAACCAATGTGAAAAGAATATAAAAATAACGGGGAAATTCCCCGCTGCCCGGTGGATCAGGATCTTTCGGCCATCCCAATCCATGTTGTGCTACTGGCTTATTTATATATTAATATTAACGAAAATATGCTTTATTGTCAACGTTGTTCCGAAAAATATCAGGGCTGTTTCATGAGGATTTCATGTTGATACAATCCCATTCGAAACAGCCCTGCTTATTTTAGACTGCCGCATAACAGCTGCAGCCTGATCCCCGCTTCTTTCTCAAATACTCATCCCACGGTCAGCAGCGACGTATATTCCCGCATATCCTCCAGAGTGTCGATCCGGCCGGCCAGCTCAATGATCTTCTCTCCGACAGCCCGGGGCAGTCTGCCAAAGGCATGGAACTGATCCCAGAACTTCTTCTCCAAAAACTCCCGGGACGGGTAGGCGAACATGGAACCTACAAAATCCTCCTCTGCCTCAAAGACACGTCCGTCTGTCATCTCTACCTGGGCCTTCAGGAAATCTGTCCCGGCGTCATTGTGATAGGTGTCCAGAATCGTATGCTCCGCCAGCTCCACCAGCCTGGGATGGGCCAGGATGGCCGGCGTCTGAACCAGGTCCACCCTCCGCTCCCCGTGATACAGGCTGCAGCAGCAGGCAAATGCATAGGAGAACAGGGCGTTGGTATGATCCTTGAGCCGGAAGGGATTGGAATAATAATTCCTGCGCATGGTATCCGGCTCTAAGATGCGCACCTGCCTGATTTTCTCTGGGTCAAAGCTTCCGTCCTCCTCCAGGATCCTGGCCCTAAGCTTCTCCCCCAGCCGGTCCGTAGCAATGGTCGGCATCCCGCCGGGCCCCCGTTTGAAGCGCACCTCTGTAAAATACCGCTTTCCCAGATCCTCAAAGGCCTTTTCATACAGATCCGGCAGACAGCCCCAGCCCACCTTCCTGGAGATCAGCCCGGCATTTCCGAAAAAGGGATCCTCTAAGCCCCGCCAGCCGCCTTTTGCCAGCTCCGCCGCCAGAATGCCGCAGCGGGCGCTCTCCGCATTATGCAGCTTGAATTCCTGGCAATAATCGTAGTAGGAATTCCCGGGATCCGTGGCGTTTGTGGCCCCATAGCTGAAGGCTGTCTTGGCCTGGCTGACATCAAAATCATAGTAGCGAATGGCAATGGCCGCCGCCGCGCTGGAGCCCAGCTCCATATCCGTGGGCCACCGCACCGGCAGGGTATACAGGATCCGCCCCACCGTGTCCTCCGCCGCAATATTATTGGCAATAAATTCCTTTCCCCTGCAGCCAAATACATCCGCCAATGTCAGATTCATGGGAAGGATAGTCTCCCCGTAATGACAGGCAATGGGGTCGTCGAATACCACCATAGCCATATTCCCGAAATCATTTGCCCTGGCATGGAGGCAGTTGTGCATCACCGCGCTTGTCAACGGAAGCCGCAGGGAGCTGTCGTCCGCAAAGGCCGGGGCCACTGGCTCTCCCCCCTGCTTTTTCAGCATATCATAGAAAAAACGGTCCTCCGGCACAATATCCCCGCCAAAAATGCAGCCGGTCATATCCAGCAGCCGATCTTTAAAAATCCGGATATTTTCCTCGCTCAAATCCTCATAGGTTGTCTCAATCAGGTTTCTGCACAGCGCCTCCGTGCCATTGGGAGGCAGCAGCTCCTTATTTTTGATCTCTTCTGTCCTCATTTACCAAACACCTCCTGGCTCATTTCATCAATAGCTGCTGTCACCGCATCGTGCACCCCCGGATAAATACTAAAGGGAAGCCCCTGCAGCAGGGATGGGATATAGTGCAGCCTTCCGTTTTCTGTTACGGCCTTGCGCACCTCCTGCCGGACCAGCTGGGGCGTCCAATGCTCCACATCTACCTTGCCGTCGTCAATGCCGCCCATGAAGGTGATCCGATCCCCGTATTGGTCAATCAATTCAGGGATTTGGTTGGTAGACAGGACGCCCTGCCAGATATCAATCCCCATATCAATCATGTAGGGAACCAGGGTGGCAGCATAGGAATCTGAATGGTGCACAATCAGGCTGGCGCCCCGCTCCTTGTAGTAGCCGTATATTTTCTTGTAAGCCGGAACAAAAAACTCCTGAAACATCTCCGGCGACAAAAAGGTGGAGATCTGGGTTCCCCAGTCGTCATGCTGGAAAATCCCGTCCGGTTGGAGGTGGTCGCAGATCTCCTTTGCCATTGCCAGCTGATATTGGGTCAAATATGCGATCAGTTCGTGCATACTGTCCGGTTCCTCATAAAAATTCACCAGACACTCCGTCAGTCCCAAGAGATTATGGCAGGTTTCAAATAAACCCGGCGTCAAAAATGCCAGGGCAAAGGTTTCCTCCCGATCCACCTCCTTGGCCCGCTCCATCATGCCCTCCCAGGCGGAAAGGGGATACTCCACCCTGGGGGCCTTCACAAATTCCTTCCAGCGTGTCACATCCGGACAGACCAGATGCTGGGGATCATGAAGGGGAAATGCGCCGGGCGTCCCCTCTGGCCATATTTTCGTCACGCCCCAGCCGTCTGTGGAAGGCTCACCACCCTTTATGGTGCGCCGGTAAGCAGAGCAGGGCACACCCATCAGCAGGGTAAATGCTTCATACTGATTTACAAAACGGTCCGGCGTCCCGCCCTTCATGACTTCGATTAAATTCTGCCTTTTTGTAAGCATAGCTTTCCTCCTTCCAAGCTTTGTTTCCGTGGGTTCTACCACTGCCGGTACTGCTTGATGGAGCCTTCCGATGCCTGCTCCCGTTTCGCCAGCTCTGTATAGAGGCCGTATTCATGCTCCTTGACCATCTCCTCATAGCTGGGATCCTTTGCACGGAATTTTTCATTTCTGGGAAGGGGGACATCCTGATCTACAAGTATATCCTGCACCTTTTTGATATCTACCCCTCGGACGCTGGTTCCATCCAGAACCGCAACTGCCGCAGCCACGCCGGCCGCCTGTCCGGTGCCCACGCACTGGGGAATCAGGTTCAGCCAGTCAATGGCAGCCGTATCGGCAGATAAGTGCCTGCCGGGGCAGAGGAGGTGTTCCACCTTCTGGGGCAGGATGCAGCGGTAGGGCAGCTCCACCGGCCCGCAGTCATTGATCTGGCAGATGGTGGAATGCCAGGCAATCACATCGTCAAAGTGTGTTTCAAAGGCAAAATCCCGGATGCTCATCACATACTCGCCCACCAGGCGCCGGCTGCAGCGTGCTCCCAGCTGGGGCGCAATATCATACAGGTATGCATTCCGGAAGGCAGCGGGCACCGTCTCCCGGAAAAATTCTATGATATCCCGGATGGTATCCCGAACCTGCAGCTCCGTTCTGGTCAGATCCTTGATATTGGAGCAATCCCGCTCATAGAACCAATTATTCAGCCAGCAGATATCATTCTGGTTGGTGGGCAGGGGCATGGTCTTATAGCCTGCGATCTTATTCAGCCCGTTGACAATCATGGGGAAGCCTCCCTGGGTTGCATTCAGCCAGGCCGTGTAGGCATTCCAGTCGATTCCGCCGATCCGCCATACCAGGGCCGTGGCGCTGGAACGGCAGCCTGCATCCGTCAGCTTCTCGTAAGGGGCTCCTGCCTGGGAAAACAGGTCTCCGTCCCCCGTGGCGTCAATCACCACTTTGGCAAGGACTGCCTGGCGCCCCTCCTTGCTCTCAAAGAACACGCCCTTGATCTCATTTCCTTCCATAATGGGCTTCACGCCCCAGCTGTGGCACAGAACCTGGATCCGATCCGTCTGCTCCAGCAGCATTTTATCCATCTCAATCTTCAGCTGGTTGGGCTCAAAATATATGGAACGCACCAGGCAGGATTCCTTTGCCCCCTGGTATCCGCCGCGGCTTACGCAGTCATGGATTCCCTTCCAACGGTTTACATAAGCCTTGTCTACCCAGCCGATCTTATTAAGATCCGGTCCCAGAATTGCCTCCGGTACACGTTTCAGCCTTGTAAACCACTCCTCCTGAAGTCCCCGGACAAAGGATTTGTCATACCATGAGAGGTTTGGCACCATAATGACGTACCCGCCGGTTGCGTCCCCTCCCATATACCCGTAGCGCTCCATGAGAATAATATTTTTCGCCCCTGCCCGGGCAGCAGCAATTGCGGCGGAATGGCCCGCCGCTCCCCCGCCTACAACTAAAATGTCGCAGGTATCATACACTGGAATTTTTGCGTCTGATTCATAGATTTGATTCATTGTTCTCCATCCTTTCCTTCACCTTATTGGTCGTGCTCATATAACCATTATAGGAAGAGATGGTTTGAACCGTAAAGAATCATTATAGAAACACTGATGTGCCATTTAGTAAACGTATCGCTGTTTGCTGGTTTTAAAGGCCTGCTGCTCCAAATATCCGCTTTACTTTATCGTCAAAGCGTCTTGCGCTATAACACTGTTCCACCACCCTTTCCCACTGTTGGCAAAGCCTTGGCAGTAGCTGGCTATACACCGAAGCTCTTTTCTTATTTCCAGATATCCTGATACCATGATATTCCTTTTTCCTGGCAATTACGCTCTCCCATGGATTTTTAATTTCCTCTACATTTCCATAGTCCTGATACGCTGCCACAATCCACGTATCTGTACTGTCACAGGGAATTGTAATCAGAATATTCTCATTATTCGGGCAATTTCCCAGCCATATGTTTATCAGCTGCTCCAGATGCTCTTCATACCCACTGGGCTTTTGCACATGATGACCACAGGGTAAAATAACCGGACAATGTACCTCTCTTTCCTTTCTGGACACATCTGCGTCCATTTGTATGATAAGCAAATCAAGCTGTGGCGTAACACCATAAAAAACTTTATCCAATACATCAGAAGTCGTTTCACACCATCTCCAGACTCCCTTGCACCCATTTCCAAATCGCCCCGCCATATCAGGCTCTGGCTACAATCTTCTGTATTCATTCTCTTCACCAGTTATATGGTCAACCACTTCTCTAAGGACCATATAATCTGTCGGCCCTTCTCCTACAATACCAATCACTTTCCTCATATCAATTCTGGAACACCTCCCAACCTTCCGTTAATCCATAACCTGGATAAAGGCTGCCCCGATTCCAGTAATTCCTTTGAAACCTTTATCCGTTCAATCACTGCATATCCATCCTTATTTCTGCTGACAGCAAAAAGCCGGATATCATCATTACATAAATCCAACCCATCCAATACCAGAGGATTATGCGTTGTCATAAATACCGTTCTCTGAGATTCAAGAATCAGCTGGGAAAATATTTCCGTCAGTCTCTTTGCCAGTCTGGGATTCAATGCATGGTCAAAACTATCTATCGCAAACATGTTTGGCGATTCAGGATGCATTGCCATACATAGCATAAATAATACATATAAAGCCCCTTCACTGGCATCATATCCCGTAAATGCAGCACTTTTTTTAAAAATCTGTCCTTAAATTCAATGACCTGCCGTGCAGAAGGAACTCCCGGATTCAGATTCGCTCTTTTTGGAGCAGCAAAATCAAAATCCGATGCCCAATCAATCAGGTCTAGAACATCTTCTATATAAAGGGTTCCAAATCTCATATCCCCATCTGTCTGCATCCATGTCCGTTTAGCGTTTCTGCAATCATAAAATAGCCAATATTATTATTCAATTGGACAGTAGATCGGTTACTTCTCCCCCATAATAGATTTCCTTCCTGATACACACTTTCAGAATGATACTTCCATATATCATCATCTGTAGGCGTAGTCATATGAACGGAGTAGTCATATTCCCCTCCCTCTTCCCATTGAATCCCCAAATTTACCGTAAGACCTTCTCTTTTCATGGTCTTAAATTTTGACTTATATAAAGGCGACGCACTTAATCGTATTCCTTTTCTTAGCAACACATTGTTATTCACTCTGTCCGTCATAGCGCCACTCAATATCCCGATCGCCTCCAGAATAGTAGATTTGCCAGATCCGTTTGCGCCAATAAATACATTCACTTTTCCCGGCTGAAAGCTTACATCATACAAAGACTTAAAGTTTTTCACATTTATTTCCCTGATTTTCATACAGTCTCCTTCAAACATATGAAAAAATTGTATTTAATTACCCCATTACATATTTTAATACTGAACCCTGGCTTGTCTCATTTCATTATACCTAAAATTGAGATATAGATAAATAAATAGAGATTCCCTCGACAAAAATATCAACAGGTATTATAATAAATACATCCCACACATCAGTTGATGTATGATTCAATACGACCAAGGAGGAAAACATGGAAACAACAAAGTATGCAGGAACACAGACAGAAAAAAATCTGGAGACAGCTTTCGCCGGCGAATCACAGGCCAGGAATAAATATACCTACTTCGCTTCCGTAGCAAAAAAAGAAGGCTATGAGCAAATTGCCGCCCTGTTTCTAAAAACTGCAGATAACGAAAAAGAGCATGCCAAGATGTGGTTCAAGGAACTGAACGGAATCGGTGATACAAAGAAAAACCTCGCGGCTGCTGCAGACGGCGAAAACTATGAATGGACAGATATGTATGAGAATTTTGCCAAAACAGCAGAGGAAGAGGGCTTTCCGGAGCTTGCAGAAAAGTTCCGGCTTGTAGGTGCCATTGAAAAGCACCACGAAGAAAGATACCGCGCTCTGCTTCAGAACGTGGATACTGCTGCTGTATTTGAAAAGAGTGAAGTGAAGGTATGGGAGTGCCGCAACTGCGGACACATTGTTGTTGGAACAAAGGCACCTGAAGTTTGCCCCACCTGTAACCATCCACAAAGCTATTTCGAGGTTCAGGCAGAGAATTATTAATCACATTTGAAGCATACAGCACTTTAACAGAGGCTCTGCGAATCGTGTAAATAAATCTATGTTTTTGGAAGAAAATAGCTCCTTTTTGATAGGATTTCAGATATGAAACTCCTTATCAAAAAGGAGCATTCTTTTGGCCCGGACGAAGCTGCCCGCAATTTCAAAGGGCTTACTCCATTGTCCCCAAAAATGCCCGCACAAAGCTTGGATTCTCAAACTCCTTGGTTCCCATGCCATATCCAATCTCTTCTATCGCCAGGGCAAGCTCTCTGGTATAGCCTTTGACAAAATGCTTCAGCACCGCGGCGCCTGTGGGGGTCAGAAGCTCCCCGTCTGTCTCCGAAAAGTAAACCGGCATTCCCTTGATAATCTCGGCAGTTGCAGGAGCCGGAACCGGCAGTATCCCATGGGCGCAGCGCACTGTCCCATTTCCCACGCAGACAGGGGAGGCCAGAATCTCATCTACTCCCAGCATCTCCACTGCAAGGCAGCTTCCTGTTACATCCACCAATGCATCCAGAGAGCCCACCTCGTGGAAATGGATCTGCTCCATAGAAGTACGGTGTACCTTGCTCTCCGCCTCCCCGATCCTGCGGTAAATCTCTGCCGCATTCCGGCGCACCTGCTCACTTACCGGCAGAGAGGAGATCCGCTCCAGAATCTCCGGGTAACTGGTGTGGTGGTGGCTGTGGGCATGATTATGACTATGAACATGCTCCTGGTGATCGTGGCCATGGCTGTGCTCGTAACCATGACCATGGGCATGTCCGTGACCATGCTCGTGAGGATCGTTATCATGGCTGTGCCCGTGATTCTGATCATGATCATGCTCCTGGTGATCATGACCATGGCTGTGCTCGTGCTCGTAACCATGCTCATGAGGATCATGACCATGGCTATGCTCATGACCGTGGTCATGCATATGTTCATCCTCCTGCTGCCCATGCACACTCACATGCATCTGGATTCCGCCGATCCCCTTCTGGGTCTTTTCCTCAGCGGTCACGGTAACGCCTTCCCAGATACTGTTTAATTTCTCCAAAAATACACGTCTCTGTTCCTCTGTCAGCAGACCATACAAGGCCCCCATCAGCATATCACCGGCAGCGCCTGATTTACATTCCAGATACAATACTCTCTTTCCCATCTCTCTGCTCTCCTCACTTTACAAACTGCTTTACTGCTTCGTTGAACTCTTCAATCTTCTGATAGTCGCCCTTCTCAGCCGCCTCCACCACACAGTGGTTCAGGTGATCCGACAAAATAATCTTCCCTGCATTGTTGATGGCGGAACGCACTGCAGTCAGCTGGACAAGAACCTGGGCGCAATCCTCCTCCTGATCTACCATCTGCTTCACCTTTTCCAGGTGTCCGATTGCCTTGGCCAGACGGTTGGACACAGCCTTGGCATTGGGATGGGTGTGCCCATGACCAGCGCTGTGGACATGATCATGACCAGCTCTGTAGGCATGATCATATTCCTCGTTGTGTACATGAGCATGTTCATCCCTGTGACTGTGGAAATGGCCGTGAACATGCTCCATATGGCAATCAACCGCTACTGCCTGTAAGGAAACCTTGATGCTGTTATTCCGGACAAACTGAACTCCCACCTCTTGAAATCCCATCCGCTCATGGAACTTAAGGCTTGTCTCATTATAAGGTATGGTATCTATTTCAGCAGTAACCATTGGCACTCCCGTCAGGCAGGCATAATGCAAAACCTCCTGGTACAGCATTTTTCCAATGCCTGCGCTCCGATACGGCTCATCTATCACAATTCTGTCAACATAAAGGAATTGGGGGTATTTTTTCTGAAACCACAGATAATTTTCGCTGTCATAGCACCCAATCCCCTCCCTGATGCCAATCAAAAACGCGGCCGGCGCATTGTCCACCTCCGCCACAAGAAGAAGCTCCGCAAATTCCGCGAACCCTTTCAGCTTTGCCTCATCCATGGGTGACAGGACCTCTACATTTTCCTCATTTACCCGCAAAATAAAGGGATAGTCCTTCTCCTCTGCCTTCCTTATGAGTACCGTGTTTTCATTCATCTCAAGCCTCTCCTTTATCTGTAAAATTCTGTTCCATAGGCAACCTTCTAATTTTTTATTTGGCTGATCATATATGCCGCATATTCACACATTCCGGTTTCGTCCCACTTCACCGGCCGGCCAGATGCGTATTCCTCCAATGCAGCCTGAATCAAATGGTGATACTGCCCGGGAACATTGGCAATGCCCCAGCTCCCGCCCTCCTGCTTTGACAGGATGAGCCCCTCCTTCTTATAGGCCAGTACCCTGCACAAATTCAGAATAATATAAGTAGGATTCGTGGCTATTTCTGCTTCCGCATGTTCAATGTCACACCAAATGCTCTCAAAGTAAAATTCCTTCCGAACCTCTTCAAAAACATCTTTGATCTTTTCCCCCCAAAGACATTTTCCTCTATGATAAATGACCGTAAAGTGTGCCGCCAGATCCTTATCCAGCCCATGCATCCGCTCCACATAATCGGATGGATCTGTCCTGTACCATTCCAAATGTGCTGCTGAAAAATGTAATTCAAAAGGCGTGGGATAAATAAAAGGCTTACATACATCCATTCTGACAAGGCTTCCTTCGATTCCCTTTTCCGGCGCATATGAATTTAATTCCACAACCATATCCATATACCGGCGTTTTATTCCGTTGGGAATCGCCGCATATACTACAACCACAAGGTCGACGTCACTTCTTTTCTCATGGAAGCATCCCATGACAGCAGAACCATGAAGATATATCCCCGCCAAATTGTCTCCCAAAATTTCCTGGCTTTGCTTCACAAAGCGCTCCGTCAAATGTTCCAGAAGGTTCTTATGCATTTCCTCTACAAGCCCCTTTGCTGAGCCAGATAAGCATCTGCTTCTTCTCTCGATTTAAAAATATAGATCATTTTATTTTTCCGGTCGTTCTCCAGCATTTCATAAATCTGTGGCAGCTGCTTCTTGGGGAAATCAACAATCCACTGTTTAAATTCCTCGTCAAATTCTGTCTCCATCCAGGGCATATCCTCCCGCTTTGTTCCAATGCGGGATTCTGCACTCAAAAGGCAGAGCTCCAGCGGATAATCCAACAGGAAAACCGTATCGCACTCCTTCAAACGGAGGGAAAGGGTTCGCTGGTAATTCCCGTCAATAATCCATCTGTCCTTTTTTACGATTTCCTTCAATTGCAGGTCAAACGCTTCCCTGGAAATATTTGTCCGATCCGGTTTATGCCACAGCATATCCAGATAATAGAGTGGAAGACCTGTGAAATCTCTTAATTTTCTTGCAAACGTACTTTTTCCTGCACCTGGACTGCCAATGACCATTACTTTTTGCATGTAATTCATCATGGATGTTTCCTTTTTTCTAAAGTATTATTTCATAATACAAAAAATCTCCCGTATATGCGCTTTCGGTATGGTTGGGCTTTCTGTCACACAATTGGAAGCCCACGCTTTCATAATTCTTAGGCGCTGCCAAATTGCTGTTGGTACACACGATAATCCTTCGAAGGCCTTCGTATTTCCTGATCCTGCGAATTGCCTCCTCCAGCTGCAGATGCCCATAGCCTTTTCTTTTGTATTGCTCCCGGATTCCATTATGGCCAATTTCCACATATTCCGGCCTGTGCCGGGGATCCCAGGTAACAAATCCAATGGGAATATCTGCGATACAGGTTACCAGGCCATACTGATCTGCTATATCCGGATTATTGTAGAAAAAATCATCTGATTCCTGCCAGTTTTCATCCCATATTCCTTTATTTCTGGAATCATAAGAATATGCATCCTGTAATATGTCGTATAAGGTTCCTCTTGGAAAATCTGTAAATTTTCGAAACAATGGAATTACTCCTCCCATCCCATATAAGCCCCGCCTGCCAAAAAAGCCAGAATCCCCCTCACGCCACGTATTCCACGGGCATTCCTGAAATTCTGGCTTTTCTAAGTATACACCATCCGGTATGGCTGTGTAAACGGTATTTTTATTACACGCTGTACCTACACGCCATCCCTATTTCCACGCTCCGGCATCTCCCGGCCAGCACTGCCTTTTACGGTGCAAATTTTGCATCCGCCGCTGCCTTGACCATCTCATCCCAGGTTTCAAACCGGGTGCTCTCCTTGACAAAGCCGTCCATCAACAGCTGTGCATAGACCATGGTTTCGGCCTTCCAGTTGGCAATCACCGCACTGGAATACTGGAACGCTTCAAAATTCTCAAAATTCGTGTTCTCTTTCATGAACTCATCTGTAAAAATTGTGTCTAACAGGTCACGGAGCTCCTGATCCATTTTTACAGTTACGTAGCCATCCATTTTATTTCTCCTCCGGATGCTCTGCGTAGTATTTGTCAGCTGCTTTGAACACGTACTCACGCCATACGGCGGCATCTCTTGCCATGCAGGGACGGATGATCTCCTCCTCCTGGTCGCCCATGCCATTGATGACCTCCTTGCGCTGTACGGTCAGGTACAGGGCCGGCTCGTTGGGCGGGCAGCCCAGGATCCAGTATGCATTGGGATGATCCTTGAGATACTTCTTAGTGCAGTTTCCGTGAAGGACAATGCGCTCGTCGGGAATATCCTTGGGGATCTCATTCTTGCCGCCAATTACAATGGTCATGCCCTTATTCTTCTCATATTCGTCTACGGCCTTCAGCTCCTCCATGTTGATGGCCAAAAGGGCCTGGCAGCTGGAGCATGCGCCCTCGCATTTTACATCGTACTCCGGCCAGCGGGTGCTCATATCGCCGATGTAGGGGATCCACATCTTCTTATAAGCATCCTTCAGGGAGGTTCCCACAACCTCGATATCGTCCATATCGTAATTGCCAAGGCCAGTCTCAGCCGCCACCTTGAAGTAATCCACGCAGGTGGTGTCAATGCCGGTCACCTCGCATGCCACACGGTCCAGAGCCACCGGATCCTTGGAGCCCAGCACCAGGTTGGTCTCAATGGGCACCGGCATATGGGGGCTGTATCCGCTGGCTGCACGCATGGCATCCATGATGTTGATATCTGCACGGCAGGCGCTCCACACATCCATCATAGCCATGGTCAGGTTCTGCTGATGCATCTGCATATGTACCTTATCCTGAACCACGCCCTTGATGTTCTTCAATGCCCCGGAGAATACCATACTTGCATGGGCCTTTAAGATGGGCAGGTTGATCAGGTGATCAGCCTCCAGCAGGAACTGGGGAAGCTTCAGGTGGTCGATATTGGAACGGAAGCCGCGGACCGCAACGTTGACCAGATCCGGGTCTCTCTTGATATCCTTAAGCTCTACGCCCTCTTCCTCTGCAACTGCTGCAATCCCGCTGACCTTGAAGCACTCCATCGTGTCGCAGCCAATGGCTGCTGCCTCTGCCACAATGATCTTCTTGGGCTCTGCCTTTTTCACCTCACGGATTACTGCACGAACTACCTCCGGGTTGGTGCATACAGAGGTCTCAGGGGGCTCTGCATGGCCTGCGTTGGGCTTTAATACAACGATGGAATTTTTTCTCACCACATTGGTGACGCCTCCCATCAGGTCAAATACCTTTGTAACGTTTTCCTGGATATCTGCACCTTTTGCAATTGCTACCAGTGATTTATTTGCCATAGATTTATCCTCCTTTATGGGTTCTTAGTCAGGCAATATTAATATACGCCGTAGGGATACTCCTTGTCCGGTACGCTTCTGTCAATTCTGTCAGACGGAACAAAGGCAACTGCACGTACAATGGTGCCGTCTCCCATATACCAGCGAAGGGGGAATGCGCAGAACAGGAATCTCTGGTTTGTAACCTTATCCAAATCTCCTCCAAGGTTCTCAATTCCCATTACATTGTTTGCCATCAGGATATCATGGCAGGGCTCCCACTCCGGGAAATCGTCCTTTGCCGGATGGCCGTACATCTCCTCATATTCCTCTGTGATACGGGGAACATAGGGGCCGGGGCCATGGTCTGCGGCATAGGTGTAAAGGATATGGTCAATGGCCTGCATATCAAATCCAACGCCTCTTACATGATGCTCCACAAACCACTTTGCACCGTCAATGGACAGGCCCGGGCTGTATGCAAAATAATCGTCATTCTCGCCCCAGCGTCTGTGGGTGCCTGTATTCAGAAGTACCCAGTCGCCTTCCTTGATTCCGCCTGGAACCTTCTTGGCTGCTTCCTCAATCTCCTCTACGGTAATCAGCTCCCATTTTCCTTTGGGGATATCCAGGCAGACAGCCTCGCCGAAATAGTTCTGAATGGGGAGCTCATGGGTAAAGGGACTCTCCGGAATCACATGGGATGGGGAATCTGCATGGGTGGAGTTGTGCATATGGAAATCATTGAAGGTCTGTAATAACCGGTAATGCATTGGCATATGCTGAACTCTGTCAATATGGAAATCTCCGTTGGAGGGCCACAGTGGGTTGCCTCTTCCAAAGGGATTGGACAGGTCAATCAGCTCGAAGGAGCCATCCTTGAACATATCAAAGATACTGCCGTCATAAGGCTTCTTCCAATCATTTGTGTGAGCAAAGCATTCCTCACGCGTGTGTCTTACAGCAATTTCTGACATATTAGTTCTCCTTTCTCTTGCCCTGCTTTTTGGCATACAGGGATACCCGCAGGGTGATTCCTTGTTTTATGATAGATTTTCAATTATAACTGCCGTTCCCATTCCGCCGCCGGCGCACAGTGTCGCCACGCCGTAGCGGTTCCCCCTGCGCTTCATCTCGTACATCAGGGAAATCACAATCCTGGAACCGGTGGCTCCCACCGGATGTCCCAGGGAAATTCCGCCGCCATTGACATTCAGCTTGTCATCCGGAATCCCCAGCTCCTTCTGGCAGGCCAGGGTCTGGGCCGCAAAGGCCTCATTGATCTCAAACAAGTCGATATCGTCAATGGTCAATCCAGCCTTCTGAAGGGCCTTTTGGGTGGCACTGATGGGGCCGATGCCCATCAGCTCCGGCTCCACGCCGGTGGTGGCTGTGCTGACAATGCGGGCCAGGATGGGAACTCCAAGCTCCCGCGCCTTCTCCTCCTCCATCAGGATTACACCGGAGGCCGCATCGTTCATGCCGGAGGCATTGCCTGCCGTCACCTTCCCATTCTCCACAAAGGAGGGGCGGAGCTTCGCAAGCTTCTCCAAGGTGGTATCCGGCTTGGGATACTCATCCGTCCAGATCTCCTGGCTGCTCTTCTTGGTAGTCACTGTAATGGGAATGATCTCATCCCGGAAGCGCCCGGCCTTGATGGCCGCGTCCGCCCGCTGCTGGGAGCGCAGGGCATAGGCATCCATCTGCTCCCTGGTAACATCGTACTTCTCCGCAACATTTTCTGCAGTGATTCCCATCTTGGGCCCTACGCCAAGGTTGGTCAGGGAATCCCACATGGAATCACGAAGCTGCATATCGCCGAATTTCTGGCCGTTGCGGAGCCCGAATACCATATGGGGTGCCGTGCTCATGCTGTCGGCTCCTCCGGCCATGATGCAGTCAGCCTCACCGGCCTTGATCTGGTAATAGCCCATCTGGATAGCTGACATGGAGGAGGTGCAGTTCCGGTGAATGGTGATACCGGGAACCGTTACCGGAAGCCCTGCCCGTACCAGAGCCACTCTGGCAAGATTGTTTTCCTTGTAGGTTCTCTGATAATTGCAGCCCCAGATCACGTCCTCAATCAGCGCCCCGTCAATCCCTGCACGGGACACCAGCTGCTGCATCACCGGGATGGAAAGCTCTGCCGGATTTACCGTTTTAAACTGGCCGTTGATGGTGCCAATGGGGGTACGGCATCCGGCCACGATTACAATATTTCTCATGGTGTCTCTCCTCCTACAGTCTGCCCAACGCCCGGGCCACCTTGATCAGCCCCTCGGTCAGCTCCTCATTTAACCGCTTGATCTCCTCCGGCGTGTATTCCAGAAGCCCCTTGCCGGTCTTGAAGCCCAAATTGCCGGCTGCAATATTGTCTGTCAGCAGCCGTGACGGCTCTGTGGAATTCTCCAAATGCGGGAACAGGTAGCTGTGGATATTGTAGGTCAGGTCCAGCCCTCCCATGTCCATAACCTCCACCGGAGCGCAGATGCCAAGGCGCATGCCAAAGCCGTATTTGATGGCCTTATCCACGTCCTGGGGCTCTGCAATATCGTCCTCAATAATCCGCAGAGCCTCCCGGAACAATGCATGCTGCAGGCGGTTTGCCAAAAAGCCGGGCACATCCTTTTTCACAAATACCGGGCACTTGCCGGCCTCCTCCAACAGGTCATAGGTGGCCTGGGCAATCTCGTCGGATACATATTTTGTGCGGATTACCTCCACCAACGGAATCAGGTAAGCCGGGTTCCAGTAATGGGTTCCGATGATGCGCTCCTTGTGTTCTGATTTTTCTGCAATCTCTGTAATGCTGATGGCAGAGGTGTTGGAGGCCAGGATTGTCTGGGGCGGGAATATCTGATCCATCCGTGCAAAATATTCCTGCTTCACTTCCAGCTTCTCCACAATGCACTCAAAAATAATATCTGCAAAATCTGCAATCTCCTCCGGCTCATCCACAAAGCCGATCCGGTCTAAAATAGCAGGAATCTCTGCCGCGTCCATGGCGTCGTTATCCACCAGCACCTGAAGGTTCTCACGAATCACTTCCCTGGCATCGCAGCGGGTCTTGTCGTCGTATACATAGATCACCCGCACCTGATAGCCCTTTGTGGCAAAAAGCTGGGCAATTCCAAGCCCCATCTTTCCGGCGCCCAAGACGCCGATTCTTTTTTTCTCACTCACTTTATCCACTCCTTTAATACCGGCGCGGGAGCCGGCCGGTCTCTGCCGGCCCCTGCTGCCGATTACACGCGCATTGCTGCAAAATAAGCTCCGTTCATGGCATTGTAGATC